>CAKJZO010000113.1 GCA_918298275.1 Spirochaetota bacterium | reverse complement strand
CTTGAGAAGCTCGCCCTTGATCTCATCCATGAACGAGTCGTTCTGCTCGATCTCGGAGTTCCAGTTCTTGAGCTTTGTGGCGATTCTGGAAAGTTGCTGGCTGTCCATGCTCACCCAGCTCTGGCTGCTTGCGCCAGAACCGCTCTCGGCCTTGTAGACCCAGTGCGAGGCGACACCGAACTCGGCGATCTTGTCCATCTCGTAGGTTCTGATCTGGACCTCGAGGATGACGCCGTTCATTCCCATGATGGTTGTGTGCAGGCTCTGGTAGTTGTTGGCCTTGGGCATGGCGATGTAGTCCTTGAAGCGGCCTTCCATCGGCGGCCACAGCTGGTGGATGATTCCGACCAGGGTGTAGCATTCGGTCACCGTGTTGCAGATTACCCTGACGCCGAGGATGTCGAAGATCTCGTCCAGCTCCTTGCGGCGCTTCTTCATCTTCATGTAGATGGAGTAGATGTGCTTCTCGCGGGAGGTGATCTTGATGTTCTTGATTCCGTTGTCTATGCAGGCGTTGGCGATCTTTCTCTTGACCGTGTCGAGGTACTTGTTGTACTCGCCGCGCTTGGACTGCAGGTATTCCTGGATGTAGTTGAAGGTATCGGGCTTGAGCATCTTCAGGCTCAGGTCCTCGAGCTCTGCCTTCATCCACGAGATACCGAGCCTGTCTGCCAGGGGAGCGTAGATGTCCAGACATGCGCTTGCAATTTCCTTGGCCCTGACGGGGTCCATGAACTGCAGCGTGCGCATGTTGTGAAGCTTGTCTGCCAGCTTGATGATGATGACCGGCATGTTCTTGCTCATGGCGATGAACATCTTGCGGATGGTTTCGGCTTCGGCTACGCTTCTGCTCTGGCTCTTGATGGTCGCAATCTTGGTGACACCCTGGACCAACTCGCAGACATTGTGTCCGAATTTCTCCTCGACATCCGCTTCGGTCGCGCCGGTGTCCTCGATGACATCGTGCAGAAGTCCCGCACAGACGGTGTCGCAATCCATGTTCAGCTGAAGTGCAAGCGTCTCGGCAACTGCAAGAGGGTGGATGATGTAGGGCTCGCCGCTCTTGCGCTTCTGGTCGCCGTGCATCTGGTCCGCATACTCTGCAGCCATGCGTATCTTGGAGAAATCCTCGTCATTGTAACCTTTTCTGATCTTGTTCAGAAAAGCCGAAATCAGTTCTTCATTCACAAAGAATACTAATATAACTAATCGAAGGCTTTTACAAGATAGCTTTGACCACCCGGTCGCAGTTTTCAAGGTCCCTGATTATCGCTGTCTGCCGGTAGCCGCATTCCTGCATTATGGACAAGGCCTCATGGCCCTGGTCGTAGCCGATTTCCATCTCGATCAGGCCGCCTTCGGTCAGGCGGCTTTTTGCATTTTCGGAAATCAAGCGTACGAAATCCAGCCCGTCCGCGCCGCCGTCAAGGGCAAGGACCGGCTCGAACAGGACCTGCTTCTCCAGGGTTGGTATGACATCCTTTCTGATGTATGGCGGGTTGGAGAGGATTGCATCAAATGAATGCTCTACAATGCTCTCAAACAGGTTTGAACCTATGATATTTACAGCTATATTCTGCTCAGAGATTATCGTTTCTGCATTTTCTCTGCAGACGGACAAAGCTTCTTCGCTGATGTCCGAGAGAGTCAGATCGATCTTATCGAACCTGCCGGAAAGGGCCTTTGCCACGGAGATGCCGATGCATCCGGTGCCGCAGCAGAGATCCAGGATCCGGATTTCTTTTCGGTCGGAGAACCTCTTGGAAATCTCCGCAATCGCATCTTCAACCAGAATTTCCGTGTCAGCTCTTGGAATGAGTGTGGCAGGGGAGACCTTGAAGGTGTTCTCGAAGAAGCCCCGCTCCCCGGTTATGTAGGCAACAGGCTCTCCGTCGATTCTCCGTCTGACGGCCTGCTCAAGTGTCTTCAGTTTCTCAGGGGAAATTTCCCTGTCCATATCCAGTACGAATCGGGTTCCGTCCAGGTCCAGGAAATGCATTATCAGTGCCCTGGCATCCGTCGTGCCGATTGAGGAGACCGTCTGTGTGTAGAACTGTTTCAGCGTCACGTGGCTTCCTTGAGGGCCTGCTCTCCGGCAGCGACCTTCAGGGCCTCTATGACATCCTGCAGCTGCCCTTCCATGATCAGATCCAGCTTGTAGAGAGTTAGATTTATCCTGTGGTCGGTGAGTCTGTTCTGCGGGAAGTTGTAGGTGCGGATTCGCTCGCTTCTGTCTCCGCTTCCGACCTGGTTCTTTCTTTCCTCAGCACGCTCCTTGGCTTTCTTCCCCGCCTCGAGGTCGTAGAGCCTGGATCTGAGGACCCTCATTGCCTCGACCTTGTTCTGAAGCTGGGACTTCTGGTTCTGGCAGATGACCACAAGACCTGAGGGAATGTGCGTGATTCTCACGGCGCTTTCGGTTGTGTTGACGCACTGTCCGCCCGGGCCGCCGGCGCGCATGACATCGATTCTGAGGTCTTCCTGCCTGATGTCGATTTCGGTTTCCTCTGCCTCGGGGAGAACCGCGACCGTGACTGCAGAGGTGTGGATCCTTCCTCCGCTTTCGGTTTCGGGAACCCTCTGGACGCGGTGGACTCCGCTTTCCCATCTGAGGCTGCCGTAGACATCCTTTCCGCTGATGGAGAGGATTATTTCCTTGTAGCCTCCGAGCTCGGTTGTGTTGGAGTCTATCTCCTGGATCTTCCAGTGCATGGATTCGGCGTAGTAGGAGTACATCCTGTAGAGGTCTGCTGCAAACAGGGCTGCTTCCTCTCCGCCCGTGCCGGCGCGGATCTCCATGATTATGTTCTTGCCCTCAAGAGGATCGGGCGGGATGAGGAGCATCTTGCAGCGTCTCTCGCTCTGTTCGATCTTTTCCTTTAGAACAGGTATCTCTTCCTTGGCCATAGCTGCGATTTCTTCATCATCTTCGTGGGATAAGGCCTCGTTATCCTCGAGGTTCTCCATCAGGGACTTGAGGTTCGAAAGCTCCTCGACTATGGGGACGATGTGGCTTCTCTCGAGCATGAGGTTCTTGTACTGGGACATGTCCTTCATGACATCGGGCTCCGAAAGCCTCTTGTCCAGCTCTTCAAGCTGAGCTTTGAAATCAGGTAGCTTCTCGATCATTTTCTTTCATCCTCTGTCAGGGGTCTGGGAGGAATATACACACTCAATACGCCCATCGGACAGGCCTTGGCGCATTCTCCGCAGGCAAGGCACTTCTTGGTTGCGTTGATGTCAGTATCCTCTACCATGACTCCGAACGGACATGCCTCGCGGCACTTGCCGCAGTTGATGCACATCCTGATGTCCACGACATAGGCTCCGTAGAGGTTCTTCCTTATTGCCCCGACAGGGCAGACTTTAGCACATTTGCCGCATTGTATGCAAACCACGGGGCGCGTAATGGTGCCCTGGATATCGCTCTTGTTTCCGATTCCCCTGCGCTCGGTGACGCGCATGAAGGCCATTGATGCCTTTATGGTGCGGAAGTAGAACTGGGCGCAGGCATGCACGCACTCCATGCATCCGATGCAGCGGGCATCGTTGTTGACCACGAGGGTTCGGCTCTTGCGGGTTATCTGCTTCTCCATGACATCCTCATACGGGGTGCCCTGGATCGGAAGGCTGGTTCGCGGGATACCGTCGAAGCTGTAGTAGGCATCGGCGATCGCCGGGGCAGTGGGGATTGAGACAATCTCTCCCAGGCCGATTGCGCCTCCGGCTACGTTCAGGCCCTCGCGCTCGACAATCAGCGGTTCTATCTGCGGTACTTCGTCGGCCCTGAACAGCCTCAGCGAACCGTAGCGGGCGGTGGGGACGCAGTTCTCGAGAGGATACTGCTCCTTGAGGGCATAGCCCATGCCCATCACGACTCCGCCCTCGATCTGGCCCTCGATGTTGGTCGGGTTTATCGCCTTGCCAACGTCATGGGCGGCGACTATCTTCAGGATCTTGTGTGTCGGCTGTCCCGACTGCTCAAGTATGCATATCTGCGTGGCATAGCCGTAGGCGACATGGCTCTTGGGGTGGGGGAGGTCAGAGCCGAACGGATCGGTCTGGGCAAGGTACTCGGCGTAGAAATCGCAGCCCTCAAGCTTGTCGAGGCTGTCTTTTTCCAGGGCCTCCTTGAGTTTCAGGGCTGCACGTCTTGCCGCCTCGCCGGATACCGTGGTGTGTCTGGAACCCGACGATGTTCCGCTGTCCGGGGCGCTTGCGGTATTGGATTTCTCCTCCTCCACGATGTCTTTCTCCAGACCCGTTACATCGCAAACTATCTGCTTCAGGACGGTGCACAGTCCCTGTCCCAGGCAGGAGCCCCCGCAGTGGATGATCACCTTGCCGTACCTGACTTCAAGGCGGACCCTTCCGTAGTCCGGAAGACCGACTCCCACGCCGGCATTCTTCATGGCACAGGCGATTCCCACGTGCTCGTGGGCATAGAACTGATCCTTGACGGCAAGAAGCGTCTCCACAAGGCCTGTCGATTCGTCAACGATCTGACCGTTGGGAAGGCTTTGTCCGGGTCTGATGGCATTGCGGAACCTGATCTCCCAATGGTCGAGACCAATTTTATCCGCCATATGGTTCAGAAGACTCTCCAAGGCAAAGCAGCTTTGAGTGACTCCGAAGCCCCTGAATGCACCTGCAGGCGGATTGTTGGTGTAGTAGGCATAGCCGTCTATCTCGATGTTCTGATAGTTGTAGGGTCCCGATGCATGGGTACAGGCCCTCTGCAAAACCGGGATTCCCAAAGAGGCATAGGCGCCGGTATCGGCTATGATCTTTGCCCTGAGGCCCTGGATGATTCCGTTCTCGTCGCAGCCCAAGGTCATCTCCATATCCATCGGATGGCGCTTTGGGTGGACCTTGATGCTCTCGCTTCGTCTGAGCTTCATCTTGCAGGGGCGCTTGGTAAGGTATGCCACAAGGGCGCTCAGGTGCTGGACGGTAACGTCCTCCTTGCCTCCGAAGGCTCCGCCTACATAGCAGTTCTCGACCCTGACCTTTTCCTCGGGCAGGTCCAGCATCGGCGCGGTCTCGCGCCTTGTATCGTAGACGCCCTGGTCGGTTGAGTATATCTTGACCCCTCCGTCCTCGGTGGGGACGGAGACTGCACACTCGGTCTCAAGAAAGGCATGCTCGGTCCACGGGGTGGAGAATTTCTCGGAAAGAACGTATTTCGAATTCTTCAGCGCCTGATCGATATCGCCCCTTTTTATGTGGGTATGCCCCAACAAATTGCCGCTATCATGGACTTTCGGGGCATCGTCTTTCATCGCTTCATAGGGATTGCGTACGAATGGAAGCTCCTCGTACATGACCTTGACCTGCTTGGAAGCCTTAAGCGCAGCCTCATAGGTTTCTGCCGCTACGAGGCAGATCACATCCCCGACATAACGGGTGATTTGGCCTACGGGAATCATTGCATCCCAGTCGCGCTTGAGGTGTCCGACCTTAACCGTTCCGGGGATGTCCTCGGCAGTGAAGATGTCGACCACCCTCGGAACGTCAAGGGCCAGGGTCTTGTCTATGCTCACGACACGGGCCCTGGGATACTTGCTTCTTACGGCCACGGCAAAGAGCATGCCCTCGATGTAGATGTCATCGGGGTAGATCCCGCTGCCGGTGACCTTGTCCCTTACATCAACGCGTGGAACGCTCTTTCCTACCTTCCAGCTCCTGTCGTCCAGGACCTGCGAGCGGCAGTCCTCTTCTCGCAGCATCGCCGCGGCAAGCTCGATGGCCTTGACTATCTTGGCATAGCCCGTGCAGCGGCAGATGTTGTTCCTGATTGCGTGGCGGATGTCGAGCTCGGAAGGATTGCGGTTCACGTCAAGGAGGGCCTTGGCGCACATCACCATTCCGGGCGTGCAGAAGCCGCACTGTACGGCACCTGCCTGTCCGAAGGCGTCCGTGAAGATATCCTTCTCTCTTTGGGAAAGCCCCTCTACAGTGATGATCTCAGAGTTCCGGACTTCGGAAACAAGCACGGAGCAGGCTCTCGTGGCCTTGCCGTCTATGATGATGGTACAAGCACCGCACGCGCCTTCGGAGCATCCGTCTTTTACGGATGTGAGCCGAAGGTCATCGCGCAGGAAGCGTATGAGCTTCTTGTCTTTCGGAGCTGTTACCGTCTGTCCGTTTACCCTGAGATTGAAAGTCACACTCTCATCTCCCTGTTGAAAGCCTTGCCCAGAGCCGACGGTCCGAGTCTGTTGGACTTGCGGTTGAAGGCAAGAACCACGATGACAAGCAGGTAGGGCAGCATCGTGAGGAACTCATAGTACTGGAACTGCGGCACGAAGATCTGGATCTGCGTCTGCAGGGTCTGTGCGAACGTGAAGAGCAGGGCGCCGAGGAATATCTTGATTGGATGCCACTGGCCGAAGTACACGAGCGCGACGGCGATGAATCCGCGGCCGTTGATGATCTCTGCATTGAACATCTTGGCCTGGCAAAGCGTCAGGAATGCTCCTGCAAAGCCTGCCATGGCTCCGCCGACTGCAAGGCTTTCATAGCGGATCCTGGTGACGTTGATTCCCAGCGAATCGGCTGCCCTCGGATGTGTTCCTACGGCTCTGACCTTGAGACCCCACGGTGTCTTGAAGATGACATACCATGCCACCGGTACCAGAAGGTAGGCGAAATAGACTACCGGGTTGTGGGTGAAGAATATCTTTCCGATGACCGGGATCTTGGAGAGCAGGGGAATCTCGAAAGCCGAGATTCCGGTGATTGACTGTGTTCCGCCGATGAAGGACCTGAAGAAGGTTCCCGCAAGGCCCACGCCGAACATCTGCATGCCTATGCCTGCAATGCCCTGGGGGGCGCGGAATGTGATGACTATTATTCCGAAGAGCAGACCCAGAAGGGCTCCGCAGACCGTGGCGACCACCAGACCCAGGATGTTTATGTATCCCGGTGCGGTTCCGGCTCCGACCATGGAGAACGGGATAAGCATTCCCAGGAAGGCTCCGACACTCATAATGCCTTCGCAGCCGAGGTTGAATATTCCGGCTTTTTGATTGAACATCTCACCCATGGAGGCAATCATCAGGGTTACTGCAAAACGGACCGTAAGTGTAAGCGTGTTTACTATGAAATCCATGTCATGCCTCCTTTCTCGATGTCTTGGCCTTCGAGAAGAACCGCTTTCGGAACCGTTCGATGGAATAGGGGTTGGAGATAACCATCTGGACTGCAACTATGATCAGGATTATCAGGCCCTGCAGCGCCTTTACCAGGTTCGGCGGAACGCTTGTCAGTATCTGCAGGTTGACCTGGCTGAAGAGCAGTATCCCGAAGAAGAACGATGCCGGCACGATCCAGAACGGATGAAGTGCGCCGAAGAGCGCGACGACCACGCCGGAGAAACCGTAGCCGCTTGTCATTCCGGCAACCGCGCGGCTCTGGACTCCCATCAACTCGACTGCGCCGGCCATGCCTGCGCAGGCTCCAGAAATCACCATCGATATGATCAGATACTTGCTTACGTTGATTCCTCCGTAGCGTGCGGCCCTGCTGGAAGCTCCGGCGGCCCTCATCTTGTATCCCCAGGTTGTCTTGAACATCAGGATGTAGATTACAACAACCAGTATTATTGCCAAAAAGATGCCCTGATGAAGCGACATACCTCTGAAAAGCTTTGATAATGTAGCATTTTCAGCAATTCTTCTGCTCATCGGGGTTCCAGATTTCTCATTGGGGTCCAAAAGGGGAACCCGGATGCAGAATGCAAAGAACTGGGCAGCCACATAGTTGAGCATGACCGTCGAGAGCAGCTCGCTGACCTCCAGCTTGGCCTTGAGCCAGCCGGGTATGAATCCGTAGAGCCCTCCTGCCACGGCTCCCGCAAGGATGCACAGCGGAACCACGATGAACTTGGGAAGACCCTGACAGTTGGTTGCCACTATCGTCGAGGCTATGATTCCCATGTACATCTGGCCTTCGGCGCCGATGTTGATTATTCCGCATCTGGAACTGACCGATATTCCCAGGGCAACTATCAGAAGCGGTATCATCCTTATCAGAACCTCGCTGAAGGACCTCATGTTCTTGAAAGGCATGGAAATGATGATCCAGTAGGTCTTGAATACGTCATCGCCTACGGCCAGGATGATGATGGCTCCGACCAGCAGGGCGATGAGGACGGCTACTATGATGACGGAGATCTTGTATATCAGCTTGTAGTTATTCATCTTCTTCCACTCCTGCCATGAGAATGCCGAGTCGTTCGGTAGTTGCTTCCCCTCGTTCCAGAACCGCCTGGTTGCGGCCTTTGAAGATGACTGCGATGCGGTCGCTCAGGTTCATTATCTCTTCCAGCTCCTCGCTGATCAGCAGGATTCCGACACCTTGTCTGCGAAGCTGAAGAAGCTCTTTGTGGATGAACTCCGCAGCTCCCATATCCAGTCCCCTGATGGGGTAGACGCAGACCAGGAACTTCGGGTTTCTGGAAATCTCCCTTGCCAGGATGACCTTCTGGATGTTTCCTCCGGAAAGGGAACCGGCTGCGGTATGGATGCCAGGGCACCTGATGTCGAAATCTTCTTTTGCCTTGTTTGAGGCCTCTTCGATGACCTTGTTCCTGAGAATGTGGTTTTTGGAGAAGCGCTCGCTTTCACTGTCCTTGAGGATAATGTTTTCCTTGACGGACATGGAGGGAACTATGCCTTCGGTGTTCCTCTCCTC
>CAKJZO010000112.1 GCA_918298275.1 Spirochaetota bacterium | reverse complement strand
TTCCTATACCGAACTTGAATGTCGTGCCTCCGACGGACTTGAGGCCGCTGTAGTTCTCCAGGAAGGCCATTCTCACCGTATTGATGATGGGCCAGACCGTGAAGACCAATAGCAGCGCAATGGCCGGGGCCAGATAGATCCAGGCTTTCCAGGGGTGCCTGCTTTCAACCATGCTGTTGTTTGCCATGAGCGCTCCTTACCTGGGGATTTCGGTCGGCTTCTGACCATCGAGATAGATTCTCTCTTCCGTCTCTTTGTCGAAGAGGAAGACCTTGTTTGGCTTGAGTGCGAAGCGGACGTTCTCGGCATCTGTATCAACAAGGTTGTCTGCATCTATGATTGCGCGGATGATCGGGTTCTCCGAGGCGTTGTTGGTGGCAACGATGCTGACATCGCGGCCCATGACCTCAACGTTCTGGAGCTTGCATGTGAACGGGCCGTCTTCCCTAAGGATGAAGCCTTCCGGCCTGATTCCCACATAGACCTTGCGGTCCGAGACACCTGCGACGTCCAGGACTTCCTCGCCTCCGATGCAGAGCTTGCCGCCCTTCACTTCACCGCCGAACACGTTGATGGGAGGTGTTCCGAGGAACTTCGCGACGAACAGGTTGGCCGGGCTGTTGTAGACATCCTGGGGCTTTCCGATCTGCTGGACAACACCGAGCTTCATGACGACGATCATGTCGGAAATGCTCATGGCCTCTTCCTGGTCATGTGTAACGAAAACCGTCGTGATCTTCGTCTCTTTCTGGATTCTCTTGATTTCCTCTCTGGTCTGGAGCCTGAGTCTTGCATCAAGGTTCGAGAGCGGCTCGTCCAGGAGAAGGACTCTGGGCATCTTTACAAGTGCTCTGGCAATGGCGACTCTCTGCTGCTGTCCGCCTGAAAGCTCGCTGGGCTTGCGGTCCATCAGTTCATCAATCTGAACGATCTTCGCACATTCGTAGGCACGCTCGAGCATCTGCTCCTTGGTCAGCTTGTCGGCTCCCTTGAGGTTCTGAAGCGGGAACAGGATGTTCTGCTTTACCGTCATGTGGGGATAAAGGGCATAGTTCTGGAAAACCAGACCGACTCCCCTGTTCTCCGGCGGAAGCTGGGTGACATCGTCCTCACCGAAGAAGATCTTACCGCTCGTAGGCTTCTGCAGACCGCAGATCATGTAGAGCGTGGTGCTCTTTCCGCAGCCTGAAGGTCCGAGAAGACCCACCAGTTTACCATCCGGAATGGTGAAGGTGAAATTGTTCACTGCGGTGACTATCTCCCCCGCCCTGTGTCTGCTCATGAACTGCTTTGTCAGATTCTGTAACTCTACTTTCATACCTCTATCCTTTTGTTTTAGATTCCCGTTTTCAATATGGACTTCTGGCTGCCTCCTCGGCATCCTTTTTCGTAATGTAATCCACCCTGGCCTGGTCGCTGTCGAAGATCATCTGGCTTGCCAGGTCCACAACCACGCAGTCGGCGATCATGTCATGTAGCATGGAATTGGTCTTCGTGACAGAAACCAGCACAATCTGAGCAATCAGCAGCGCCAGCACGATGATAGGTCCGAACAGCCCGGGGCTGGGCATAACACCGATGGCATTGAATATGATCATCATGGCCACCAGAACCGGCACCATGGTCTCCACGACGTACTTGCCCAGGAAAGTCCTCACGAAGAGAGCCCTCACGCTGATCTTCACCCCGTTGGTGCGCATCACGCCCAGCCCGAAGACCTTCTTTCCCACGGTCTGTCCGTTCTTGAAGATCAACGGCAGCACGAACTCGATGACCGCATACGCAAGAAAGACCGATACCGACGTGAGTGTGACGATCATCTTGACGATGGCATTGAGCGCATTGAGAATGTCCTCATCCTCGTTCATCGCATTGACGGCAGCCTCGTAGTTCTGCCTCTCCGCATCCGTCAGAGCCTCGAAATCGGCTTGAGAAACGATGCTCTCGAAGTCCACTCCGTACTGCTTCGAATAACGCTCGATGCCGTTTGAATATATGTCGCTGTATTTGCTGTAATCCAGAATTGCCGAAAGGGCAAAGGCAAAGCCCACGGCGATGATGACGAGAAGAATTGCGTCTAGAAGAAACGCAGAAGCCCTCTTTAGAAGGCTTCCTTTCTGAAGATCATAAATCACTCGTACATCTTACAATGTTTCGTGCGCGCTACGCAATATTAATACTCTTAAGTTCCTGCACATTCCGACCGGTATCTCCTGTTGCCACTGCAAGCCAAATGGTTTAGCCTAAGAGCCATGGAAACCAATGAAAACGCAGTAGCAATCGAGAGCGAATCCAAGCTCACATTCTTCGAGGCCACAAGCATCATCGTAGGCCATGGAGTAGGAAGCGGAATTCTGGCCGTACCGTACATCGCATCCAGGACATCCTGGCTGGACATCCTGCTGATTGTGGCAATCGCCTATGCGATAAATCTTGTCATGCACCTGATGATTGCAGAGCTCTCGCTGAACAACGGCGGGAAGCAGTTCATAAAGTGCTTCGAGGTCGAGCTCTTCAAGGGTAAGCTCAAGAAAATCTTCACTGCATTTGCCTTTGCGATGCTGGGACTGTCCGTCCTGCTGAACGTCAGCGGCTTCATCGCAGGAAGCGCCGCGGTGTTCACCACATGGTTCGGCTGGAACACCAGAGTAGCCATGCTAGTCTACTACGTGCTTGCCGCAAGCGTGGTCTTCATCGGAATGAAGGCGGTCGGAATCTGCGAGAAGATCGCAGTTTCGGCCATGGCAGTCGTAATCGGC
>CAKJZO010000111.1 GCA_918298275.1 Spirochaetota bacterium | reverse complement strand
GTATCTGACAAGTTCTGCTCAGGCCGGGGAGCTCGGGGATGAGAAATCCATCAGACTTGATCCGGATTGTTTTGCTTCCGATGTCAGGATCCGATTTGCGAGACTGGGCGACAGGATCCGGCTCAAGGACGGTTCCAAGCTGGTCAAGCGTCTGCTTCAGGACATGGGAATTCCCGCTTCCCTCAGATGCCGTGTTCCCGTAATCGAAGACAATGATGGTTTATGTGCAGTATTCGGCCGAATCTGGGGAGGCAAAGATAGAATTTGTGTGAAGTTCAGAACTTCTCTTGCCCCAAAGGCTTTTCCTTTATATATTGTCACTAAAGGTTAACATAATGGACAACAACGACAGAGAAAACGACCTTCAGAACAACGTTCCTGAAGAGAATATCGAAAAAGAGCAGACGGAGACTCCCCGGGAGACTCCTGCTGAAAGCAACGACAGTGCCAAAGCCTTCTGGAAGGAAACTCCGTATGATGAGATGCAGCATGTGAAGCCGGACAGCTTTGCAGGCCTGCAGTCGGATGCTCCGAACTCCGGAAACGATAACCAAAAGAACGGTTCCTCTCAGAACAAGGATGCCGATTCCTACTGGAGACCCAGAGGAACTTCGGACCAGAACAAGGGTCCCGGACAGCAGAAGCCAAGTCAGGGGCAGGGACAGGGTCCCAACAGTCCGTTCAGATCCCGCAAGAACAGAATCGGTCTGATTATCTTTGCAGCACTCATTATCCTGTTTGCACTGACGATCTTCACCTCCAACAACAATACTTCGGAGGTTTCCTATTCGGCATTCAAGAGCGCGGTGGAGAACGGCAAGGTCTACGGTGTCAACATCAAGAACAGCACGACCGTTATATTCACTCTGTTCGACGGATCGGAATACAAGACCAGGATCCCGTACAGGGATGATGACCTTTTGAAACTCCTTGAGGATCACAATGTCGAGATCGTGGGTTCCGAGGCAGATGTTTCGATCCTGGCGATAGTCCTCGAGCTTCTGCCGTGGATAATCTTCATCGGATTCACCATCATGCTCCTCCGCCAGACTTCAGGCGGCGGACAGATGATGCAGTTCGGAAAGAGCCATGCCAAGCAGTACACCGACAAGGACATAAAGATCAAACTCAATGATGTTGCAGGTCAGAAAGAGGCCAAGTACGAGCTGCAGGAAGTAGTCGAGTTCCTCAAGAACCCCAAGAGATATACCGAAATCGGTGCGAAGATTCCCAAGGGCGTACTTCTTGTAGGTCCTCCGGGAACAGGAAAGACCCTCATTGCCAAGGCCGTTGCGGGCGAGGCCGGGGTATCGTTCTTCCATACCAGCGGTTCGGATTTCGTCGAGATGTTCGTCGGAATGGGAGCAGCCCGTGTAAGAGACCTCTTCGACCAGGGCAGAAAGCATGCCCCGTGTATTCTCTTCATTGATGAAATCGATGCAGTCGGACGTTCCAGAGGCAGCGGACTCGGCGGAGGCCATGATGAAAGAGAGCAGACCTTGAACCAGATCCTGGTTGAGATGGACGGTTTTGACACAACAAGCGGAGTCATCGTCATCGCTGCTACCAACAGAGCCGACGTCCTGGATCCTGCTCTTCTCAGACCGGGCAGATTCGACAGACAGGTTTCCATCACTCTTCCCGATATCAACGAGAGGGAAGACATACTCAAGATCCATGCATCCCACGTCAAGACCGATCCGGAGGTCGATCTCAAGAGGATCGCACGTGCTACTCCGGGTGCTTCCGGAGCCGATCTCGCAAACCTCGTCAACGAAGCAGCACTCTTTGCCACCAGACAGAACCGCAAGACAGTCACTATGGCAGACTTCGAGCAGGCCAGGGACAAAATGGTCCTCGGTGTTGCAAAGAAGAGCCATGTCATGACACCGGAAGACAAGCTGCTTACCGCATACCATGAAAGCGGCCATGCTCTTCTGTTCTACTATCTGCCTGATATCGATCCGCTGTACAAGGTCACCATCATTCCGCACGGCAATGCAGGCGGTGTGACGATGGGACTTCCGGAGAATGATCAGTCCTACCTCAAGAGAAGCGCGCTTCTGAGCCACATCAAGATGGCCATGGGCGGTTACATCGCCGAGCGTATCCTCAACGGTCAGACTTCAACCGGTCCCAGTTCCGACATAAAGCAGGCAACCGATATCGCACGCCGTATGGTAACGGAGTGGGGCATGAGCGACCTGGGATTCATCAGCCTCGGTTCCGAAGGCGAGCCGCTCTTCCTCGGCCGTGAGATTGCACAGCACAAGGATTTCAGCGACGAGACTGCATCCAAGATCGACGAACAGATCCGCAAGATCCTTTCCGAGTGTATGGACGATGCCACCAGGATCCTCACCGAGCACAAGGATCAGCTTGACAAGCTTGCCCAGGCTCTTGTCGCACGTGAGACCCTCGATGACAATGAGGTCCGCGAGCTTCTCGGATTCGAAGCCGTCGGTCCGAAGAATTCCGATATCCTCTGAGGTAAGTCATGGTTGATTCCGCGCACAAGAGAAACTTCTGCATCATCGCCCACATCGATCACGGCAAGTCCACACTTGCCGACAGGTTCATAGAGAAGGCCCGCCTTGTGACCACAAGAGGTCCCGAGCAGACCCAGATCCTGGACAACATGGACATCGAGCGTGAGCGAGGAATCACCATCAAGAGTCAGGCAGTCACAATTCCCTATACCGCAAAAAACGGGGAACTCTATGAGCTGAACCTGGTAGATACTCCGGGTCACGTAGACTTTTCCTACGAGGTTTCGAGGGCAATCAGTTCCTGTGAAGGTGCTCTTCTTCTGATAGACGCATCCCAGGGTGTGGAGGCTCAGACCCTGGCCAACCTCTACATGGCCATGGACCACAACCTCGAGGTCATTCCCGTAATAAACAAGATTGACCTTGCCAGCGCCGATATCCCGTCCTGTCTGGAGCAGATCGATCATGACCTGGGTCTGGACATAGACATGGTCCAGAAGGTATCGGCAAAGACCGGAGAAGGTGTCGATGATCTCTATGAAGCCATCGTCGAATACATTCCCGCACCGGACGAGAATTCCTCAAAGCCTCTCAAGGCCCTGATATTCGACAGTCATTATGACCCCTACAGGGGTGTTATCGTTCACTTCCGTATCTTCGAGGGAAAGGTAAGCGAAGGCGATGAAATCATGTTCATGAACAGCCACGCCACCTACAAGGTCGAAGAGGTCGGAATCTTCCAGCTGAACCTGGTGAGGACCAGAACCCTGAACTCGGGTGATGTCGGTTACTTCATTGCAGGTATCAAGAACATAAGCGACATCAGGGTAGGTGATACCGTAACCCTTTCGTCCAATCCTGCAGATGAGCCGTGCGAAGGCTTCAAGGATGTCAAGCCGGTCGTGTTCAGCTCGATCTATCCGGTCGATACCAATGATTACGAGGATCTTCTGGATGCCATCGAGAGGCTCAAGCTCAACGATGCCTCCCTGGTATATGAGAAGGACAGTTCGATAGCTCTGGGACAGGGATTCAGGTGCGGTTTTCTGGGTATGCTCCATCTGGAGGTCGTTCAGGAGCGCATCGAGCGTGAGTTCGGCCTGTCGATTGTCCTGACCAGCCCGTCGGTCCGCTACCATATCTACATGAAGAACGGCGAGATGATCGAGGTGGACAATCCGCTGGATTATCCGGATCAGGTCCGTATCGACTATGCCGAGGAACCTTACATAAAGGCCAGTGTAATCACACCCACCGCCTATGTGGGACAGATAATAACCCTCTGCATGGAAAAGCGCGGAGTGCAGACCAGTCTGAACTATATTGACACCAAGCGTGTGGAGCTCATCTACGAGATGCCTCTTGCAGAGGTCCTCTTCGAGTTCTATGACAGACTTAAGTCAGTTTCCAGAGGCTATGCCTCATTCGACTACGAGGTCATCGGCTACAGGAAAACCGACCTCGTGAGAATGGACATCCTGGTAAACGGAGAGGCCTGTGATGCCCTGAGCATGCTTGTTTTCAGGGATAATGCAGCCGCTCGCGGAAGACAGGCCTGCGAAAGGCTGCAGGAAGAGATTCCTCGTCATCAGTTCAAGATTCCGATCCAGGCGGCCATAGGCGGAAACATAATTGCC
>CAKJZO010000110.1 GCA_918298275.1 Spirochaetota bacterium | reverse complement strand
GGCATCATCCGTGAACTCAAGCTCGACATTGTCCAGCTTCATGGTGGCCTGATACTGCCTGATGATGGAGTTCTTGGGCTCGGTGAGGATGCGCTTGAGATCCTCGACCTTGAGGTCGTTGAGGGAAACGTGGATGGGCAGTCTTCCGATGAACTCGGGAATCAGACCGAACTTGATCAGGTCGTCGGGAAGCACGTTGGCATAGAGGGTGGCAAGATCCTTTTCCCTGCTGTCGGTGTGGCTCTTTCCGAATCCGATCTCGGAGGTTCCGAGTCTCTTCTCGATGATCTTGTCCAGTCCGACGAATGCTCCGCCGCAGATGAACAGGATATTGCGGGTATCGATCTTGAGCATCTCCTGGTTGGGATGCTTTCTTCCGCCCTGGGGCGGGACGCTGGCGACCGTGCCCTCGATTATCTTCAGAAGGGCCTGCTGGACGCCTTCGCCTGATACGTCGCGGGTGATGGATACGTTCTCGCCTTTCTTTGCGATCTTGTCCACCTCATCCAGGAAGATGATTCCGTGCTCGGCGGCAGAAATGTCATCATCGGCAGCCTGGATCAGCTTGAGCAGTATGTTTTCAACGTCCTCTCCGACATATCCGGCTTCCGTTATGGTTGTTGCGTCGGCAATGGCGAACGGTACGCTGAGCTTTGCGGCAAGGGTTCTGGCAAGCAGTGTTTTTCCTGTTCCGGTGGGTCCCATGAGCAGGATGTTGGACTTGTCAAGGGACACGTTGTCGTTCTGCTCGATGTCCTTCTCAAACTTGATTCTCTTGTAGTGGTTGTAGACTG
This sequence comes from Spirochaetota bacterium, assembly GCA_918298275.1. Lineage (GTDB taxonomy): Bacteria > Spirochaetota > Spirochaetia > Sphaerochaetales > Sphaerochaetaceae > UBA9732. The sequence continues at coordinate 12,757 of CAKJZO010000110.1, read as the reverse complement.
CAACGCTCAGGATCTTCTTTGCCTGATCCTGACCGATGACATACTCGTCCAGATATTCCTTGAGCTCATGCGGGGTGGGAAGCTTGTCGGGCAGGGCGTGAGTTGTGGTTGTGCCTTTCTCGGAGCCCTCGTCGTCGTAGAGGATGCTGCGGCATCTGTCCACGCAGCTCTCGCAGATGGTCACTCCGCCGGGGCCGGTGACCATTCTGTTGGTTGAGCTTCCGCAGAACGAGCAGTATTTGTTGTTCTTTCCGAATGCCATGTCAGACCTCTTTGTAAAGTATCTTGTCGACGATGTTGTAGGCCTTTGCGTCCTCGGCCGTCATGAAGTGGTCGCGCTCGATGTCGGCTGCGATCTTCTCGGCGGTCTGTCCGGTATGTCTTGCAAGATAATCGATCGAGAGTTTCTTGAGTCTGATGATTTCCTTGGCGTGGATGCTGACGTCGGAAGCCTGTCCCTGTACGCCGCCCCAAGGCTGATGGATCATGACTCTTGCGGAAGGCAGGATCATGCGCTTGCCCTCAGCGCCGGCTGCAAGGATCAGGGCTGCCATGGAGGCCGCCTGTCCCATGCAGATTGTGGACACGTCGCTGGAAATGACCTGCATCGTGTCGTAGATTGCCAGACCTGCGGTCACGCTGCCGCCGGGAGAATTGATATAGAGGGAGATGTCCTTCTTGGGATCCTCGTTCTCCAGGAACAGAAGCTGAGCCACAACAAGATCTGCCCCGGCGTCATCGATCTCCCCGTCCAGGAAGATGATGCGCTCCTTGAGCAGTCTGCTGTAGATGTCGTAGGCCCTTTCTCCAAGGCCACTGTGCTCTATTACCGTCGGAACAAGATATGATGACACTCTATCCATTTAAACCTCAGTTCTCTTTCTTTTCCTCGGACTCTTCCTTGGGCTCTACGGGCTTGAATGTGTTGCTCTCAAGCAGAAGATCGCGGGCCTTCTTGTACTTGACGTCGTCCTCGGCATAGATCTTCATGGACTCGTAGTTCGGGTTGTCCTTGTTGATGTCCTCGCCGTAGTTCTTGAGCTCGGCCTCAATCTCCTCCTCGGAAACCTCGTACTTCTGCTCTTCCTTGATCTGCTCGATGATCAGCTGACCCTTGATGTTCTGGATCGTGTCTGCTCTTCTGGTCTCGAGGAAGTTCTCCTTTCCGCCGCCCTGGGCACCCATGATCTTCAGGACATCCTCCTCGCTCATTCCGAAGCGGGAGATGAAGTTCTGCCAATCCTGCTCGAGCTGTGCCTCGACCATGCTCTTGGGAACATCGATCTCGGTCTTCTCAAGCAGAGCCTTGACTACTGCGTCGAGCTTGGCTGCCTTGTTGCCTTCCTCTGCGTTGTCCTCAAGCTGCTTTCTTGTGGCCTTCAGAAGGTCGTCGACTGTCTTGTACTCGTCCTTGACGTCCTGTGCGAAATCGTCGTCCAGCTCCGGGACTTCCTTGTACTTGACTTCCTTGACTGCAACCTTGATCTTCACGGTCTTTCCGAGATAATCGCTTCCCATGCCGCTCTCGTCGTCATAGGTCTTCTCGATGACTGTCTCGTCTCCCTTCTTCATGCCGACAAGGTCCTTGTCCAGCTTGTAGAAGTTGTAGGAGCTGCCGACTGTGAATGTGAAGTCGTCTCTCTTGTTGGCTGCCATCTCGTTTCCGTCGGCATCGAGCTCTGCATAGTCGATTGTGACGATATCGCCCTCGGCGATTGCACCGTTCTTGGTGATGACCATGGCGTTCTGCTCGCGGAGTCTCTCGATCTCTGCGTTGACATCGGCATCGGTGATCTGTCTTGCGGGATACTCGATCTCAAGTCCCTTGTACTCGGGCAGGGTGACTGTCGGAAGCACATCGTAGATGACGCTGTATGTAACGTCTGTGTTGGGCTTGAACGGCAGAAGTGCATCCTCGTTCTGAAGTTCCGGTGTGCTGTAGGGAAGCGGACGGTCCTTTGCATCCATGTCCTTGTAGGAATCCTGGAGGTTCTTCTCCATGAGCTTGAATGTGACCTCTTCGCGGATGGCCTCACCATATTTGCTCTCGACAAGCGATACAGGGGCCTTGCCGGGTCTGAAGCCCTTGAGTGTGAGCTTCTTGGCATAGTCCTTGATGGTCTTTGAATAATCTTCCTCGATTGTGGCTGCGCTGAGCGTAAGTGTGAGTTCCACGGATGAGTGCTCGAGTTTCTTGATTTCCATTTCTATTCCTCTCAACTTATGATTTTCAACGTTTGAAAAAATGTCGCTTCACAAATATATAGAAATTACAGAAAGAAATCCACTACTTGGGCAGACATTTTTCCAAGTCTCCCGTGCAAGCGAAAAAATAAAGTACATCAGCTATTGCGCAAGTTCTGCAAAAATGCTATAAACAATCTCGTCTTGCAGCAGTAGCGTAGTGGTTACGCACCACCTTGCCAAGGTGGCCTACACGAGTTCGAATCTCGCCTGCTGCTTTTTTTATGCCCTTTTGAGCCCTTGCAGGTTTGTTTTGCAAGGGCTTTTTCTTCGGTTCAGTATTTGTTCGGCAGTTCCCTGACGATGTACTCTTTTCTCTCCAGGTACTTTATGGCCTCCACTGCGGCGCTGGCTGCAGAGGTGGTCGTGGTGTAGGGGACCTTGTTACGCATGGCCTCCGACCGGATCTCGTCATCGCTTCGCCTCGAGTGGAAACCCATCGGGGTGTTGATCACCAGGGCCACCCTGTGGGCCCTGATCATATCGACGATGTTGGGGTGTCCGTCATGGGTCTTGAGAACAACATCGGTCAGTACGCCCTGGTCGAACAGATCACTTGCCGTTCCCCTTGTCGCGGCGATCTGGAAACCCATCTCCTGCAGGGCGAGGGCTATCGGGACTATGGTCTTCCTGTCCTTCTTGTTCACGCTGATGATGACCTTGCCCTCAGTCGGAAGTACGTTGCCTGCTCCGTTCTGGCTCTTGGCATAGGCTTCGCCGAAGCTTCTTCCGAAGCCCACGACCTCACCTGTCGACCTCATCTCGGGACCCAGCTGCGGGTCGACGTTGACGAATCTGTCGAAGGAGAAGACGGCTTCCTTGATTGCCCATCCGGTTATGCAGTGGCCTTCGGCGATGTCCTGTCCCGGTTTCACGAGGCCCTGTTTTACCAGGTTCTGTCCCAGCCAGACCTTCGTCGCACACTCGATGAGGTTGACTCCCGAAGCCTTGCTGATGAACGGTACGGTTCTGCTTGCCCTGGGATTGACCTCGATGATGTAGAGCTTGCCGTCCTTTTCGGCAAACTGGATGTTCATCATTCCCTTTACCGGTATTTCCCTTGCAAGGCGCAGCGCCCACTGTTTCATCTGCTCCAGGATCTCGGGCTTGCTCTTGTAGGGCGGGAAGACCGATGCACTGTCACCTGAGTGGATTCCTGCTGCCTCTATGTGCTGCAGGATTCCTCCGATGTAGACGTTCTGCCCGTCGGAGACGGCATCCAGGTCGTACTCGAAGGCATCCTCCAGGAACTGGTCTACAAGCACCGGGGCCTGCGGGGAGATGGTCACTCCGGATTTCTCGAAGAACTCGGCAAGGCCGGCATCGTCATAGGCGATGAACATGCTTCTTCCGCCGAGAACGAACGAGGGTCTGAGAAGGACGGGGAATCCCACTTCATGGGAGCATCTGAAGACGTCGCCCGGGGTTCCGGCCATGCGGTTGTCCGGCTGTCTGAGTCCGAGCTTCTTGACCAGGGCGGAGAAAAGGCCCCTGTCCTCGGTGGCGTCTATGCCCGAAAGCGGTGTGCCGATGATGTTGGCGCCCCATTTCTCCAGTTCGTCCGCCATGTTCAGCGGGGTCTGACCGCCCAGCTGGACGACCACGTCCTTCACGTGTTCCTTCTCCAGGATTCCTATGACGTCCTCTGCAGTGAGGGCGCTGATGTAGAGTCTGTCGGAAGAGGTGAAGTCCGTCGAGACTGTCTCCGGATTGCTGTTGATCATTATGGTCTTGCGGCCGTTTTTCCTGAATGCAAAGGAGGCTAGGGTACAGCAGGTGTCGAACTCGAGACCCTGGCCGATCCGGTTGGGACCGGAGGCGATGATGGCCACGGCGTTCTCGCCGAGCGGCTCGCCTTCATCCTCTTCGCCGTAGGTGGTGTAGCAGTAGGGTGTGAGGGCGTTGAACTCGCCTGCGCAGGTATCAACGAAATGGACCGAAGGCTTCAGTCCGGCCTTCTTTCTCATCTCTTCCACGTCACAGGCGCTGAGGCCTGCAAGCTGCGCGATCCTCTTGTCTGACATTCCCGCCTGCTTGGCCTGAAGGAGCAGTTCTTCATCGAGATTCTGTCTGATCCTGTTGTCCAGATCTGCCTGCTCGACCAGAAGCGAGAGGAAGAATCTGTCGAAACCCGTGACCTTCGAAATCTCGTTCAGACAGGATTCTCCCTGTTCGGTTATGACTGTGTAGGCTGCCTGAAGCCTCAGCGGATGAGCGCATCTAAGCAGGGTATCAACGTCATTTTTATCCCTATCAAGGCCAACCAGGCCCTCGAATTTCCTTTCGCTGGCCCTGATTCCTTTGTTCAGGGCTTCCAGTGCGGTCCTTCCCAAAGCCAGCGCCTCACCGACGCTTCTCATCTGGGTTCCGAGTGCGCTTGCAGGCAGCGGGAACTTCTCCAGCTCGAAGCGAGGCACCTTGACGGCGGTGTAGTCCAGAGCCGGTTCGAAGCAGGATACCGACTGACCGGTGATCTCGTTCACTACCTCATCCAGGGTGTAGCCGACTGCAAGCTTTGCAGAGCAGCTTGCGATCGGGAAGCCCGTCGCCTTGGAGGCCAGGGCGGATGAACGCGAGACACGCGGGTTCATCTCGATGACTATCATCCTGTCGGTATCGTTCTGCATTGCGAACTGGACGTTGGAACCGCCGCAGTCCACTCCGACCGCCCTCAGGATGTCGATGGATGCGTTTCTCATCCTCTGGTACTGCTTGTCGCTGAGCGTCTGGATCGGAGCGATAGTGATGCTGTCTCCGGTGTGGACTCCCATGGGGTCTATGTTCTCGATGGAGCAGACTATGATGGCGTTGACCTTGCTGTCGCGCATGACTTCCATCTCGAACTCCTTCCAGCCTATGAGCGACTCTTCGAGAAGAGCCTCATGGGCAGGCGAGACCTCCAGCGCATGCTCCACCAGGGGAAGGAACTCCTCTTCGGTGTTGGCTATCGAACCGCCCATTCCTCCCAGTGTGTACGAGGGGCGGATGATGATCGGAAGCGGAATCTCCCTGCGGGCTGCCTTTGCCTCCTCCAGGTTGTGTACGACAGTGCTCTTTGCGCTCTCGAGGCCTATCGAGCTTACTATCTCCTTGAAGGCGCCGCGGTCCTCGGCCTTGCGGATGGAATCGATCGATGCTCCGATGACCTTGACCCCGTACTTCTCGAGAAGGCCCTTGCTTTCAAGCTCCATGGTCAGGTTCAGTGCCGTCTGGCCTCCCATCGTGGACAGGATGGCATCGGGCCCGACCTGCTGGAATATCTTCTCCACATAGTCGGTGGTCAGCGGCTCGAGGAAGATGTGGTCCGCGATTCCCGGTGTGGTCATCATAGTGGCCGGGTTCGGGTTGATCAGGGAAACCTCGTAGCCTTCTTCCTTCAGGGTCTTTACGGCCTGGTTGCCGGAGTAGTCGAATTCACAGGCCTGTCCGATGACTATGGGACCGGAACCGATTACCAGTATGTGATGTATGTCGTTTCTTCTGGGCATCAGGCTTTATCCTCCAGCAGTGAATCGAATATCCAGGTTCCGTCCTGGGGGCCGGGTGAGGCCTCGGGGTGGAACTGCACGCTTCTGACATGTCTTGACTTGTCGTACAGGCCTTCGACAGTGCCGTCATTGGCATTCACGAACCAGATGCTGACGCTTTCGGGCAAGGTGCTTCTGTCGCTCATGAAGCCGTGGTTCTGGCTGGTCACGAAGGTCTTTCCGGTATCAAGGTCCCTTACTGGATGGTTTCCGCCGTGGTGGCCGAAAGCCATCTTGACGGTTCTTCCGCCGAGCGCCCAGGTTATGATCTGGTGTCCGAGGCAGATTCCGCTGACGGGAATCCTGCCGAGGCAGGTCTTCACTTCATTGACGGCTCCCTGAAGTAGGGCCGGGTCTCCAGGTCCGTTCGACAAGAAGAGCAGACAATAGCCCTTGTCCAGCACATCGGATGCCTTGAAGGAAGGCGGAAGCAATGTCACATGAAGGCCGCGTCTGTAGATGTTCTCGATTATCGATTTCTTGATGCCGAAATCCACCAGCGCAACTCTGGGGGAGTCCGCATCCGGGCACTTTGCAAAACCCTCTCCGAGATCCGGGTCGGGAGTTTCCTTCTTTACGCTTACCCCGTCTATCAGATCCCTTTCGGTGATCTTCGGAAAGGAGGCGAGCACCTTGCGTGCCTCCGCTTCCATGCTTTGGGGAAAGATCACTGCATTCTGGCTTCCGTAGTTCCTGATATGGAGGGTAAGGCTTCTGGTGTCCACATCCGTGATTCCGCATTTGCCCTGCCTTGCCATGAAGGACTGAAGGCTTTCGCGACCCGGAGGAAGCGGCCCCTCGTAGAGCTTTCTTACAACAAGAGCCGTGGCATTTATTCCACAGCTCTCATTCCAGGATTCATCAACTCCGTAGTTTCCGATGAGCGGATAGGTCATCAGAACAATCTGCCCGTTGTAGGACGGATCAGTTAGTATTTCGCTGTAACCGGTCATGCTGGTATTGAAAACAAGCTCGCCACAACAGATGGAAGGATTTCCGAAAATCCTACCGCTGAAGCACGTGCCGTCCGAAAGAAGCAGGTAGCCTTTTTCCATGGTTATAGAACCTCGCTTGTCATATCTACAACAACTTACCAAAACCGTATGTTTATTGCAACATCATTCGGCGGTTTTGCAACTTTACAAATGCAACATCTGTTGCAATACAAACTATTTACATGACTTTACATCTTTTCCCCAATTCGATATATTTCAGTCCGACGGGATTTAACATCTACTTGCTCCGTCTAAGAAATAGCTAAAGGAGGAAAGCATGACTATGTTTTCAACCGAGATGGTGAGCAAATACCATCCAGATAAGTACGCGGACCAGATATCCGACTCAATCCTTACAGTAATCCTGAAATCCGACCCCAAGGCACATGTGGCCTGTGAGACCCTTGCAAAGGACGATACCGTCGTAATCGCCGGGGAAATCACCGCTTCATGCCATCCCGATTACGAGGCTATCGTCAGAAGCGTCGGCAACCGCCTCAACTACAAGGTCGGCAAGGTCATCAACCTGATTACGGCCCAGAGCCCGCAGATCGAGAATGCCGTGGATTCCGACGAGCGCATCGGCGCCGGCGACCAGGGCATGATGTTCGGCTATGCCGTCAAGGGCGGAAAGTACTACCTGCCTTACGGTCAGGAGATCGCAATCGACATCATCAAGGCAATCGAGAGGGATATCGAGACCAATCCCGATACCATCTTCCAGGGCGATGCCAAGACCCAGGTCACGACGGATATCTCCGCCAGGGGCTACGTCAAGCCGCTGGACACCACACTGATTTCAGTCTGCCACAAGGAGGGCCTTACCCTCGATCAGGTCAAGGCCAGGACACTGGAGCTTCTTGAGGAGAACGGAATTCCGATGGCCAGGAAGATGCTGATCAATCCGGCAGGTCTGTGGACCTTCGGAGGACCTGCAGCAGACTGCGGCCTTACAGGCAGGAAGATCGTCTGCGACCAGTACGGCGGCTATGCGCCGGTCGGAGGCGGAGCCTTCAGCGGAAAGGATCCGTCAAAGGTCGACAGAAGCGGCTGCTACATGGCACGCAGGGTTGCAGTGGACATGGTCAAGAAGCACGGCTTCGAGAGCGCAACCATCCAGCTTGCCTATGCAATAGGTGTCAGCGAGCCGGTATCGGTATCGGCCTTCGGCATTGATGTCGAGGGGAAGAGGGTGGACGTGAGTTCGGAGGTCATAGCTTCCTATGACCTTACACCGAAGGGAATTACGGACTATCTGAAACTTACCGAGCTTGATTACTCGAAGATTTCCGGCGGAAATCACATGATCAACTTCATCTGAAAACAGCTTAACCTTCGATTTCAAGAGGTACGAAGTCGTACTTCTTGAGGTCGAACAGACCCATGTCCGTGATCTTGATTTCCGGGATCACGACCAGGGACATGAAACACAGCGTCATGAACGGATCCACGCCTCCGCTGATTCCCAGCTCGCGTCTGGCGGTCTCGATTATCGATGCAAGTTTCTGCGCCACGACCTCGCCCGGTAGGTCCGTCATCAGACCTGCAATCTCATGCTGAACGCATTCCAGGACCTTTCCGTCCTTGACCACCGTCATGCCTCCGCCCATCAGGATGAGCTGCTGCACGGCCTCGTACATGTCGGTGCTGTTGTCTCCGGCAACTATGATGTTGTGGGAATCATGTGCAATCGAAGTCGCGATGGCTCCGCCTCTGAGGTTGAGTCCCTTGATCAGTCCCAGTCCTATATTGCCTGTTCCGTGGTGGCGCTCGACTACGGCGATCTTGACGATGTCTTCATCGTTCCTGCGCCAGATTCCGTCCCTGTCCAGATCCACCCAGGCATCGGTCTGTCTGGTGACCACTGATCCGGGGCTTACCTCCATGACCCTTACGTGGGGTCTTCTGAGCCTCAGGTCGAAACGCTCGGGGCTGAGATCCCTGACATCCATCCGTCCGCTGACCTTGTCGATGGGTACATGGACCGGAGACACGAGGTATTTGTGTGCCGATGCCACATGCCGGCCTGCGGTGTAGACTTCTTCGACGCGGAAATCCTTGTCCAGAGACGACAGAAGCAGGAAATCGGCTCTTCTTCCGGGAGCGATTGCCCCGCGGTCATCGAGACGGTAACAGTTTGCGGCATTGACCGTGGCCATGCAGATAGCCGTTATCGGGTCCACGCCCGCGGCGATCGCCATGCGCACGTTGTTGTCTATGTGACCGATCTCGACCATGGTCTTTGCCGCACAGTCATCGGTGCACATCAGACACCGGTCGGTGTTCCTGTCATTCATGCCCTTGAGCAGATTCAGCAGGTCATGACATGCGGTTCCCTGTCTCATGAGGACGTACATTCCGCGTCTGATGCGGTCCAGCATGTCCTTTGCGGTCGCACACTCGTGGTCCGTGGCTATTCCCGCAGCGCAGTAGGCGTCGAGACGGGGTTCGAAACCCAGATAGTGGCCGTCGATCATCTTGCCTGCTTCCTTTGCTGCAAGCACTTTCTCTATGACTTCATCCTTTGCCGCACAGACTCCGACGAAGTCCATCATCTCTCCCAGACCGAGGACCCTGGGATTGTTTATAACCTTCTTGATTTCCTTTGCTCCGATTATGGCTCCCGAGTTCTCGTACGGGGAGCAGGGTACGCAGGAGGGAACCTGAAGGAAGACCGACAGCGGAAGGTTCTCTGTGGCCTGAAGCATGTAGTCGAAGCCGTCCAGACCGCATACATTGACGATCTCGTGGGGGTCGGCAATCACGGTGGTGGTTCCGCACGGGATGACAAGCCTCGAGTATTCTGCGGGGGAGAGATGCGAGGACTCGATGTGCAGATGGCTGTCTATGAAGCCCGGCACCAGGTACATACCCTTGGCATCGACGACTTCCTGAGCTTCCGGGAACCACGACTCGCCGAACCCGGCTATCATTCCGTCGAAGATATAGACATCGGCATCGAATACTTCCTTGTTGAAGACATCTACGATATGGCAGTTGGTGATCCTCATGTCTGCCCGATATCGTCCTCTTGAAACGTTGATCAATCTCTGAAGGTCTTTCTTCTCCATGATCTGCCCCCGTTAAAAAACGCCGCAGGAAGAACCTGCGGCAGAATTGTTTTTCTTTTCCCTTTGTCAGATAGCCTTGAAAATGATCTTTGCTATGAAAAGAGCGGCGATGATCCATGTCGTAACGCCGATTTCCTTGATCTTTCCGGAGAAAATCTTGACCAGGACATAGAACGGCATACCGAACATGATACCGTCCGAGATGCTGTAGGCACATACCATGAACAGTATGGTAAGGAATGCCGGGATGGCCTCCGTGTAGTCGGAGAAGTCGATGTCCAGGACCGGTGAGATCATCATGACGCCGACGATGATCAGTGCCGGAGCTGTAGCTGCGCTTGGGATTGATCCGAACAGCGGCTCGAGGAACAGAGAAAGCAGGAACAGTACCGAAACGGTGACTGCGGTAAGTCCGGTTCTTCCGCCCTCGGAAACGCCGGAAGCGCTCTCGACAAATGTGGTGACCGTCGATGTTCCGAAGATTGCGCCGACTGTTGTTCCGATTGCATCGGCGAACAGGGCTTCCTTGCAGTTCTGGATTGATCCGTCTTCAGCAATCAGGCCTGACTTGCCGGCACATCCGATGAGTGTTCCGACTGTATCGAACATATCGATGAAGAGGAATGTGAACATGACGACGATGAAGTCGAAGATGGTCTTTCCGCTTGAGAAGATGTCCTTGAATGCGAACTCGAAGAAGTAGGGTGCGCTGGGCAGATATGAACCGCCTGCATACTGTGTGACACCGAACGGGATTCCGATGATGGTGGTGATGACAATACCGATCAGTAGGGCGCCTTTGACTTTCTTGATGAGGAGCAGTGATGTGATTACCAGACCGATCATTGCCACTCCTGCGCTGCCCTTGAACCATGATCCGCTGAGCTCGACCAGAGTTGCACCGCCGACGATGATTCCGGCATTCTGCAGTCCGATGAAGGCGATGAACAGACCTATACCTGCGGCGATTGCCTTCTTGAGGCTGTGCGGGATGCTGTTGACGATTGCTTCACGGATGTTGAAGAAGGTCAGAATCAGGAAGATGATACCTTCACAGAAGATTGCTGTAAGGGCCCACTGCCAGGAGTAACCCATTCCGAGACATACCGTGTATGCGAAGAATGCGTTAAGTCCCATTCCTGCAGACAGAGCAAACGGGAGGTTTGCCAGAAGTCCCATCACCAGTGTGGCGATTGCAGAGGTAATGGCTGTCGCAGCGAATACTCTGCCGAAGCCCATACCTGATGCGGACAGGATTCCGGGGTTCACGGCTAGAATGTAAGCCATGGTCATGAACGTTGTGATGCCGGCCATGATTTCGGTCTTGACATCCGTTCCCCTTTCCTTAAGCTTGAAGAATTTCTCCATAATGCAACTCCTTTGAGTCAGTATAGATTCAGTATGCATATTCTAAACCCGTGTACGCTGAGAAGTAAAGGTTGCAGTTGTCTCAATATATTAAATGTAACCGTTAGCCTTATACGGCTGGAAATCGGCATGATAATGCACTATAATTCACCAGATGCTTGCCAATTTCGCATACCAGTTCCAGTTCGAACTCTGCTCACTGATATTCCTTGTCTGTCTTGTGGTTCAGTACGGCTCCGCGAAGAGATTCCCTACGATTACCAACAAGCTGTTCACCATAATCCTTCTATGCGCGATGCTGGACCTTTCCCTCGATATCGCGGGATGCATCACGCTGGAGTACATCACCACCGTCCCGGTCTGGGTGAACTATCTGGTGAACGGACTGTTCTACTGCCTGCAGACGATCATGCCGCTTCTGATGTGCATCTATCTGATATTTGCCCTCGGATATTCCTTCTCCAGCAACAAGGCTTTCATAACCTTGTTTGCTCCTGCCTCCCTGTTCCTGGGAATACAGCTGATCAATCCTTTCACAGGCCTCATCTTTTCAATCAGCGAGGTTGACGGGAATCTCAGTTTTGTCCAGGGTCCGCTGCATATCGTGCTCTATGTCAGTGTGGCCATCCATCTTCTGATTCTGGTGTCCATAGTGTTCTTCAACAGGGAGAAACTGGCCAGGAAGCAGGTCCTCACAATACTGTTCTTCACTGCCATCGTCACCGTTGCGACGGCTTTCCAGATCAAGCATCCGGCCATCATTCTGACCGGAACCGCCATGACCGTAGCCATCATGCTGTGGGACCTCACCCTGCAGAGCCCGGAAACCATGCTGGACGAGGACTCGGGAGCATTCAACTCCGCTGCGCTGCACCTGTTTCTGGACGGGGAGTTGGGACACCGCCAGGTGCACTGCATAGTTATCAACGTTGACGGACTGTCGACTCTGGACAGAGGATCCGGAAACCTTGCAAGCAAGACGCTTGCCCGTCAGGTCGGAGATTACTTCGAGCATGTGCATGGCCGCAAGAGCTGGTTTTTCAGGGATTCCAAGGCACGCTTCTGGATTCTGACTCGAACCCGTGCCGAGCTGGAGCAGGTCTCCGCTGCGATTGCGGAAAGATTCAAGGGCAACTGGGATGTCTCGGGAATCAGCGTGGATCTGATGGCAAAGATCCTCGTCGCCAGCACCAACACTTCCACCAAGATATCCTCATCAGAACTTGTTTCAATCGTAAATGATGCTCTGAATTCTGAGAATGTTATCAATAATCACCGCATCAGACTTGATATAGACTCTTCTTTGCTGGCAAAGTACAGACGTCAGCAGATTATAGACGAGTCCATGAGACGCTCGGTGAAGACCGGAGACGGCCTCTATATCTGCTTCCAGCCCCTGATCTCCGCAGAGGGACAGAAGGTGAATGCCGCGGAAGTTCTCCTGCGCTACAACGACCCGAGTCTCGGGCCGATTCTCCCTGCGGAATTCATTCCCGTGGTAGAGAAGAGAGGCCTTGCGCTCTTCTTGGATACATTCGTTGTAGAAAAGACC
>CAKJZO010000109.1 GCA_918298275.1 Spirochaetota bacterium | reverse complement strand
GTCTGGCCGTCCGGGTCGTTCTCCGGGTCCTCATAGACCTTGGCGCTGACCTCATAGTGTTTTAGGATGTTCTCGGGCGGGAACTCGTACTTGAACTTCTGCTTGTCCAGCAGGTAGGAATTGCCGCCTATCGAGCTCTTCAGGCCGGCAACGCCTGATACATAGTCCACATCCGGTCCCTTTGCCTTCTCCTTGGCATCGTTGGCTGCCATATCGGCATCGGAAATGCCCTCTTCTTCTTCCTCGGCAGCTTTTCTTGCAGCCTCGGCAGCAGCCTTCTCCTCGGCAGCACGTCGATCGGCTTCGGCTTTGGCCAGATCGGCCTGACGCTGCATCTCGGCCTTGGTCTGCTGGAGCAGTTCCTCTGCCTTGCGGGCAGCTTCCTCAGCTTCCTGGCGCTTTCTCTCAAGTTCCTGCATCTCCTCGAGGTGCTTGCGTTCGAGCTCTGCCTGACGCTTTCTGAACACCAGCTGGGCATCCTGCTCGGCCTGCTCGCTTGCCTGTCTGAATACCGATGTAGGCTGCTCCTGCGGCTCTTCTTCCTCAACAGCCAGAGTCGGTGCCGATTCGTAGGCATAGGGATTGGACATCTGAGAAGGCGGAATCTGCTGGGAAACAGGAATATCGGAACGCTCCGAGGAGACGCCGAACTGCATAGCAGGTCTGGGGCTGTAGGAAGGACTTGTTCCCGCTGCGGGCTCCGCCTTGGGTTCTTCCGGTCTGCTTTCCGCAGCAGAGAAGTCCATGCTCGGGGCGTTCTTGGCATAGCTTGGGAAGCTCTTCTCGACTTCGACGTCTTCATTGAGCTTCTTCATGAGATTACGCGGCTTGAAGAGGTTCTCTATGCGCTTGCGGTTGGCCTCTGCTTCCCGGCGGATGCGCTCCTGCTCCTCGGCTTCCTTCTTCTTGCGCTCCTCTTCCTGACGCTTTCTCTCCAGTTCCTCCTGCATCTTGCGCTGCTCCTCGGCACGGATCTTGGCCTCGAGTTCTGCGACATTGTAGTTGCCTCGGTCAATGGACGAGACACTGGCTGTAAGCGAGTAGTTCGGGAAGGTCTGATACTCCGGGGTCTTCACGTCCACAAGGCTGTCGATAGCCTTGCGGTATGTTGTCTGGTCATGCTCGTACTTGGCTTCAGGCTCCCTCTGAACCTGCGGGATCTCCTCCTCACGGAAGGAAAGGGAGAACGGGCGCGGTTCGACGGGCTTCTGTGCCTCTGCCTCCGGCTCCGGGTTGTCCTTGCTCCCCGATTCTTCCTGAAGCGGAAGCTCTGCAGGTATTTCAGAACCGGTTTTCGGAACTTTTGTCTTCTTCGGAGAATCTCCCCTCTTGATCTTCCGGATCAGAAGAAGCAGCACCACCGAAACCATGAATGCTCCCGCGGCAATCAGAGGATAGATTGACGGCAGACCGGAAAGAACCTTGAAGACATCGGATCTGTGCTGGATTGCAGTACCGAGAAGATAGAGGCTGTAGAACGCGACGCACCTGAGAAGGAAGGAGATGAGCCCCGATCCCATCATGGCCAGAACAAAGTCGACCACGCTCAGAATAGCGACAGGTATCAGACCATAGGTCCTGAGGTTTCCTCCGGCAAAGACATTGGCGTAATCATCCAGAAACGAGTGAAGCGGATTCAGGACGGCAAAGAAAAGGGACCCTTCCCTGAGATTCAGAAACGGGAATGCACATGCAGCCAGAACTGCAATCATAACGATTGCACAGACGGGTGCCATGAGAATGTTGGGTCTACGCTTTTTTGCCATACAATTATGATAACATTTTACTTCTTGTATGTCATTATGTTTCAGACTCGTTTTACGACCAGCATCCGCCTCTCGGCATCGAGCATGGGAACCCTGTATCCGACCGTCACGGCAGTGAACCGGGATCCGGTGTAGCTTTCCAGAACCTGGATTTCTTCCTGGATATTCTCCTCGCTGCTCTTGTAGGCAAGAATCACCCCGTTGGGGGCAAGAATCCTATCGAGATCAGAAATGATATCCTTAAACGGCCTGAAAGCCCTGAAAGTTATCACATCATATTGATTCTGAACCTCTGAAAGATCCTTCTGGACTACATCGACAACAGAACTCAGCCCAAGCACGGCAACAGTGTTGCGCAGAAAACCCGCCCTTCTTCCCATGCGCTCGACCAGGTTTATATCCCACCTGTCGAACACACTGGCAAGCACCAGACCGGGAAGCCCGGAGCCGGAGCCCAGGTCCGCAAAACGGACCTTGCCGCACTCTGCGCACGGGGCGGCATATTCCCTGATGATCCCGATCGGAGCAAGACAGTCCAATATGTGCCTGCGGACCAGTTCCTCACCCGAAGCGTTCACCAGTGCATAGCGGGGATTGAAGAGCTCGATCTCATCATAAAGCTTTCCGAGGCGTCTGATGACGGTTGCCTGGGCAACATCGGGATCTATCTGTCTTATTCCGCTTTCAAGGATTTCCTGCAGCCTTCTGTCCATATGGCCTCACTGTTTCAGATACACGAGAAGAACCGTGATGTCGCTAGGCCTTACGCCGCTGATTCTGGAAGCCTGGCCGATGGAAGTCGGTCTGACTGCCTTGAGCTTCTCCCTGGACTCTGAGCTGATTCCGTCTATGGCATCGTAGTCAAAGTCCTCGGGAATCCTGATTCCTTCCATCTTGGAGAAGCGTTCGACCTGCCTGTCCTGTCTCTGGATATAGCCTTCGTATTTGATCTTGAGCTCCAGGGCAAGACGCGCGCTCTTGGGATAGTCGTTCACCTCGGGAATCTCCGTTCCCAGTTCGTCCATCGTGATCTCGGGACTCTTGAGGGCATCGAGCGCATTGCGGCCGCCGAATCCCCTGTGCCGCAGGATATCCTGAAGGCTCTCCATACGGGAGATCTTCTTCTGAAGCATCCCGAGCCTTTCGTCGGTAGCCAACCCGACATCGTAACCCTTCTGCGTAAGTCTCTCGTCGGCGGTATCGTGCCTCAGGTTCAGCCTATATTCGGCACGGCTGGTGAACATGCGGTACGGCTCCTTGGTCCCCATCGTGACAAGGTCATCGATCAGAACTCCTATGTAGGCTTCGGTGCGCTTGAGGACCAGAGGCTCCTCCCCTTTTATCTTCTGACAGGCATTGATACCGGCCATAAGGCCCTGGCAGGCAGCCTCCTCATAGCCGCTGGTACCGTTGGTCTGACCTGCAACGAACAGGTTCTCCAAAACCTTGGACTCCAGAGACGGCTTGAGCTGGATAGGATTCAGATAGGAATACTCGACCGCATAGGCCGGGCGCATCACAATCGCATCCTGCAGACCGTCTATGGAATGGATGAAATCCAGCTGGACCTCTTCCGGCAACGATGAGGACAGACCGTTGAGATACATCTCCTGAGTTCCGATTCCCTCGGGTTCAACGAATATCTGATGCCTTTCGCGCTCCGGGAAACGAACGACCTTGTCCTCGATGGACGGGCAGTACCTAGGCCCCTTGCCTACGATCTTTCCGCCGTAAAGAGGAGAACGGTGCATGTTGTCCCTGATAATCTTATGCGTCTTCTCGTTGGTGTATGTAATCCAGCACGGAACCATCGGACGCTCTATGCTCTCATGCATGAAGCTGAACGGAACCACTTCGGAATCTCCGTCCTGGCGTTCCATCTGATCCAGATGAAGCGAGGAGAACCTTACGCGGGCAGGTGTTCCGGTCTTGAGCCGGCCTACAGAGAAGCCTTTCTGTTTCAGAGCGTCCCCCAGTCCGATTGCAGCTTCTTCACCGAGACGTCCGGCACTGTGGTCGTACTCGCCTATGAAGATGCGGCCGTCCATAAAGGTTCCGGTAGTCAGCACCACGGCCTTTGACGTGAACGTCATGTTGCGCCGGGTCCTTACCCCGCAGGCTTTCCTTCCCATGGAATCGGTAAGTATATCGACCACCGTATCCATGAACAGCTGCAGGTTGTCCTGGTTCTCCAGGGTTTCCTTTGCTAGGCGTGAATATGAGAACTTGTCGGCCTGGGCCCTCGGAGCCTGAACGGCAGGCCCGCGCCTTCTGTTGAGTATGCGGAACTGAATCATAGTCCTGTCGATGAGTAGCCCCATCTGCCCGCCCAGGGCATCGGTTTCCCTGACAAGATTACCCTTGGCAAGACCGCCTACCGCAGGGTTGCAGGAAAGCCTTCCGATCGCATCGAGACTCTGGGTTATCATGAGGGTCCTGAAACCGATTCTGGCGCTAGCCAGCGCGGCTTCGATTCCCGCATGTCCTCCTCCGACAACTATGACATCGTAATCCATATCACTTACCCACACAGAAAGATCCGAAAATCTGATCCAGAATATCGTCAGTAGTGACTTCGCCGGTAAGCTCTCCGAGAGCCTCAAGCGCTTCCTGAATATCCATCGAAACGATATCCAGCGGAAGATCGTTCTCTACAGCCAGCCTTGCGCCCTCGAGGGCCGTCTGAGCACGCTCGAGATCTTTTCTCTGCCGCTCGCTCTCTATTACCAGCGCGCTGTCATCCGGCACCGTCAGGTCGGATGTCAGCTTGGCAACTATCGCGCTGCACAGCTCATCGAACCCCTGCCCCGTCGAAACGGACAGCCGGATAAAGCCATCCCTGCAGGCATTACCGAGATCCGCCTTGTTGAGAACCGCAATGCATCTCGGATCCGAAAGGACCTTGTCGTCGGGTTCGCCGTCATCCGTGCAGTCAGTCATGTAGATGATGATATCGGCTGCATCCATCAGACTTCTGGAGCGCCTGATGCCCTCCTCCTCGATCTCGCTTTCGGAAAGGCTCCTGAAACCGGCGGTATCATACAGCCGGACCGGAATTCCGCCTATGTTGCAGGAAGCCTCGATGTAGTCCCTGGTTGTCCCGAGGGTAGAACTGACAATCGAGCGCTCCTCTTTCAGGAACAGATTGAACAGTGAGCTCTTTCCGGCATTCGAAGGACCTGCAAGCACTACCCTGGCGCCCTGACCGTACAGCCTTCCGGTGCGGAAGGAGTCCTTGATGCGTCCCAGTTCGGAGATAGCCTGATTAAGTCTGTCAATCGGGAAGGAAAGATCCTCTCCGATTTCTCCCTCGGAGTAATCCAGCTGAACCTCTACAATTCCCATTATCTCAACGATAATAGCCTTGATTTTGTTAATTCTATCAAAAAGTGCGCCATTAAGCCTATTCAAAGCCATCGTCTGGCCGGTTCGCCCCCGGGAGTTGATCAGTTCGTTGACTGCCTCGGCACGGGTCAGGTCCATCTTTCCGTGCAGGAAGGCACGCATCGTGAATTCCCCGGGAAGCGCCTGTCTGAACCCCAGATTCTCCATCGCCGCAAGCACATCCTTTACTATCTGAAGCCCGCCGTGGCAGGAAATCTCGACCGCCTCCTCCCCGGTGTACCCATGTCCGTCCCTGAACACGGTCAGGACTACATCGTCTATCTTGAGAGAGCCCTGTATGTCCATGAGGTGGCAGTAATATGCGGTGTTGCTTCTGAGGTTGCAGATGTCACGTTTGCCTTCGATCGCCCCGGAAAGAGCCTTGATGCAGCCCTCCCCGCTGACACGGACAACCGCTATGGCGCTTTTGGCCCACGCAGTGGCAAGGGCATAGATGACATCGTGCGGGTTGTAGGAATTCATAGGCCGATTATACCACTCTACAAGTGACCTTTTCAATGTCAGGTCAAAGGGCTATCATAGAAGCATGAACAGAGAAGCGGCCATAGCAAGAAGCAGACTTTACTCGAATATCCGCGCATATTTCACGGACAGGGGCTACCTTGAAGTGGAAACGCCCACCCTGTCGGCAGACCTCATTCCCGAGGCAACCATCGACAACTTCGGAACCACTTTCATCAACGAGTTCCGCACAAGCCGCGAGCTCTACATGATTCCCTCCCCCGAGATATTCATCAAGAAGCTCCTAGCCGAGGGAAGCGGTTCCGTATTCGAGATTTCCAAATGCTTCCGCAACTGCGAGCAGCTGGGAAGCATCCACAACCCCGAGTTCACCATGCTCGAATACTACACCGTGGATTTCGACGAGACTGACTCGATTGCCCTCACGTGCGACATGCTCAGGAAAACCGCCCTCGGAAGCTGCCCGGAATCGGTTCTTGCGGATTTCGAAACGATGACGGTGCGCGAAGCCGTGAAGAGATATGCAGGCGGCATCGATCTGGATGAGCTTCAGAACCCGAGGGACCTCAGGAAGGCGGCATCGGATCTGGGCCTGATTATCCCCGGTCCGGAAAGCTGGGACGATACCTTCAACCGCATTTTCATCAACTTCGTCGAGACTTCCCTTCCCAAGGATCACCCCGTCTGCCTGACCGACTACCCCAGACAGATAGAATGCCTTGCCGAGGCAAAGGGCAACTATAGGCGCAGATGGGAGCTCTACATCGGCGGAATCGAGGTGGCCAACTGCTATCTCGAGGAACGCGATGCTGATGTTGCCAGGGACTATTACCGCAGGGAGTACCAGAAGCTCCTTTCGCTTCGCAGCGACAACGGAAAGACAATCCCGGACGTGGACGAAAGCTTCTGCGACACGATCGGCGCGCTGCCCAAGTGCTCGGGCGTGGCGATGGGTCTGGACAGGCTGCTGATGCTGGAAACCGGCGCCGGGGAGATCGACGACGTCCTGCTCTTCCCTTTGTCCAATATATTATAAGGTAGAGAATAGACTTCCCGTCTTGAACAATATCTTGAGCTTATGCTAATATGTTTTTCGCTTAAATAGTTATCAATTCTGTGAAAACACAAGAGGTGATTCATTATGATTAAAGCTGGACAGATCGACAAAGGTACAGCACTTCTGATTAAAGGTCAGCCATTCATCTGCGTTGAGCGCGAGTTCGTAAACCCAGGAAAGGGTTCTGCATTCGTCAGACTCAAGCTCAAGAGCCCCACAACAGGTCAGGTTCTCCAGGAGACAATCAAGAGCCAGGACAGCGTCGAAGACATCAACGTCGAGAACATGGATTACCAGTACATGTACAACGACGGTGAGAACTTCCACATGATGAACGTCGACACATACGACCAGTTCGAGGTCCCGATGGCCAACTTCGAGGGCTATGAGCTCCTCATGAAGGACGGAGAGACCTACAGATGCACAGTCTACAACGACGAGATTCTCGACATCCAGATTCCTTCAAAGGTCGTCTACCTCGTAGCAGAGGCCGAGGAAGCCATCAAGGGCGACACCGTCCAGGGTGCAACCAAGTTCGTCACAACCGAGACAGGACTCAGAGTCAGAGTTCCCATCTTCATCAAGCAGGGTGAGAAGATCCGCGTCAACACCGAGACCAAGGAATACCTTGAAAGAGTCAACGGCTGACGGGAAAACGAAATCCGAAAAACACAGAGGGGCTTTCATAGCCCCTTGTTTTTTGCAGTACGATGGCAATTACAACACTTGAGCAGCTGAGTAAGTATCTTGATCTCACCGAGGAGGAGAAATCCTGGAAGCCGGCTTCGGTCGGGGTTCCTCTCTGCATTACCGAGCACTACCTCTCCCTCATCGATCCGAAGGACCCTTCCGATCCGCTCAGACGTCAGGTTGTCCCCACATGCAGGGAGAACGAGAGCCTTCAGTCCGAGTCGAAGGACCCGCTGGCGGAGATCGAGCACAGCCACGGCGAGCGTCTGGTTCACAGGTACATGAACCGCGTCGCATTCCTTGCAACGGACATCTGTCCCATGTATTGCCGCCACTGCTTCCGTCGTCGCTTCACCGGAAACATGATGGGACCCGCAAGCCGGCAGGAAACCGAAGAAGCCGCCCTGTATCTGAAGGACAAACCCCAAATCAGGGAGATGCTTCTGACCGGAGGCGATCCTCTTACCCTCTCCGACGAGCAGCTGGATGAGATGATAGGAACCTTCCGGAAAGCCAGACCGGATCTGATAATCCGCATCTGCACCCGCTACCCCGTCTCCCAGCCGTCCAGAATCACGGACAGGCTCGTGGCCATGTTCAAACGCCACGACAGCGCCCCTTTCTACCTGATGACCCAGTTCAACCACCCGAGGGAGCTTACACCCGAAAGCATCAGGGCAGTCTCCCTCTTCGTGGACGCCGGAATCCCTGCCCTCAATCAGAGCGTACTTCTGCGGGGTGTCAATGACGATGCCGATACCCTCGAGGATCTGTGCAACAGGCTGCTCTTCAACAGGATCAAGCCCTACTACCTCTTCCAGGGAGACATGGTCAGCGGAACCGGAGACTTCCGTGTCCCGCTCAGGAAAGGCATGGAAATCGAAAGGGAGCTCAGGCTCAGGCTTTCGGGACTCGGGATGCCAAACTATGTGGCGGACCTCCCCCAGGGCGGCGGCAAGGTACCGCTCTGCGGAAACTACATCATCGAAGAACCGGACAAAGAAAAAGGATCCTGGCTTATCAGGACCCCTGAAGGCGAGACTAGGATTCTCGCCGATTCGTAATAGCTCTCAGTCGTGGAGCTGCTCAAGCATCTTCTTGATCTCGGCCTCTCTCATCTGGCGTCTGACGGTGTCATAGTCATCGGATTCGACGGCGACATCCGAACCGAGCTTTGCAATCAGCTCATCGACGATCATCTCCACAAGCTGATCCTTGTACTTCTCATACATGAGGGCTGCAAGCTCATCATCATACTTCAGAAGCTCGGGAACGACTGCATTGACGATCTCATCGCGATGCTCGTTGATATCGAACGGAATGGTCTGGATGATTGTATCACCCTCGAACTCGAGGTTTGCAAAGGCGTCTGCAACAGCCTTGTCGATGACAGCCTTGAAATCTGCAACTGCTGCGTCTGTATATTCGGCTGAAGCGGACTTTGCTGCGTCGGCCTTCTGTGTGGCAATCTTCTCTGCCTCGGCAATGATGGCATCATGATCTGCCTTGACTGTTTCGGGTGCAGGAGCTGCAGCCTTTTCTGATGAACCGAAGATGGCTGAATAGGCATTCGTGTTGGGCTTCGTGACGAAAATCACTGCACCGACATAGAGGACCAGAACAATAAGAACTGTCAGCAAAACAAGTTTATTCTTCTTCACGGCAATCACCTCACTGGTTAAAAGCGTATAACAATTACATTATACTATACCAAGTGTATCACAGATATCAATTACTTGTCGATTAACTTCTTCCAAATTCGAGCCGTTATTCGTGACAATATACAGCGGAACTGCATAATCGACATCCCTGAAATCAACATCTCCCTGGGATTTTTCCCTCAGAAGGAAGGTCTTTTCGTCGATGCCGTCCCTCCGCATGGCCCTTGAAAGCCTTACCTCATAGGAGGCATCCACATAGATCATGCAGCTGCAGAGGTCACAGAAACCCGCCCTGTAGAGCAAGGCTCCGTTGAGAACCAGTATCCCGTCAGGGTTGGAAGCCTTCCATTCGAGTACGAGCTTCCTGAGCCACGGATAGAGGATTCCCTCAAGCGCCCTGAGCTTCTGCGGATTGGAAAACACGATCTTTCCGATTTCCGGTCTGGAGGCTTCAAGGTGTCCGTTACGCCTTATCACAACGCCTTCACCGAACTCGGAAACAATGGCCTGAATATTCTCAGACAGTCCGTTATGGCACATGACGTCTGTGTCCCAGACCTCCAAACCCCTGGACCTGAGAATCTCTCCCACATAGTTCTTTCCGCTGCAGCTCTTGCCGGTAAGACCTATAATCATCAGTGCATCTCCCCCCAGCGCCCAGCGGTTTCAAGACCCACCTTGAGCGGAACACTGAGCTTCATGGCATTCTCCATGCAGCTTCTCACAAGGTCCTTCATCTGTTCGGTCTCATCTTCCGGAACCTCGAAGATCACTTCATCATGGACCTGAAGCAGCATTCTGGATTTCAGTTTAAGCTCCTTCATCCGGCGGTCGATGGCCATCATCGCCAGCTTCATTATCTCGGCGGCGGTTCCCTGGATGACTGTATTCACTGCCACCCTCTCCGCTGTGGAACGGACCGTCTTGTTGGAGCTCTTTATCTCCGGGATGTACCTGATGTGGCCCATGGCGGTGCGTACGAACCCGTCTTCATATGCCTGGGCCTTGATCTTCTCCACGAATGCGCTGACACCGCTGTAGCGCTCGAAGTAGCGCTCGATGAACTCCTTTGCGCTCTTGAGGCTGATCTTCAGCTCTCCGGCAAGACGGAACGGGGACATGCCGTACATTATTCCGAAATTGATGGTCTTTGCCATGCGCCTCTGCTCCGGGGTAACCATCTCGGGGAAGATGTCGAACATCTTGGCTGCGGTCTCGCGGTGGACATCGTTGCCTTCCAGGAAAGCCGAACGCAGGTTTGCATCGCCCGAAACATGGGAAAGCACCACGAGTTCGATCTGCGAATAATCCGCGCTCATGAGAGTACACCCTTCCTTGGGAACGAAGGCATCGCGGATCTTGCGGCCCTCGTCCGTCCTCACGGGAATGTTCTGGAGGTTCGGGTTCTTGCTCGAGAGCCTGCCGGTCGCAGTTCCCGTCTGCAGGAATGTGGTATGGAGCCTTCCCGTTCTGGGATTGACCAGCTCCGGAAGTGTCTTCACGTA
>CAKJZO010000108.1 GCA_918298275.1 Spirochaetota bacterium | reverse complement strand
GCGTAACAAACCTGGCTCTGAGAGACATCGTCATTGATAACCCGTACGATTCCCCCAATACGGACGGAATTGATATCGAGTCCTGCGTCAACGTTGATGTCCGTGGCTGTGATGTCAACGTAGGAGACGATGGAATAGCCGTAAAGTGCGGAAGCGGAAAGGAAATGATGAGTTTCCAGCGCTCTGAGAACATCGTTGTAGAGGATTGTACCGTCCGTGGTGCCCATGGCGGATTCGTAATCGGAAGCGAGACTGCCAGCGGTGTCAGAGGGGCAAGGGTCCATAACTGCAGGTTCATAGGAACGGACCGAGGAATAAGGATCAAGACCAGGCGCAGACGCGGAGGAGTGATGTGCAACATTGAGGCCTCCGACATCTACATGGAAAACGTCATCTGCCCGATTTCAATCAACATGTTCTATCACTGCGGAAGCGATGAGGCTAATCTCTACTCTCTGGAGAAGCAGCCTCTGCGCGAGGACACTCCGAGAATAGCCAACGTGAAGATCGAAAGAGTCGAGGCCGTAGGCTGCAGAAGCATGGCGGCTTTCCTTGCCGGTCTTCCCGAGGCTCCGCTGAAGAACGTGGTTGTCCGTGACAGTGTCTTCAAGGTTTCGGACAAGGTTGAGAAAGGCCTTGAGGCTGAGATGTGCAGCGGTATTCCCGAGACCGATTACAGAGGTATACGCGTCATCAACTCAGATGCCGTGTTCGAGAACGTCAAGGTTAATGTCGAGCCTCAGGTGCTCGTGGAGGAATTCTGATATGGATACTTCTTTCATCAAGGGTATTATCCCGCCCATCGCAGTTCCCCTCAAGGAGGACGAGAGCTTCGATGAGAAGAAGCTGCGCCGCCATGTGGACTTTGTGATAGACGGTGGATGCAGCGCAATTCTGGCCTTCGGGTCAAACGGTGAGTTCTACATGCAGGAAGAGGATGAAATGAAAGACATCCTCGATGTAATGATAGACCAATGTGCCGGAAGAGTTCCTATTTTTATGGGTATAGGAGCAATCCGTACCTCAAAATGCGTTCGCTTGGCAAAGATGGGAGTAGAGCATGGAGCCAAGGCGGTATCCATTCTGCAGCCCATGTTCCTCAAGCCCAGCGAGGATGAACTCTACACACATTTCAGAACCATCGCCGAGAGCGTTCCCTCGGTTCCGGTTCTGATGTACAACAATCCCGGCCGAACCGGCTACGGCATTCCCCAGACTGTCGTGGAGCGTCTTGCACACGAGGTTTCCAACATCGTGGGAATGAAGGACTCAAGCGGAGACATCACTCAGACCGAGGAATACATCAGGCGCAACCGTGACGTGAACTTCAAGGTCATGTGCGGCAAGGATACCCTGATCTATGCAGGTCTGTGCGTGGGTGCCGTCGGAGCCGTCTGCTGCATGGCCAACTTCGTTCCCAAGATGGTATGCTCCATCTATGACAAGTACATGGCCGGAGACATCAGGGGAGCCCTCGAGGCCCAGTATGACCTGAACCCGATCAGGCTCCAGATGGACAAGTCAAGCTTCCCCGTTGCAACGAAGGATTATGCAAATCTGCTGGGTCTGGAACTCGGAGCTCCTTATCTTCCGACAAAGAACTCCACTGCTGCCCAGCTCGAAGGTCTGAGAGACCAGCTGGTCAAAGCAGGTCTTCTCTGAAAATGGTTTCAAACAAAGAGGTGAAAATATGAAGGTAGGTTTTATCGGTTTGGGCATCATGGGAAAGCCCATGTGCAAGAATATCGTCAAGGCCGGACATGAGGTGTGTTTCTACAGCCGCCATGCCGATGTGGTTGCCGAGCTGGAGGCTCTGGGAGCAAAGGGCAAGGCCAATGCCGCTGAGGTTGCTTCCGAAAGCGAAGTTGTCATCACGATGGTTCCCAACAGCCCCCAGGTCAGAGAGGTTGCCCTCGGAGAGAACGGAATCGTTTCAGGCGGAAAGAAGGGCCTTGTCGTCATCGACATGAGCTCAATTGACCCGGTCGAGACCAGAAGCATAGGCGCAGAGCTTGCAAAGCACGGCATCGAGATGATTGACGCTCCCGTTTCAGGCGGTGAGCCGAAGGCAATCGACGGAACACTGTCCGTCATGGCCGGCGGTAAGGAAGAGCTTATCGAGAAGTACAGGCCTCTTCTCAGCACGATGGCTGCTTCGGTTGTCCGCTGCGGAGACCTCGGTGCCGGAAACGTAGCCAAACTTGCCAACCAGATCGTCGTTGCATGCAACATCGCGGCAATGAGCGAGGCTCTGGCATTCTCCAAGAAGATGGGTTCCGATCCGTCATTGATCTATCAGGCCATCAGGGGCGGTCTTGCCGGTTCCACGGTTCTGGACGCAAAGGCTCCGATGGTTCTCTCAAGGAACTTCAAGCCCGGTTTCAGAATCGAGCTCCACATCAAGGACCTTACCAATGCACTCAATGCAGCCCATGCAATCAACGGCTATGTGCCCCTTACAGGCCAGGTCATGGAGATGATGCAGGCCCTGAAGGCCGACGGCTGCGGCAAGGATGACCACAGTGCAATTGCCAAGTTCTATGAGAAGGTCTCCAACGTGACCATCGAGAAATGAGAAGATGAAAGCTGTAAAGATCTCCGAGCATGACAACGTTGCCGTTGTGATTGCTCCCACAAAGAAAGGTGAGCCTATCGAAGGCTTCGGAATTTGTGCCCTTGCGGATATCCCCCAGGGGCACAAAGTCGCTTTGCGCAAAATAGCAAAAGGCGAGGCCGTGATCCGCTACGGCGTCAAGCTTGGCTATGCCCTCGAGGACATCGAGGCAGGCGGATGGATCAACGAGTTCAACATCGAACTGCCAAAATCCCCCGCAGTGAGCGAACTTGAGGCCGGCGGACAGGGTACTGTCCTGACCGACCTTCCTGAGCGCAGGACCTGGATGGGCTATGACAACGGCCCGGATCTTCCGGCGGGAAGCAGGAACATCCTCGGTATTGTCACATCGGTCCAGTGTGTGGCAGGAGTGGTGCGCAATGCCGTGGACAAGATCAGGCGCGAGATACTTCCGCATTATCCCAATGTCGACGGAGTTGCAGCCGTTATCCATCCATACGGATGCGGAGTGGCAATCAAGGCCGACAATGCCGAGATTCCGATCCGCAGCGTCAGAAACATCGCCCACCATCCCAATTTCGGCGGACAGATCCTGGCCGTGGGACTGGGCTGCGAGAAGCTTACGATGGACATGATCCCCACACCCGAGGAGAACATCCCGGAGAACGTGATCATTCTCCAGGAGTGTCAGGGCTACAACGGCATGATAGATGCCATCTGCGATGCCGCAAGACGAAAGCTCGAGATCCTGAACAGAAGAAAAAGAGTTGAGCTTCCGGTTTCCAAGCTCCGTCTCGGAGCCCAGTGCGGAGGTTCCGATGCATTCAGCGGAGTGTCCGCAAACCCGACAATAGGTTATGCTTTTGACCTCTTTGCTGCACTTGGGGCTACCGTTATGTTCTCTGAGGTAACCGAGGTCCGCGATGGAATCCACATTCTCGCAGACCGCTGCCAGGACGAAAAGACGGTTGAAAAACTCAAGAAAGAGATTTCATGGTATGACGATTATCTTGCCAGAAGCCACGTCGACAGAAGCGCAAATCCGTCACCGGGAAACAAGAAGGGCGGCCTGAGCAACATAGTTGAGAAGGCCATGGGTTCGATTGCAAAGAGCGGCCATTCGCCCATAACCGAAGTCATCGGCCCAGGCGAGCTTCCCACATGCAGCGGAATGGTCTTTGCCGCCACTCCGGCTTCGGACATCGTGTGCGGTCCCAGCCAGCTTGCTTCCGGAATAGTCCTGCAGCTGTTCAGCACCGGACGCGGTACACCGTACGGGCTTCAGGAGATTCCGGTCTACAAGATCTGCACCCAGCATTCGATGAAGGCCCAGTGGCCCGATCTGTTCGATCTGGATGCCGGTTATGTCGTGACCGGAGAGAAGACCATCGCACAGATGGGCCATGAGCTCTATAACCACATGCTGGATGTAGTCAGCGGGGAGAAGACCGCGGCGGAGAAGTACGGCATCTACAACGACTTCATCGTGTTCAATCCCGCACCGATAACGTAATTGTCCAAATAGTAGCTTGAAACGGCTCTTATACATAGAAACACATCTCGTTAATATATAGTTCAGGAGGACAGTATGTCTAAGAAGAGATATGCACAGGTCGGAACGGGCGGAAGAGCCCGCATGTACTATGAGGCCGTAGCCTCGAAATATCACGACATAGCAGAGATGGTGGGCTTCTGCGATCAGAGTCAGACCAGAATGAACTATGCCAACGGACGTCTGGAGGAACTCGGAGCAGCAAAGGTCCCCACATATCTTCCCCATGAATTCGAGAAGATGATCAGCGAGACCAAGCCGGATATCGTTATCGTCACCTCCGTTGACCGTACTCACGACGATTACATCTGCCGCGCAATGGAAGCCGGCTGCGACGTCATTACCGAGAAGCCGCTTACGATCGACGAGCGCAAGGCCCAGAGAATCATCGATACACAGAAGAAGACCGGACGCCATATCCGCGTGACATTCAACTACAGATATGCTCCCTATCACACAAAGGTACGTGAGCTCATCCGCGACGGAGCAATCGGAACACCGACATCGGTCCATTTCGAGTGGCTCCTGAATACGGAGCA
>CAKJZO010000107.1 GCA_918298275.1 Spirochaetota bacterium | reverse complement strand
GAGGACTACAACTGCTACATCTGCGCCCGCAACAGAAGACGGATTCTCTTCGAGATTGCAAACAAACGCGGCTTCAGGCAGATTGCCCTGGGACATCATCTGGACGATCTCGTCGAGACCAGCATGATGAATCTCTTCTTCCGCGGGGAATTCGCGACAATGAACCCCATCCAGGAGTTCTTCGGGGGCGACCTTTATGTAATCAGGCCCATGATCGAAATCCACGAGAACACCCTTATCAGGCTTGCCCAGACCTACGATCTGCCGGTGATAAAACCCGTGTGCCCCTATGACCAGACCAACATCAGGTCCAGTCTCAAGCCGCTTGTCAGGGAGCTTTCTCATATGGACAGATTCGCTCGCGAGCACGTGTTTCACGCCCACAATCTGGACTGCAAAATCAAAAGAGAGACCGACTAACCAAAGTTTACTTGCGTTTTAAGCTCAATTAGAACCGAAAACTCATTGCTACATTCTCGAAATACAGATAATATAATACTGATATATAGTATTCAGCTAACACTGAAGGAGTGCTTATGAAGTCATTTTTCGTAAATGCCATCGCAAAGAAGACCGTAGCGTTGCTTCTGGTCCTTGCAATTGCAGTCGGCGTCGCATTTGCTGCCCCGCTGGCTCCAAAGGCAGGATTCGGTGATGCAAAGGTCTATGACAGCAGCTACAAGGCTGTGAAGAACCCGACAGAGGTTTCCGACGGCTTTGTACTCAGGACAGCTACCTCGACAGTAGTTCTCAGCGGAGCCAATGCTGAGGTGGAAGTGGAAGCAAATTCTCTTCTGCAGTTCATCAACATCGGTGACCAGCCTGTGTTCTACCTGCTTGATGGAAGAGCAATCTTCACTTCAAATTCTGCGTTTGAAGTAAGAACACCGGTCACAATCTACCAAGGAGAGGCTGGAACCTCCATCTATGTCATTACAGAAGAAGAGGAAGAAACCGCATACGTCAATTCGGGACTTGCAACTGCTACGAACCTTATCACCAAGGAAGTAACGAAAATCGGTGATGGTCAGTACATCGACAATGCAAGAAGAGGTTTCACCCCCACATCCACTACAAAAGAGGAATACTGGGCAAAGAGCACAGCTGCTTCCGAACAAGCGGTTCCCGCCAAGGAAGAAACACCTGCTTCCGCAACTGAAGAAGCAGTTGCCCAGCCGGCGGAAACAAAACCTGCAGAGACAGCTCCGGTCGTCTCGGAAACAGTTGTAACAGAGGCCGGTGCACTTGAGCACACCTTTGAGTACAGAGGCTTCAGAGCAGTTTTGAGAGCCTATATCGGCGTTGCAGAGCTCGATTATCCAGCATTTGTTACAAACGAGGAACTCGATGCTGCTGCCAGAGCCGCAGTTTATACCTATCCGGATCTCACTTCGGAAATCGCATACGAGATTGTTGAACCGGGATCTGCCAAGATCTATTATCCCGAGACATACGGCAAGACAGAGTTCGATTATGCCGTTCAGATCCTGGAGAAGGAGCTGGCTGGTTATATCGATGCAGTTCTCGGCCTTGAGCCCGAACAGGTCGTACAGGAGCCTGTTGCAGAGACTGCAGAGACTGCAGAGACAGTCGGTCCTCTCGTGAAGGAGTTCAGCCACCGCGGAATCGAGGCAAGGATCGAGGCTTACATCGGCGAGTGCGATATCTACTATCCTCAGTTCGTGACCAACGAAGAGATCGATGCAGCCGCAGCCGCAGCAGTCTGGAAGTATCCCGAGTACACCCAGGGCATCACTTATGCAGTGGTCGAGCCGGGTCATGCAAAGGCCTATTATCCTGTCGAGTACGGTCCGGCTGAGTTCTACTTCGCAATGGGACTCCTGGAGAGCGAGCTCTATGCTTACATCGACGAGCTGTTCGCAAGATATGCCGCAACGGCTGAACCGGTAGAAGAGCCGGCAACCGAACAGGCTCCGGAAGCACCCGTAGAGCCTGAAGTTGAGAAGACTCCGATTGAGACTACACCCAAAGCTGAAGAGCCTGTCGTTGAACCCGAGCCTGTCGTCGAAGATAAGGGCTTCAAGTTCGGTGCAACTGTAGCATTCATCTACGGACACGGAGATAAGGGAGACTTCTACAATGGAATTTCCTTCCTGCATGACAGAGTCGGTCTGTTCCAGAAGAATTACATGGTCATAGTTGATCCTACATTCTCTGTCGGCAACTTCAAGTTCGGTCTGCATCTTGTCGCCGACTTCAGAAGCGGCAAGCTGGTCAACCCGCTCAACAAGTTCACAGGCAGAGGTGTAACAGGAATCGTGAACGGTGTCATGCAGTTCGTTTCCCTCTTCAATTACACAAACGGCAACTTCGTCATCAATGTTGACAGGACCTCTGATATCGAGTTCAGAAGCCCGATTTTTGCTGGCCTCAACCGTGAATTCGAATATGATCCTTCCAGCAGACTCCAGGCTACCATGGCATTCAAGGGCGGAGAGTTCGGCTTCAACGCGTTCGTTGATGACCTGTCATTCCAGGCCAAGCTTGAAGGCAGAAGCCAGTTTGCCGGAGCCAGAATGGCATTCTTCCTCGGTAAGATGGAAATCGGTCTGAGTGTAGTTGCTGATCTCAAGAATGGCTTCAGGGACATCGCCTTCTATCCGGGCGGAGATGCATACATCCCGTTCACGATCAAGGACATTGACTTCGCTCTCGAAGGCGGTGCAGTAGCTTCCTTCAGGAAGACCGGCAAGGCTGCCATGATCGAAGGAAAGTTCAAGAAGACATCCGGTCTGATCACATTCGGCGTCGGTGGAGCTTATTCCGTGAGATACAACTTCAACGACCTGATCAATGTCGGTCCGACTGACGTGATCTCCACTTGGAGAGGAAAATCCATCGATATCCTTGCCAACGTTGGCCTAAATACCAAGTTCTTCACACTCTCTGCAGAAGTCAGAGCTCCGTTCGCCATCAAGGGTTCGAGCAGACTGGTATACAACACCGTGCTTGACAAGTACGGCAACACCCAGACAATTTCTGCTGACACAATGACATTTAAGGCTGATGTAATGCTCGGCAAGTTCACATTCACCGCCGGTGCAGCATTCAACGGTTTCGCCGGTCGTGTCGCAGACCTGCTCAAGGCAATCAAGAATGCTTCAGGCAGAAGAGCAGCCCTTGCAGGCATTGTGGATCCTGGTATCTCCACATTCTATGCACAGGCCAGCTTCTCGCTGGATATCGGTCCTGGAAGCCTTGGTGCATATGTCAGAGCAGATGTCGCTGGCATCGAAAAGATTACAATACCTGTCTCAGCAGGAATCAAGTATTCCTTCTGACAAGGACGAAGGGCAATGGCATCAATCAGGCAGCTTGACCCGATTGTAGCATCCCGTATAGCAGCAGGAGAGGTGGTCGAAAGGCCATCCTCCGTGCTCAGGGAGCTGCTGGACAACTCCATTGATGCCAAAGCCACAAAGATAAGCATTTATATCGAAGAAGGCGGAATAAAAAGCCTTACGGTCATCGATAACGGAGTCGGCATGGATGCCGATGATCTGCTTCTGGCGTGCGAAAGCCACGCAACCAGCAAGGTCCGTTCCCTCGATGACCTTTTCAATTTAAAGACCCTCGGATTCCGAGGCGAAGCCCTTAGCAGCATAGCAGCCTGCTCCAAATTAACGATCAGTTCAAACGGAAACAGCATAACTGTGGACAACGGGAAGAAAAGCCCCGTGGTCCCCGGAAGCATCAAACAGGGAACCTCCGTATGCATGGAGGACCTCTTCGAGAACATCCCCGCGCGCAGGCTCTTTCTCAAGCGCCCCCAGAGCGAGGCCGCCGAATGCCGCAAAACCCTCATAGAAAAGGCCCTCGGCTTCGAGAACGTGGAATTCCTGTTCTTCTCCGACGGAGAGCTCAAGCTTCATTTCGAGCCCACAGACAGGAAAAACCGCTCGGTACAGGTCTTTTCCCTTGACAAGTCATTCGTCCCCGCCCAGATCCTTCAGATGAGCTACAAGGGCGAGAACGAAAGCCTCTGGGCCGTGTGCTCGGATCCGGGCTGCCACAGACGCGACAGAACCCAGATCCGCATCCTGGTCAACAACAGGATCATCGACAGCTACCAGTTCGTCCAGGCCATCACCAACGCCTACTCGGCAGCCCTTCCCGGCGGGGCATTCCCCTATTTCCATCTCTTCATAGATGCCAACCCCGCCCTCGTGGACTTCAACATCCACCCCACCAAACGCGAATGCAAACTCAGAAACCAGAGCGCCATCTACGGTGCCATCACCACCATGATCCGCAATGCCCTGGTATATAAAAAGGCCGATACCACAGAGGTCCCACAGCTTTTCTCCGAGGTTCGGGAAACTCCTTCAAGGCCCTACACCGCCGCCCCCGCTTCAAAAGGCAGCCCGAAGCCTTCGATTGCGCAGAATTCGGCAAAACCTTTCGATTCCTCGTGGTTCGAAAGCGCAAAGGCCATCCTTTCGAAGAAGGACAATGCTCCGCAGCAGCAGAAAGAGAGTCCTGAAAAACCTCAGGAAGCACCTGCGCAAAGAGCTCCGTCGGTCGTCACCACGACCAGGATCATTCCCGAATACAGATACATCGGACAGGTCTTCAACACCTTCCTTGTAGTGGAGATGGAGGACAAGCTGCTCTTCATAGACCAGCACGCCCTGCATGAGAGACTGCTCTACGATGAGATCCGCGCCCTGAAGGACGTGCAGCGTCTGATAGTTCCCTACAGCTTCGAGGTGGAGCGCTCAGTGGATGACTTTCTTATCAAGAACAGCTTCATCTACAGCGACTTCGGAATCGAGCTCACAAGGCGCGAGGACCTTGTCTGGGACATGGCGAGCATCCCTGCCGCATGCAGGAAGAACGAGGAAGAGATCGTAAGCTTCATCAGAAACCAGACGGGAGACCTGGAGAGCGTCCAGAAGGGCCTCTTTGCCATCATCGCCTGCCATGCCGCAATCAAGGCCGGAGACCCGCTGGACACCGTTACGGCCACATCGCTGGTAAAGAGATGCTTCGAGCTGAACAGGATGGTCTGCCCCCACGGAAGGGAATTCACGTTCTCGCTTTCAAAACAGGAATTATACAGGCAGGTCGGAAGAATCGTCTGAGCTTTCCTGCGCAGGAGGCTCTGGAAGCGGCAGAACGGTCAGATTCTCATCGCTATCATACCAGGCCTGATCCGTATCAACCGACAGAAAATGCTCTTTGGCAACCTGCACGTCGCCGTAGTCGACCTCGAAGGTCTTCCTGACGGTGCTTCCGTCCTTGTACATGACATCCAGGCTCCAGATTCCTATGGGAAGCATGCTTCCGGTCGGCATGCAGATATCCGAGCTTCCCAGGTATGTCCGCCCGTCCAGGTCCACCTTGGAGGCCGGAAACGACCAACTGAGGTTTCCGCCGGGAGCCCTGAGCGAGAACTGCACGGAGCTCTCATCCCCTTCGGATGCGGTCACATAGAGGCTGAGGCCCATTCTGCCGTCCATGCAGACATAGGGCTGCGCCTGCACCGAATCTACGGAAAAATCGGCTTTTGAACATGAGACAAGAAGAATGAGCAGAGCTGCAAAAAGCAGGAATCTATGCTTCATTGCCCTTCTCCATGAGCATCGATACAACCGGGTTCGCATAGCCCTGGAATACCATATCCCTGACTTCCGGCTTCAGGTGCTTGTAGTGCTTCACGAAGGACTTGGTATTCATGTCCGCATACTTGTCGGCAAACATCTTGGTCTTGTTGATGTAGTCGTATGAGAAGTAATTGGTGTCCCAAAGTCTGTAGTTACTGTGAATTTGTCTATCTATCTCCCGCACTGCGGCCTTCGCATCAGAGATTTCATCTCCTGATAGAGGTGTTCCTACCTGGATGTGCACATTGCCCTTGTTGAGCCTCAGACCACGCACAAGATCCAGGACATCGGCGTACTTCTTCTTGACGTAGACGTTGTAGACTCCCTCTGCCTTGAGCTTTCTGATCTGAGCCTCGCTCTTGGTGACATCGCAGGGATCGTGCTGATAGCTGATGGCAACCGGGACAATCGACGCCTTCCGGATGAAGTCCTGGAAGGAGAGCCCGTCCTCGCGGTAGGCAAGATAGAGCATCTTCAGAATCGCGGAGCTGGTATTGTCTATTCCGTCCTTGGAGCGGCCGCTCTTCTGGGCTATCCAGAGGCTGATCCGCTTCTCCTCGATGCAGTGTCTCATATACCGGCTGAGCCTGAGGGTCTCCTCCCTGAGGTCGGATGTCTTGGACAGGGAACGCTTGACCGTTATGGCCCCGTTGACCTTGAAGAGGTCGGTGGTGAACTGGTTGACCAGAAGGTTGTCGCCTATGACCATTTCGCAGCGTTTTCTGTCGGAACGGTAGAGCGCCAGATCCAGAAGCGCGGTATCGAGGACTATGTCGCGGTGGTTGCTGATGTAGATGTGCGGCTCATCGTCGCCCAGCTGCTCGATCCCGTCGAAGGTGAAATCGTCGATACTGGAGGACTCGATCATGTCCAGGAAAACATCGCAGGTGATCAGCTCCTGGAACTCCAGATAGTCATGGACCTGGGACAGGAGGACCTTCAGAAGCCGCTTGGAATGGAAGGACTTCCACTTGTTCACGACCCTGTTGTGTCTGGAGATTATGTCCGTGAAGTTGTTCAGAAGCTGAGGATACTGCTGAAGACGCGAGATTGCATCCTCGAAATCCTGACCCTCGTAAGGGCCGATATCTCTGAAATCGTCCTTTCTCATATGATCCTCTCTCATACGGCCCCTCCCACCTTAATTATAGCAGATACACCGTGCAATTGAAAGCAATGTAAGGCAATTGGAGGAATATCACAACACGAATAACCTTTTTTTATATTTCCATCAGTTTTCAATATTAAAATTTGACTTATACGAAAAGCATGCTAAAATGATTCATAAGAGGGCCCTTGCCCTCGGATCGATCAATAACGCAACGGGAGGAATCTATGCTCATTCTCATTTCTGATGCATTCGATGCATCGCTCGAATCCAAGCTCCAGGTTTTCGGAGAAGTCACTACCGACAAGGCAAGAGCCCCTGAGGCCGATGTCATCCTGGTCAGAGCCAAGACCATCTGCGACAAGGCCTATATCGATGCCGCAAAGAACTGCAAGCTCATCATCCGAGGCGGCGTTGGAATTGACAATATCGACAAGGCCTATGCCGAAAGCAAGGGCATCATCGTCCGCAACACCCCGAGATCAAGCGCCATCGCCGTAGCAGAACTCACATTCGCACTCATGCTCAGCGTCCCAAACCACATCGAGGAATATGACCTCGGAATGAAGAGCGGCCAGTGGCTCAAGAACATCAAGAGAACCGAGCTCTACGGAAAGACCCTCGGACTTTTGGGAATCGGAAACATCGCAAGCAAGGTCGCAGAGCGCGCCAAGGCTTTCGGAATGAACGTAGTGGCATACGACAAGTACGTCACCAGCTCACCGGTGGCAACACTTGTTCCCACTGTCGAGGATGCAGTAAAAGATGCCGATTACATCTCCATCCACATGCCGCTTACCGATGAGACAAGAGGAATGTTCAACGAGAAGCTCTTTGCCGTCATGACCCGCAAGCCGGTCATCATCAACGCCGCCAGAGGCCTCATCGTGGATGCCCCTGCCATGGTCAAGGCACTGGACGATGGACAGGTTTCCTGGTACTGCGCAGATGTCTACCCCAACGATCCTCCGGCAGAGGACTATCCGCTTCTCAAGGCCCAGCATGTCACCCTCACCCCGCATGTCGGTGCAAACAGCAAGGAGAACCTTCTCAGAATCGGTGACGAGATCGTTGCAACAATCAAGGGCCTCAAGGGAGACGGAAAAATCTGATGAAGCTTGACGATACCAACATTGCCATTATCAAGGAACTCAGAAACGGCAGGAAGGCATTCTCCTCCATCGCCGACAAGATCGGAATCACCGAGAACACCGTCCGAAGCAGAGTGAACAAGCTCATCGAGGACGGCGTTCTCCAGATCTCCGGCCTCGTGGACCCCCAGTATATCCCCGAGATGCAGGTCGTGGTCATGGGCGTCAAGCTCAGCACCCTGAACCTCGAGGACAAGGCCAAGGAGATGCTCCAGCTCAAGGGCGTCATCAGCGTCATGGTCGTCACCGGCCGCTACGACCTGATAGTCCAGCTGGCCACGAGCACCCAGGATGACCAGAGCCTTCTGAATTTCTTCAAGAACGAGCTCTCGAAGGTCAAGGGCGTCTCGGACGTCGAGACCTTCGTGGTTTACCAGAGCCACAACTACATGATTCCATACATGCTCTGAGGCAGCTATGGACCGCAACATCCGGACCCGGGCAATAGTCCTGTCAGTGAGAAAGTACGGGGAGCTTCACAAGGCCCTCACCGTTCTCAGCCCGGACCTCGGGCTTCTGGATGTCATAATCTTCGGCGGGCGCAAGGGAAAGAAAACGGCCCTTGCGCCTCTGTTTTCAATCAACGATCTACAGATCTACCACAACCCCGTCAAGAAGGAATATTCGGTCACCGAAGGGGTCAGCACCTTCATTCCGCAGGCAATCAACGAAGATCTGGGCTGCACCTATACGGCAGCTTTTTTCTGCGAGATACTTACAAAATCCCCGACTGATGAACCTAATCAGACCTTCGTTCTTCTTGAAAATGCCCTTACCGAGCTTGAGAAAAGACCCCGGCTGAGGCGCCGGATCGCCATTGCGTTCATCTGGAACCTTATGCAGATCTCGGGCACCGCGCCGGATCTCGAGGCCTGCCCCGTCTGCGACAGGCGCTACGGCGATGACGAGGTCCTTCACTTCTCCAATCCCATGATCGTCCCCTGCTGCCGCTCGTGCTCAGACAGCGAGTACATGGTGCTTCCTCCGGGAGCCAGGAGGTTCCTCAGATACACTGCGGGAATGGACATAGCTGATTCGGTGGAAGTCCAGCTGAGCGAGGCGGCAGAGAGCCGCATCTACAACTACATGCTTCGCTGGGCCGGGCTGTTCTCACAGACCCAGCTCAGGACACTGAACGAGCTTCTCAATTTCTGATTGTTTTTCTCAGGGGTTCAGGAAACCTTCCATGGAATCGACCGTGCCGTTTACGCGCTCGATGGCGTAGATCTTGGCATCCTCGAAGTAGAAGGGCTCCATGCACCAGTAGATTCCTTCCTTTCCGAAGGCAGTCTCATCCGAATACTCGGTGCTTCCCTCAGCGACCTTGAGGATGTAGCTTCCGCCGGTAAGCTGTACGGTATGGACCTGACCGGGATACATGAACCATTCGTACTCGGGAACAGGGTCCTTCTCCCTGAGGATATCGTCCACATCCTGCTCCTTGTAGAGCCTGAACGTAGCCGATGCTCCGCCGGTGGAACCGATCTTCAGATAGGCAAGACCACCATACGGGCGTCCCTGCACCACTCTGAAACCGTCGGGCCACTTCTGCGAGAAGTCCCTGTCGGTTGCAAGGAATCTGGAACTTGCGAAGTTCTGCCCCAGGATCGCCTGAGAATAGGCATCATCGTAAGCTGAGAAAAGGCCTCCGGAGAGGTTGCCCGCCCAGCCGAAGTGGACCTGAAGCGGCAGCACCCGGGCGGAGATCCTTCCGTCGCGCACCTTGATTGTTGCATCCTGCATCACCTCGATTGCATAGTCTGCATTGCTGGTAATGGTTCCGGCCTGGACATCCAGGGTTCCTCCCTTCTGAACCTTTATGCAAAGCCCGTCGGCACTGAACACTCCGCCCTGGTATCTTTCGGGTTTTCCCGTAACGATTGCAAGCGAACCTGAGGCAATGATGATTGCAGGCTTTCCGCCGCTCTTGTTCTGGAAGATGGTATGGCCGTTGAGGTTCAGGTTCCAGATCTCCCCCGTATCCAGGACAAGCGAAGTGCCCTCCTTCAGGTGGAGGTCCTGCCTCAGGGAGATGAAGCCTTCATCGATCTGTATCGAGGCCCCTGCGTCCAGGAACTGCTTCACGAACGGGCTGTCTGCACTGCCCTTTCCTGATTTGGCTGCTGCAGGCTTCTGCTCCTGCCCGGTGGTACCGGCACTTGCGCACGAAGCAAGAAGAAAAGCGATAAGCAGAACACAGAGCAGAACTGCGGGGATACGGCGAATGGACATAAGCACCTCCTCAGGCGGTTTTCTCGGAAGATCTGATTCTCCTGGAAACGAGGTAAAGGAGAATGCAGAGAACAATGACTACTGCGAATGCGGCGAACCAGATGCTCCTGTTCGGCAAGAACGAAGTGGTTCCGTCGCTGTTTACTATGACCTCGGCGTTCCTGAGCACGGCAGCTCCGATTGCGGGACCGATGAGGCCGGGTACGAACACCTGCCCTATGATCCTGACGCCCTGGAACTGGCCGGAGCGGTTCTCCGGGATATTGTCCCTGATCATGGCGCCGAAGACGCTCATGCCGGTAAGGTAACCGCCCAGCATCAGCATAGAGCCGATGAGCACTGGAACTACGGAGCGGCAGAAGTAAAGGATCACATAGCCGGCCGAGAGCATCACAACCACAGGCCTCATGCTGAACAGGAATCCTTTCCTGTCATAGGTCTTTCCATAGAGGGCGGTAAGCACTGCCGCGGCTATGATCGCAGGCGCCATGATTATCACATAGTTGGCAATGCCGAGGGTCTTTTCGTAGTAGATTATCAGGTACGGCATGAAGATCTGAATCGAGATTCCGAACACCGCAAACAGTCCCAGGACCTCATACAGAAGGATGTTCTCTTTGAAAACCGATGGCCTGAAGCTGTACAATAGCGTCTGAATCATTGAGTCTTCACTTTTTCTGAGCCCTTTTGCGTCTTCAATCAGGAACAGGCCTGCAAGACCGATGAAAAAGGTTGCACCGCCGATTATGTAGTAGATTGTGACCCAGCTGCCCTGCTTGTCCAGGTCGAATCCCATGAACGATCCGAACACCACAAGCACCGATACCAGTGGCATCATGGAGTTCATTCCCTCTATCCTGCCGCGGTTGGTGCTATCTCCCCTGTCGGTGAGCCAGGCATTGTATGCCGCATCGTTTGCAGTGGAACCGAAGAAGGTCATCACGCAGTCCATGACTATCGTGAGCATGACGTTTTTGATGTATGCGAAGACTATGATGGACAGGCCCCAGAGCATGTAGCCGTAGCTCATGAAGGCCTTGCGGCGGCCTACCTTGTCCGACAGCGCGCCCATGACTATCGTAGTCAGCGCTGCCATGACGGCGCTGGCCATGACCATTGCGGAAATCTGCGATGCCGTCGCATGGCATCTTGTAGATGAACACGTTGAAGTACATGTTCTCGACCACCCATGCTATCTGGCCCATCAGCCCGAACACGAGCATGGAGATCCAGAACCTCTTTCCCAGTCTACTTTCACTCATAGAGGGTATTATATACGATAATATAGTTGAAAGCACCTTGAATTTGACATATTCTAGAAGGGCGACCCGGCTGCTGTCGGGAGACATGTGATACGGCATTTTTATTTTTTGGATATATAGATGAAATGGAAAACCAGGCAAGCCGCCTTCGATGACATCAAGGCGCTGGTGGACAGGTTCGGCTTGGATCTTCTTTCTGCAAGGATTCTTGCAGGCAGAGGCATTTGCACGCCCGAGTCCGCCAAATTCTATCTGGAGAGTGATATCTCCTTTCTGCACAATCCTTTCCTCTTCGAGGACATGGAGAGTTTCTGCGACCGTATCCTGCAGGCTGTTGAGGACAACGAGAAGGTCCGCGTGTTCGGCGACAGGGATGTCGACGGCATTACAAGCACCGCCCTTCTTGTCTCCGAACTGAGATCGATGGGACTGGAGACCACCTACGCAGTCCCCATGGGAGACGATCCCTACGGAATGACCGTCGACAGCGTCAGACAGGCCATAGAGGACGGAGTCACACTGGCCATAACTGTTGACTGCGGAATCTCATGCATAGCAGAG
>CAKJZO010000106.1 GCA_918298275.1 Spirochaetota bacterium | reverse complement strand
CCTGCGATATGGTCGAGGCTGCACACGGCAGAGCTCCTGCAGTTGCTACCGGCCTCAAGAGATCGCTGCCCGAAAACGTCATCTTCACCTATCAGGGAGACGGAGACCTCGCCTCGATCGGTATGGCCGAGACAGTCCATGCCGCAACCAGGAACGAGAACATCACCATCATCTTCGTCAACAATGCCATCTACGGCATGACCGGAGGCCAGATGGCTCCGACTTCACTTCCCGGACAGGTCACGCAGACTTCTCCCTACGGACGTGATCTCAAGACACAGGGCTATCCGATTCGCGTATGCGAGATGCTCAGCGCCCTTGATGCTCCCTATTACATCGAGCGTGTTGCAGTCAACAACGTCAAGAACGTCCTGAAGGCCAAGAAGGCCATCCAGAGGGCATTCCAGAACCAGATCGACGGCAAGGGCTTCTCGCTGATCGAGGTGGTATCGGCCTGTCCCACCAACTGGGGAATGACTCCTCAGAAGGCCCTGAAGTGGGTTGAGGACAATATGATTCCGTACTATCCGCTCGGTGTTTACCGGGACAAGGATGCCGAGGAGGTTGCCGAATGACTACTCAGATTCTGATTGCAGGTTTCGGAGGGCAGGGGATCCTGTTCTCGGGCAAGCTTCTGGCATACAAGGCCCTTTCCGAGGGCAAGGAGCTTTCGTGGCTGCCTTCCTACGGCCCCGAGATGCGCGGCGGAACGGCTTCGTGCTCGGTGACCATCAGCGATGAGCCGGTGGGATCGCCCATCATCGACCATCCGGATGTTCTTATTGTGATGAACCTCCCGTCTCTGGACAAGTACGAGAGCACGGTAAAGAGCGGCGGAATGATCTTCGTCGATTCGACTCTGGTAGAGAGAAAGGTCGAGCGCGAGGATGTGAAGGCTTTCTACATTCCTTCCACCAAGATCGCCCAGGACATGGGTGCTCCGAATCTTGCCAACATCGTGCTTCTGGGAAAGGTCCTCAAGGATTGTCCCGCAATCTCCAGATCCTTTTTGGAGTATGCTCTGAAGAAGGTTGTCTCGGCAAAGCATCCGGAGATGTATGATCTGAACCTCAAGGCAATCGACGCAGGCTACAACTACAGTTGATGAGAATTATAGATTCGCATTGCCATGTCTATCCTCAGGCCATTGCCGCAAAGGCAGTGAAGGGAGTCTCCGATTTCTATGACGGAGTCGGGGACTTCTTCGACGGTCTCGCCTCCACTGTCAGAGAGCAGTGGAAGAAAAAGGGCGTGGACCATGCGATCATCTTCTCCGTTGCGACGAGGCGGCCTCAGGTCGAGAGCATAAACAATTTCATCGCCAACACCGTAAGGGAATCCGACGGGTTTTTCACTGGCCTGGGGGCAGCCCATCAGGATGTCGAGGACATGGGAACTCTGGTCGATTCGATGATCGCTTTGGGCCTCAAGGGTGTGAAGATGCATCTTGAGATGCAGCTTTGTGCCATCGATGATCCGAGGCTCCTGCCGCTCTACGAGGCTTGCTCTGGAAAGCTTGTCGTCTATCTGCACACAGGAGACAAGCGCTACGACTGCTCCAATCCCGACAGGTTCAGAAGGGTTCTGAAGATGTTCCCCAAGACCACTTTCGTGGGGGCTCACTTCGGAGGCTGGTCGATCTGGGAGGAAGCTACGAGAGAGCTTCACGGGTTCGAAAACCTCTATGTGGACAGTTCCTCGACATTCCACTGGGTGGAGCACATCAAGGTGAAGAACTTCATACGCAGCTACGGCTCGGACAGGGTCATGTTCGGCTCGGATTTCCCGATGTGGGATGTGGAGCATGAAATCCGCTGCATGAAGGAGCTTAGACTGACCGACGAAGAATACGAGAACGTGTTCCACCGCACGGCAGAGAAGCTTTTCTCTATTCAGCAGGCCTGACTCATTTGGGGATGCCTTTTTCCGGAAATCTGTTATATTAAAGCCATGACATACGAAGAATACGAGAAAGAAAGGCGTGAGGCAGTCTATGCCGGCGAGAAGGCGCTGGACAGCCTCTATGAGGCTCAGAACCAGCTCAGAAAGGCACGCAACTGGGGTATATACGATATTCTCGGCGGAGGATTCTTCTCCTCGCTCATCAAACACTCAAAGATAGACAACGCAAGAACCTGCATAGAGAGGGCGAAGTACGACCTGCAGAGCTTCAGCCGGGAACTTCAGGATGTTTCATACGACCTTGATGTGGACATCGGGGGATTTCTTACGTTCTTCGATTTCATGGACAGTTTCTTCGCCGACATTCTGGTCCAGAGCAGGATTTCCAATGCCTCGAGAAGAGTTGATGAGGCCATCGACAAGGTTCAGGAAATTCTCAGCAGTCTGAGGAAGGCGCACCTATGAGCAGAATCAGGAATGTGGTCTTCGACCTCGGCGGCGTGATGATCAACTACAATCCCGCCCAGTACATTGCGGATATGGGTCTGAAGGGGACTCTGGCGGAGGAGGTCTGCGATGCAATCTTCCTGAGTCCCGTGTGGGGCGATATGGACAAGGGCGTGTATGCAGACTATCTGGAGGCGCTGCCCGTTTTCATAAAGGATCATCCGCATCTGGAGAAGGAGATCAGGGCCTTCTTCCATCCGCTCTGGCATGAGGTCTACACGCTGAAGGAGGATACCGAACGCATCCTCTATGACTGGGTTTACGAAAAGGGATACGACATCTATATTCTGTCCAACTTCAGTGCGGACGGATTTGCATATATCGAAAAGAAATATCCTTTTTTCAAGAAAGCCAGGGGCTATGTGGTATCGGCCTATGAGAAGTGCGTGAAGCCCCAGCCGGAGATTTACAGGATCCTGCTTGACAGGTTCGGCCTGAAGGCGTCTGAGTGCGTGTTCATCGATGATTACGAGGTCAACGTGAAGGGGGCCCGTGACGTAGGGATGAACAGCTTTGTCTTCAGAGACCCGGAGGATGCCAAAAAACAGCTGATGGAGATGGGTCTCTGAGGCTTGTTCCGGTTGCCACTCAACCCACATTTATTATATTCTTGGTTGGGAGGAACCATGCAGTCCATTCGTTCAATAGCAATTCCGCCGCTTACAAAGGACCTCGAGAGGGTTCTCATCGATGCGGATACAATCCAGAGACGTGTCATCGAGCTGGCAAACCAGATCAACCATGATTATGCAGACATCACAGAGCCGCTGATTCTAGTAGGAGTCCTGAAGGGATCGTTCATCTATCTTTCGGACCTCTGCAGAAAGCTCACTGTGCCCCATGTGATTGATTTCATAGCAGTTTCAAGCTACGGAAAGGGTAGCGAGACCACCGGTAACGTCAGGCTTCTGATGGATACCAGGGAGAACCTGGAGAACCACCACGTTCTGATCGTCGAGGATATTCTGGATACCGGATACACCCTCGATTACCTGGTTCGCAATTTCAAAGCCCGCGGAACCAAGAGCGTGAATACTACCGTCCTTCTGGAGAAGCCGGACCGCCATGTCGTTCCCGTAGACCTCAAGTATGTGGGTTTCACCATTCCCGATGTCTGGGTCGTCGGATACGGACTGGATTACGGCGAGCAGTACAGGACGCTGCCTTATATCGCGGAGATGAGAATTCCCCAGTGACTTTGATTCAAGGAGAAGCAGATGTCAGTCATTTCAATCGTAGGCGCCCAGTGGGGCGATGAGGGAAAGGGCAGGATAGTAGACTATCTGGCCACGGACGCAGATGTCGTTATCCGCTATCAGGGCGGTGACAATGCAGGTCACACCGTTGTGAACGAATACGGAAAGTTCGCTCTCCACATCATTCCTTCCGGAATCTTCAATCCGAAGGCAACAAGCATCGTCGGCGTAGGCGCAGTCGTGAACTTCGACACCATGGCCAAGGAGCTCGAGCAGATTCCCGAGAAGCTCCACAAGAATCTGAGAATCGATACCAGGGCCCATCTGATCATGCCTTACCACTGCCTTCTGGACGGAGCTGAGGAAAGCAAGCGTTCCGAGCACGACAAGATCGGTACGACCAAGAGGGGAATAGGACCCTGCTACAGCGACAAGGCAGCTAGAGTCGGCATCCGTGCCGGAGAGCTTCTGGATCTCGATGCCCTTAAGGCCCATATCGAGAAGGTGCTTCCGAAGAAGAACCGCGAGCTCGAGTACTACGGTCTTAAGCAGTTCACAGTCGAAGAGCTTCTTGAGAAGTGCGCTGCATGGAAGAAAGAGTTCGGCTCCAGGATCGTCGATACCGTTCCCATCGTCCGTGCTGCAGTTGACAGCAAGCGCAAGATTGTCCTTGAGGGTCAGCTAGGAATCATGAGAGACCTCGACTGGGGTATCTATCCGTACACCACTTCTAGCAACCCCACCAGCGGCGGAGCTGCAAATGTCTCCGGTATTTCACCGCGCGGAATCAATGAAATCATCGGCGTCACCAAGGCCTATTCGACAAGCGTAGGCGGCGGCCCGTTCGTAGCAGAGCTGTTCGACGAGGACGGAAAGAAGCTGCGCGATATCGGCGCCGAATACGGTGCGACTACAGGCAGACCCAGACGCTGCGGATGGCTGGAT
The DNA here is from genome assembly GCA_918298275.1 of Spirochaetota bacterium. Lineage (GTDB taxonomy): Bacteria > Spirochaetota > Spirochaetia > Sphaerochaetales > Sphaerochaetaceae > UBA9732. The sequence goes on along the minus strand of CAKJZO010000106.1, from coordinate 3,478 downwards.
GCGGTTGCCCTGGATTTCTCCTCCTACATGAACGGCTTCACATCGATTGCCGTGACAAAGCTGGATGTCCTCGATTCCTTCGACGAGATCAAGGTCTGCGAGGCCTATGAGCTGGACGGAGAGATAACCAGATACCTGCCCGATACCAACGGACAGGAGAGGGCAAAGCCGATCTGGAGAACCTTCAAGGGTTGGAAGACCGATACCACCAAGTGCCGCACATGGAAGGACCTCCCCAAGGAGGCCAAGGAATATGTAAAGGCCATCGGCGAGTACGCACACTGCCCGGTGTCATGCGTATCGGTAGGACCTGAGAGAGATCAGATAATCATTCTGTAACATAAGCAATTGGGGTTTTGAATGGATTTCGGTTTTGACACTTTTATTTCACCGCTGACCTGGAGATACGGCTCAGATGAGATGAAGAGCATCTGGTCCGAGCGCAACAAGAGACTTCTGCTCAGACGTGTCTGGATTGCACTTGCCTCCGCCCAGAACAGGGCAGGCATAGTATCCGATGCTCAGCTTGAAGACCTCAAGGCCCATGCCGAGGATGTTGACATCGAAAGGGCGCTTGAAATCGAAGCCGAAATCCGCCACGACCTGATGGCCGAGATCAAGACCTATGCCGAGCAGTGCAAGGTGGGTGGGGGAATCATCCACCTGGGTGCCACAAGCATGGATGTGCTGGACAATGCCGATGCCATGAGACTCAAGCAGGCGGTTGCTCTGATTCTTGCCAAGGCCGAAGCTCTCAGAGCCTCTTTTGCAGAGAAAGCAGAGAAGTACATCGAAGTTCCCTGCATGGCATTTACCCATATCCAGAGTGCAGAAGTGACCACGGTGGGCTACCGTCTTGCTCTCGCTGTCCAGGATCTGGACGAGTGCATTGCTGCTCTCAAGGCTATTGAGATCAAGGGCAAGGGTCTCAAGGGTGCAGTGGGAACCAGGGCAAGCTACAAGTGCCTTCTTGCCGGCACCTGCATGACATCCGAAGAGCTGGACAAGGCCGTCATGGATGAACTTGGGCTTGTTGCCTTTGACGGTGCAACCCAGGTCTATCCGAGAACCCAGGACCTCAGGATCATGCATGTCCTGGATGATCTTTCCTGTGCGCTTGCCAAGTTCGCTTTGGATTTCAGAATGCTGCAGAGCTCTGCAATAGGTGAGTGGAGCGAGCCGTTCGGAAAGTCCCAGGTCGGTTCCTCGGCCATGCCGTTCAAGAGAAATCCCATCAACTGCGAGAAGGTCGACAGCCTCTGCCGTTATGTGCATTCGCTTGTTCCCAACGCATGGGACAATGCCTCGCTTTCAATACTCGAGAGAACGCTCGATGACAGCGCAAACCGCAGGCTCTTCCTGCCGCAGGCTTTCCTTGCAATGGACGAGGTTCTGATTACGGCAAAGAAGGTAGTGGACGGAATGAATGTCCACGAGGCCACCATCAGGCGCAATCTTGAGGCTTTCGGGGTGTTCGCAGCCACAGAGAGGCTTCTGATGGAACTGGGACGCCGGGGTGCCGACCGCCAGGAGATGCACGAGACCATCCGCGAAAACAGCCTCAAGGCCTGGGCTGCAGTGCAAGAAGGAAAGCCGAATCCGCTGGCAGAGCTGCTGGGATCAGAGGCATCGATCCTGAAGTATATGACCAAGGAAGAGGTGCTTTCGTGTCTGGATGCGTCCGACTACTACGGCGATGCGCCTAGGATGGCCAAAGCGATTATCTGCCGCAATCAGTCCCACAAGAGCTGAAGCCCTGAAGGGAAAGTGTCAGAGCCCGAGGAATTCCTTCTCGGTTATTTTTCCTCCGTCCGTTTCGTAAAACGATGCACACCCTTCAAAGGTTCCGATTGATCTTCTGTTACTTGTATATGGGGAGAGCACGGCGATAGGACGACTTGAAGTCTCGGTGAGAATCTGTATGGTTTCTCCACTAGCTACCATTGAAATCATTTCTGAGAACCGTGATTTGAAATCAGAGATAGTCAACTGTTTCATGCGTTCAGAATGATTCTCATAGAATCAATTGTCAAGTTCTCTTTTTGCGTCTCATGATTTGATACGGTAGTAGTATCAAGGCTATTGCAAAAAAAAGTGTTTCTTCATATAGTAACCACAAAGCGTTGACGGAGAGTGCGTCTGCAGATAGCCATGAGAGAGACGGCGTTTGGTGCGAGCCGGGGGAACTAGTGCAGAAGGCTGTCACTCCTGAGCCGGAGGCAGAAAGCCCGATGGGTAAGTAGAGCCTTCCCGAACCTGCCGCGTTAGGGCATAAGGCTTGTTGGAGCCTGAGTGGTGTTCCGTGAAAGCGGAATGCAATTTGAGTGGTACCGCGGGTATGTTTCATACTCGTCTCAAAGTTATTTGAACTTTGGGACGGGTATTTTTTTATACCCGAACAGGAGGATAAGATGGCACAGATAACGGGATTGGATTACAAGATCCAGGAAATGGCAGCCAGAATCAAGGAACTGAGGGAGATCGAGGGACTGACCACCTACGAGATGGCCGCAAAGACCCAGACCACCAGAGAAGAGTACCTTGCCTGCGAGTCGGGAACAGGGGACCTGAACTTCACGTTCATCTACCGCTGCGCACTTGCACTGGGAGTCGATGTCACCGATATCATCGAGGGACACAGCCCCACGCTCAAGTCCTTCACCGTTACCAGAGCCGGCGGCGGACAGGAGATTTCCAACGCCCACGGCATGACCTACTACAACCTTGCCTATGCCTTCCAGAACAGGATTGCGGAGCCTCTGTACGTAAAGAGCAGATATGACGAGGAAGCCCAGCACAGGGATATCGAGCTTACCAGCCACGACGGCCAGGAGCTGGACCTCATCATTTCCGGAAACCTCCTTGTGCAGGTAGGCGAGCACCGCACCACGCTGGGGCCGGGCGACAGCATCTACTTCAGCTCCTCGACGCCGCACGGCATGATTGCCGTAAACGGTCAGGACTGCGAGTTCTACGCCATAGTCCTCAATCCCACCGGAGCCCCGATTCCAGAGCTCACGCCCGTAACTTACTCGCCGGTTGCACTGCAGGTCCGCAAGGTAGATGACAGCGAGAGGCTCTGGCACAATTACATTGATGTGAAACTGAACGAGAAGGGCACTCCCGAGAAAATCAGCTTCAAGAACACCGAGAAATTCAATTTCGCATTCGACATCGTGGATGTGCTTGCCAAGAGGAATCCGGACAAGCTCGCCATGCTCCATGTCTCGAAGGACAAGACGGAGCGCAGGATATCTTTCCTGGACATGAAGCGCGAGAGCGCACGATGTGCAAACTACTTCAAGAGCCTGGGCATCAAGAAGGGCGACAGGGTAATGCTGATTCTCAAGAGACATTACCAGTTCTGGTATGCCATGCTCGGCCTGAACAAGCTGGGTGCAATCGTCATTCCTGCTACCAACCAGCTTCTTGCCCATGATATCGAATACCGCCTCAATGCTGCCGGGGTGAACACAAT
>CAKJZO010000105.1 GCA_918298275.1 Spirochaetota bacterium | reverse complement strand
GAAGATCCGGTTCACCGACAAGAATGTCGGCTACATCTACACTACGGCTCAGGAGCTTAAGGAGCTGGGAGTTACTGCCTACACTGCGACCCGAGGCTATGTGAATACCATGGCGGACCTCGAGGGCGTAAGCATCTGGGCCGCCTTTGCCGAAGGCGACGAGGGAATCCTCTGCGAGCTCAGGTCCAGCGGCCCGAACATCAATCCCATTGCAGTCAAATACGGCGGCGGAGGCCACAAGAAGGCAAGCGGAGCCACGCTGAAGGACAGGGAGACGGTTCAGGCAATGCTCCGTGACCTTGATGAAACAGCCGATAAATGGTAATTGAAACCTGTATGAACACCGAAAGAAACATAGAAACCAAGAAAGCCATACTCGAGAAGATCAAAGAGTATGAAACCATAGTGATCGCCCGTCACGAGAGACCTGACGGGGATGCCATAGGCTCCTCCCACGGCCTTGCCCAGATCCTCAGAATCTCGTTTCCAGAAAAGCACATCTATGTGTCCGATCAGGACAGCTCGGAATACCTTGCCTTCCTGAATACCGAGGAGACTGATCCGAAGGGTATCGGCCTTGAGGATGCACTGGCAATCGTCGTGGATACTGCGGGGCTGGACAGATGCGCCAATAAGGAAATCGGCAAAGCCCGCGAGCTGATCAAGATAGACCACCACATCGATGTCACCCCCTACGGCGGGATTTCATGGATCGAGGATGAGCGTTCTTCGGTGTGCGAGATGATCGCCTCTTTCCACTATACTTTCAAGGATCAGCTGAAGCTCGATACCAGGGCCGCCACCCTGCTCTATGCCGGCATGGTCACCGACAGCGGACGTTTCAGATATTCGGAGACCAGCGGCGAGACGCTGCGCTTTGCCGGATACCTTCTGGACCGGGGCGTGGACACCCAGACCCTGTATGCCAACCTCTATCTGGAGGAGTTCGACTTCTTCAAGTTCCAAGCCCATGTGTTCGGAAAGATGAAGATTACGGAAAACGGCGTCGCGTACCTCTACGTTGACAATGCCATGCAGCAGCAGTTCCACCTCTCGCGTGAGCAGGCCAGTTCCAGCGTGGATTTCATGAACAAGATCAAGGGCAGCCTCATCTGGCTTGCATTCATAGACAATCCCGACGGAAGTATCCGCGTGAGGCTCAGATCCAGGTTCATCACCGTGGACAAGCTTGCAAACAACTACGGAGGCGGCGGTCATGCCAATGCCTCGGGCGCGACGGTGCACAGCCTTCAGGAAATGCAGAAGCTCGTGGATGAAGCCGACTCGCTTCTGAAGAAGTACAAGGCAGAGAACGAGGGCTGGCTATGAGGATACTTGTTACCAACGATGACGGAATCAGGGCCCCCGGACTCGAGATACTGGCAAACTGGGCGCGTAAACTGGGAGACGTAACCGTCGTGGCCCCCAAATCCGAACAGAGCGCCAAGAGCCACAGCATCAACATCCGCACCCCGTTCGAGGTCCGCAAGGTATCTTGGCTTGAGGGAATCGACTGCTACAGCGTGGACTCGGCGCCTGCCGACTGCGTGCGCTTTGCAAACGACGGGCTTCATATGAAATTCGACCTTGTATTCTCCGGAATCAACAAGGGGCTGAACCTCGGCGGCGATATCGCCTACTCCGGCACCGATGCCGCAATATTCGAGGCAGCCTACTACAAGTGCCATGCAGTCGCCTTCTCGACCATCCCCGAGACCTTCGAATGGGCCGAGAAGAGTCTGGACTACTGCTGGGAGTACCTTCAGGACAAGCGCTATCTGGATTTCAACCTGCTCTACAACGTGAACATCCCTGCGGACTACAGGGGAATACTCCTCACAAGGCAGGGAAACGCTTATTTCAGGGATAGCTTCAAGGAAGTCGAACCCGGGCACTTCATCGCCTGCGGGTTCTCCACCTACAACGGAACCAAGAACCTCGATGAGGATCTTGATGCCGTGATGAACGGCTACATCTCAATTACACCCCTGACGATCGACCGTACCGCCAGGGATGCATACAGATTGCTTTCTACGAAATAGGAATCCCTTTTTCAGAACATTATTACGTGCATGTATATGTCTTCCGAGTACTGTCCGGGAGGAAGACTGCTCACATCTACAAGATTGCCTTCCGTGTCATAGCCGGTCATCTGGATGTATATGTTTCCGTTGTCCTGCCACCTCGTGTAGTACTTGTCTGGCTTCTGTCTTGTAATCTCACCGTATATCTCCATGGAGTTTGAAGGTATGGTGCTTCCGCTGACGACGAATCTGTCCGTACCGTCGAAGACAACCGTCCGGTACTGGTCCATCGATGAGTTGTATGCATCCAGCGCCTGCTGATATGCGGCAATCTGCTCTTCCGTGGCGTTTTCCCCGGGTTCTGTCGGTGCAGAGCCAGGATCCGTGCCGTTGCGGCGGTGCGGAAGCGGTCGGAAATAGTTATTCCAGAGTCCATCACCTCTCTCAGTAGTGATGGATTCCATAATTACGTTGAAGGTGAGCGGCTTCACGTACATTCCATGAGGATCTTTCACATGATGAAGTGCAAACTGTTCCCCGGTGTTGTATGCCGTTGATGAACTTGAGAGGAACAGGTATACCTTGCTGTTTTTATCGGCGGAGGTCTTCGATGTAGTGGTGAAATCGTATGTAGCTATCTGCTGCCGCACATTCCTTGTCTCTATGAGGCCTGTTGCTCCGTCCAGACGGAAGTCGTTTGCAACCGTATTCACGGTCAGGATTCCGACAGTCCCGCTCGTACTGCCGCTTGAGATCGCATCCGTCTTATAAAACCCCTCCAGGTGGAACGGGAATGTCGATGATGAGCCGTCGGTACAGCTGAGCGTAATCTGAAGATCCACCTTGTATGTAATATTGCTCGGAAGCAGCGGGTACTCCACTCCGCTGAAGACAACCGTATCGGTTGAAGTATCAGCCTCGGGGTCCATGACAAGACAGATGTCCCACCAGAGATAGTCATAACATGCGACTACGCTCTCAGGCATAGTTGTGGTAAAGGAACCGTCTGCCTCTCCGTGCGTAAAGGCCTGATTTCCCAGATGAAGCGTATATCCCGGAATGTCGGCATCTAAATCCCCTCCACTTTTCGGTTTAACCTTTCCCCTTGCGAAAAGATCCAGTCCGAAAGGCCTCTTGTAGACACTTCCGTCCAACGTATAGAACCATTCTCCCGAAAGAAGCTCCACTGTAATCGTTACCGCTCCGTTGGCAACATACTTTCCTACGTTGTAGCTTTTCGGCGCTCCGCTTGTCTGGGGAACCAGCACCGTGATATCGTCTACCGAGGAATCCGCTTGTCTGGTGCCCAGGATTCCGACAACTCCGAGTTCCTGCTCCCTGTAATAAAAGTCGGTGTTTCTTTCGCCGTATGGTGGTCTTTTCAATTCCTTGTAGGTAGCACCGGTCTTGTGCGAGAGATATGCATTGGAAGCCAGATCAACCGTATACGATTCGTTGTACTGCCTGATGAAAGGCTGACTGATTGCAATGAGGGGCAATGAGGCAAATATCAATGTCAGGACAAGAATCGCTTTCTTCAAATCGAATCTCCTCCTGTAATCGTTATCGTTATGGTCGCCTGATACATGCCCGAGGACCAGAGAGACCTTTCCTCTGCAGTGTATGGAGTCCCCTCGCTCTTCATCAGAATCACTCGCACAGGCTGATCCTGCGAGATGTAGGGCATGTTCACCGGACCCTCTTCTCCGTTGATCCAGTTGTCCAGTATGTTTGCCGATATTCCCCCTTCCGTGGAATATGACCCCTGTGAAATGACCACGGGGGTTCCGCTGTACACATTTATGTTTCCTGCCACCATCTGAGCCGTGGCTCTGTTGAAGCTGTTGAGGGCAAAGGAAAGCCTGTAGTTGATGCTCGGTCCGTCCGTAACCGGCAGTCCGGCTGCGTTGCTTGTCTGGACCAAAGGCGTAGCGGTGATGGTGAGGTTGCGGTTTCCGGCATTGGTCATGACAGACCATGTGGCTATCCTGCGGCCGTATCCTGCAGCAGGATCGGACGTACGCGGCCAGACATCATTCCCCATCAGGTCGAAAGGAGACCCCTCATAACCGTTGTTCTGGAGCATTTCGAACGAGACATTCATGTACTCGCCCATCTGGGCATAGAGTGAGAAACCCTTGCCGGCGGCTTCATCCACATGGACTCCGGCAACCAGGGGAAGCATTATGATCAATGCGATGGAAACAAGCAGAAGCCTCTTCATCTCAATCCCCCTGTATGGTTATCCTCACCGTGGAGGTATACCTTGTGTTCGGAAGAAGATCCGAATACGACGTTCCGATTGTCATCGAGAATACGGCAGTCGCATGGATTGCCGCCTCTGAGTCCTCGACTATTCCGGGAAGAACTCCGGATTCCAGCGTGGGAATATTCTGCACGGTCTTCCAGTTGCCTGCCCATCCGTTTCCCGAACGCCTGTTCGACTCCGCCTTCGGAGTGAATTTCAGGTTCAGGCTCGCACCGGAAGTCGTCGAGGCTGTGGCTGAAGTGATGTTACCGCCCGAGTTGTTTTTCAGTGTGATATCCATGCTGTAGCGGTAGCAGAGCCCCGTATCGTCCATGAAATATCTATCATATGTTTCGCCGGTCTCCTCATCGGTTACCGTGTCGTGGTCTATCGTATTAGTGGATGTAGTCTCCTTTGTCCATGTCGCGGAGACCTTCTTGTTTCCCGTTTCAGCGGTCGAGATGAAAGGAGAGAACCAGATGCTCACGCTGATCGGATTGCGCCTGTTGGAGTCCACCGTTACAGTTAGTGCGTTCGCCCACTTGTCGGATGAAAAATCCGAATCAGACAATCTGTCGCTCAGCGATGATCCGAAGATCGAAGACTGTTTGGAATTGGACAGGTTGATGTCGAATTTCATCATGGCCGAAGGCGGCAGTTCCTTGTACGCTTCCATCACGCCGCTTGCACTTGTATTCGTCCACACCGGATCTGAAAAAAGAGGAAAAACGAGAAGAATCAGAATGGCCGAAAGGATGATCTTCTTCATGTGCCCGTTACCGTCATTGTGATTTTTGCGCTGAAACGTCCGGGAGGATACTCCTCCAGATAGTCAATGGCCCCGAACTCGGTGTTTCCGGTGAACTGCAGACCTACCCCGTAGTACCATGTATGAGATTCTCCAAGCGGGTGAGCAGTCTTGTTTATACCCCACGAAAGAGAAACACTTTTGTCTGTACCGGTATTATTGCTTGTGATGTTTCCGGCCTTGTCCCTGGATGTCCTCAGCTTAGCCCCATTGTAACCGTCGTACGTTAGCGGCTCCATCGCAGTGCTCGGTTGTGCCTGAAAGGTCCAGTCGGCAGTTACATCCTCGGACATCTGAACGGGAATCGTCACCGTCTGATATCTCCAGAGGCTGACGACATAGCCGCCCCTGAACGGATCGCCGCTGTTGTCGAGACTCTTGAAGCTTTCGAACTTGAGGGATATTCTCGGGTTCAATGCGCTGTCGGCAGCCAGGTTGTTGTTTACCGCGACCAGAAACTGGATGTCGCTTACTGTCTTCGTCATATCAACGGCATAGTAAGAGCCGCTCGACAAGGGAGTTCCGTCAGTACGGGCAAAGTATGTGGCATTCACGCTACCGCCCTCTTCGCGAAGCATGTAAAGCTCATACTGAATCGAAGAAGTATCCACGGCACAGAGAATAGCCGTGGGTATGAATACAAGAATTGCAAGAAATAGAACAATTGCTTGCGGCTTCTTCAAATCAGTATCTCCTATACACTGCTAGTTTAATAAAACAATATGAATATGTAAATATTTTTCGGTGTATTTAGAGGAAAAAATGAAAATTTTTTTAAATGTGAGGGTTCTACTCGTTGATGCCCACTTCGCTGTCATCGAGGACAGCGAGCCCGGCATCGGCAAAGACCTTGCTGGACTCGGTGGTCTGGAACACCATGACGGCACTGCCGGAGAAGTGATTGCTCATCATGGAGTACATGTATTCAATGCTTATCCCCTTCTGTGCAATCACCTCAAGCACGCTTGCAAGTCCGCCCGGCTGATCCGGAACCTTGACTGCAACCACGTCCGAACAGGTGCACACGAGTGCGTTCTTGGTAAGAACCGAAAGCGTCTTCAGGGGCTTGTCCGTAATCAGCCTGAGCACGCCGTAATCTGATGTCTCGGCGATATTCAGGGCCTTCATGTCAATCTGGGCATCGGCCAGGATCCTGCAGATCTGGGCAAGCTGTCCGGCCTTGTTCTCAAGGAAAACCGAAATCTGTCTGACTTCCATGGTACCTCCCCTGTCTTCAGATCTTTCTCTTGTCGATGACTCTGACCGCCTTGCCTTCGCTGCGGGCGATGGACTTCGGGGCAACCAGGTGCACATTTGCATAGATTCCCAGCATGGCCTTGAGCTCTGCGACAAGGCTCTTTTCCTGGGCGGTAATCTTTCCGAGGTTGTCGGAGAAGTTCTCCGGCGTCATCTCAATGAGGACATCAAGCGTATCGCTGTGGTTCTGCCTGTCTACGATGATCTGATAGTTGGCGGCATAGCCCTGCTGGATCAGGACCGTCTCGATCTGGGACGGGAATACGTTGACACCCTTGACGATGAGCATGTCGTCGCTTCTTCCCATCGGGCGGGACATCTTCACGAATGTGCGTCCGCAGGAGCACTTCTCTGCACTCAGGATGCAGATATCGCGCGTCCTGTATCTCAGAAGCGGGAAACCTTTCTTGGTAAGTGATGTGATTACCAGCTCTCCCTTCGAACCGAGCGGAAGACTCTCGCAGGTATCGGGATCGATGATTTCAGCATAGAAATGGTCCTCGTTGATATGCATTCCGCTCTGTTCGGAGCACTCGTAGGCAACTCCGGGACCGCTGAGCTCGGTAAGTCCGTAGATGTCATGGGCCTTAATGCCAAGGGAGGCTTCGATGGAAGCCCTCATGTCCTCGCTCCAGGCTTCGGCTCCGAAGATACCGCGCCTGAGGTGAATGCGGTCCCTCAGACCTTTCTCAGTGATTGTCTCCGCGAGGTATGCAGCATAGGAAGGAGTGCAGCACAATACTGTGGACTGAAGGTCCTCCATGAACTGAAGTTGTCTGTCGGTGCTTCCGGAAGACATGGGCAGAACCATGCACCCGAGTTTCTCCGCTCCGCCGTGAAGTCCCAGTCCGCCGGTGAAGAGGCCGTAGCCGTAGCAGACCTGGACGATGTCCTCGTCCGTGATGTCGGCGGCGCACAGGGCTCTGGCAACGCAGGTATCCCACAGTTCCAGATCCTCGCGGGTGTAATAGGCCACGACACGCTTGCCTGTTGTTCCGCTGGTGGAGTGGATTCTGACGATGTCTTTCTTCGGTGCTCCGCGAAGTCCGTCCGGATAGGCATCGCGCAGGTCATCCTTCTTGAGGAACGGAAGCTTGCAGATATCGTCGATGGATCTGATGTCTTCGGGTTTAACACCCTTCTCTTCCATCTTGCGGCGATAATAAGGGACATTGTCCCATACATAGCGGACCTGCTCGACAAGGCGGCTGTCCTGCAGTCGCCTTATCTCAGAGCGGGGAGCACACTCTATTTCCTTGCTGTAATAACCCATCTGTTCTCTCAGTTGTTCTTGATATGGACGTCAAGCTGGTTGAACGGAATGACGATCTTGTTTTCTTCGAATGCCTTGCGCACTCCGTTGAGCAGGTCGAAATAGGTATCCCAGTACTGCTCTGTCTTGCACCATGCCCTCATGGTGACCTTCACGCCGTTGCCTGCGCCGTAGTCAGTGACACGCACGAATGTCGAAGGCTCCTTGAGAACCTTCTCATCTGCCTCGCAGACGCCCAGGATCAGGGATCTCACGAGCTCGGGATCGTTTCCGGCAACGGAGAAGTCAAGATCCACTCTGCGGACTTCCTTCTCGGAATAGTTGGCGATATTGCCGCTTGAAAGAGCTCCGTTGGGAAGATGTACAACCTTGTTGTCAAGGGTGACGATCTTTGTGGAGATGATTCTGATATCCTCGACGATACCCTCTGCGCCCTGGGCTACGATGTAGTCACCGACCTTGAAGGGTCTTGTGACAAGCAGCAGGATTCCGCCGGCGAAGTTGGAAAGAGCACCGTTGACTGCAAGGCCGACGCCTACTCCGAGAGATGCGATCAGTGCTGCGATACCGGTGGTATCAACACCCAGCCAGCCGACAAGGCAGGTTGCTATGACAATCTTGACCACGATGCGTCCTGCATAGGAAAGCGTGCGTATGATGGTCTTGTCGAACTTTCCGGTCTTCTCGAGCTTCTTCTCGATGCGGCGGGAAATGAGGGTGACGATTCTGAATGAAATCAGAAGGATTAGAATAGCTGCAAGAATCTTGATTCCTGTGGTCATGGCCCAGTTTCTGACCATTTCGATGATTTCGACTGTCTTGCTGGTGGTTGTCTCTTCCATGGTTTTATACTCCTAAGTAAATACGATTTATGTATGCTTAAAGAGTAATGAATGGACGGTTTCTGTTCAATTACCTTTTGTCTCTTTGACCTCGATTTGTCTGATACCCATCTCTGCTGCAAGGTCGTTTACCATCTTCAGGTTCTCCGGAAGCACATCCACATATCCCGACTGCTCGGAAGCCTCGAAACGACCGGCCTCGATCTCACCAGGCATCAAAATACCGTGGGTATTGTTCTTTGCAGGCTTGGAGCTCTTGAGCTCGCTGATTCTGGAATCGATATCTTCCAGATACTTGGCCTTGTCGTTGAAGGCATCGATGTCCAAAGCCATGATAAAGAGGCTCGGTCCTTCGGAAACGTCCTTTGCCCTGTCCCCTGTTCCGCCACCGAAAAGGATTCCGGCAAGGATATCCACCATGACTGCCATGCCCCAACCCTTGTATCCTGCAAGCGGCGGAACCGTGTAGTATTCGCTCATCTTAGTTGTAGGAAGTCCGTCGCGGTCCAGACCCCAGCCCTCCGGAATCTCCTCGATACCCTGACGCCTCATATTCGTGAGCTTGCCGTTTGCGACAACCGTCATGGCCATATCCAGAACCGGTGAGACCTGTTTGTCTGCAGGCGCGGCAACGGCAATGGGATTGTTTCCGATGACCTTCTCACATCCGCCGAACGGAGCCATGGTGGAATCCCCGGTACCCAGGGTGATACCGATAAGACCTTCCTTCTGTGCCATCTGTGAATAATAGGCCAATGCTCCGAAATGGTTGGTGCCTTTGATGCACACAATGCCTACCCCGTTCTTCTTGGCCTTGGCGATGGCTTCTTCCATTCCTCTGTATCCCAACAGCTGTCCGCTGGAGCGGTTTCCATCCCACACTGCGACGACCCCGTTGTCTCTGAGAACCTTTTTCTCCATGTTGGGTCTCATCTTCCCTTCCCTGATGAGACGCACGTATCTGGCCGTGCATAGAATTCCATGGGAGTTCACACCGCGCTGGTCGGCTTCGACAAGCATCTGTGCCATAATGGCAGCTTCATCTTCATTCATGCCTGCCTTCATAAAGATCTCAACAATTCTCTCTTTTGCTTCTTTAATACTGATTTTTACCATGATATATTCCTTATAAGCTATCGTTCTACTTTAATGAGTCTGCCTTTGCTATGCTGGATGGCATTGACGATGGAAACTGCGGCCAAGGCGGTATGGCAATCACCTACAAACGGAGTTCCGTCAATCAGGGCTTCATAGAAGCGGTCAATCAAAAGCCCATGGCTTACACCCCACTCCGACTTCTCGCCCGTAAGTACGGTTGCAGGATGGAAAACGGTGTTCCCGTCCTCCTCCACGATCGTCAGTCCGCTCTGTCTCACCGTAATCACGGCATGCTCGAGCCTGAGTTCCAGGTCACAGACCTTGGAACCTTTGTAGCAGTTGGTGCAGAAAGCCACTACCTGGGCCCCGCAGCTGAGGTTGATCAGGGCCATGCCGGCATCCTCGACCTCATAGTCATCTGTCTGCCTGAGTTTTCCGTCAAAACCGGACAGGCTCTCCACCCCGCCGCAGTAGGAGGAAAGGTAATCCAGCATATCAAGGGTATGGATGCTCTGATTGATTATGCATCCGCCGCCTTCACCGCTGTACTTGCCGCGCCATGGGGACTCCGAGTAATACTTGCCGCCTCTGTCCCATGTCACCAGCACCATTCCGCTGACGATTTTCCCGTACTTGCCGCTCTCGAGTATTTCCTTGGCTTCCTGAGTCGCCTTGTTGAGCCTGTTCTGGAAGCAGACACCCAGAAGCTTGCCCGTTTCCTCGCTTTTTCTGATCATCTGTTTTGCCTCGTTGACCGTAATGGCCAGGGGTTTCTCGCAGAAGACGTTGATTCCGTGGTCAAGCAGGTCCATTACGATCTGAGGGTGCGTATTGTGCGGTGTTATGACGTGCACGGCATCCAGATTCTTGTCAAAGAGTTCCCGGTAGTCTGTCAGGGGAATACCCCCGTATGTCTCCGAAAAGGCTTTCGCCCTTTCGGGAATTATGTCAACGCAGTATTCAAGCGTTGCATACCGGTTGTTCTTGAGCGCTTTGCCATGGTTGCGCGAAACTGCTCCGCAACCTATTACAGCAGTTCTGAGCATTCTCAGCCCTCCTTATCCGATCCCAGGGCACTGGCCTTGAACTGACCGGGAGAAACTCCCTCGGCTTTGTTGAAAACCCTCATGAATGTTCTTATGCTGCCGAAGCCGCATCGCTCGGAGACATCCTTCATCGAGAGGTTCCAGCATTTCTTGTCACAGAGAATCTCCTTGGCCTTTGCTATCCTGAAATCAGTCAGATAATCTGAAATATTGGTTTCCTTGTGCTTTTTGAAGCATTTTGAAAGATAAACGATCGATACTCCGAGCCTGTCTGCAATCAGGGAGACATTGAGCTGGACATCGTTGTAGTTGTTCTCTATCTCGGAAAGCGCCGCGAGATAGATAGCATAGCCCTCGCTTCCCGAATCCGACATCACCATGGTTTTACGATACTCCATGATGTTGCAGGCCTGAACGTACATCCTGTGAATCTGGGCCGGATCGTCGACGGTTTTGGAAACGGCAAAATACGAAATATCCGTGGCATTTTCCAGAACCGTATGGATTTTGCCAAAATCCTCAGTGTTGGCTTCTGCTATGAGAGACACATCGTAGTCACTGTCAAACGGAATGCATCTGATTCCCTTTTCGGAAAGGTCTTCCGTAATGTCCGTCTTCGGTTCGGATTGCGATTTCTGGCCGCAAAGCATCGCAAGTACGATGCAGTAGGCACTTTCCTTGGAGAATATCCCCATATCAATGAGTTCATCGGCAGACTGCGCAGATTCTTCGGTCAGCACAAGGCGCGATATGATGTGGGAGCGGTTTTCTTCCTTCAGCTTCGTCACGGAGGACACAAAAGGAGCATATGGATTGCTTACCTGTCCCAGTTCCTTCAAATCCGCACCGGAAGCCTCGACGGCATCCGAGAACCTGTACCAGTGTCTGAAAACGATACGTCTGATCACTACAAGGGCAAGAGCGATTACCAGGATCAGGATGATACCCACAAGCCAGATGACCGAAAAGAGATCGCGGAAATACTCGCTCTCATCCACTATCAGATAGTAATTGACACCTCTGATGGATGACTCGGAAACCAGAATCCTGTCATGCCCTAGCCTTCCGCCCGTCTGCTCCAGATTCCTCAGTTTTTCAGATTCATAGTGACCGTCCATATGGGAACCGAAATGGAATAGCTCCCTCCGGATGTTTGTATCGTACATGACTATGTCATATGTCTGGGAAACAATGCCGGGAATAATGTCCGACACATCCACGAGAACCGCAACACAGAGATCCCCGATAGTTGCAGAGCGCACGAAGCTCAGAGGCCTTATCACAAGAAGGTTGTAACCGTTTCCATCATCGGAAACATCGATTACATAGGTATAGTTCTGGCTGCTCTGCGAAATCAGTTCTCCGAGCACTTTCGATTTTGAAACGACAAGTACATCGTTTCTGCTGATGTTTGACAGTTTCCCGTAGTATTGGGCAGTTATGTACAGGTCGTTGCTTACGGAATAAAGAATACAGTCTTCCAGATGAGAACGGCTGCCGACCATGTGTCTCAGGTCCAATGTACGCTGATACAGAGTATAGGCATCGTAATCATCCAGGGTTTTTGAGGAAAAAGCCTTGAAAGTGTCGGAGAGGATAAGCTCCTCACAGAGGGCATCGACCTCCAGAAAGGCGGAGTTCAACTCATTGCTGAGAGCTCCCAATGCAGCACGGTTTGCCTTGTCTACCGAGTTTCGTACTGTGTAGATTCCGGCCATGGCGAAAACAAGAAACAGTACCAGAAGGATAGTCGATACGAGGATGTATGACCAACTCCAGCTTCTTATCAGTTTCTTCTGAGTTTCAGTCTTCGTCATGAGGCCATTCTACAACAATTCTTCAGCAAACAAAACTTCCGCCGCACTTCTCTCTGAGCATCTTCTCATAGAGATCGGCATCGATCGGAAGCGATACCCAGTCCCCTCCCGTCCAGGAGGAAAGCAGAATGGCGTTGATTATCTCAAGGCTCTTTATTCCATCGCTTCCCGGGGCAAGCAGCGGTGTTCCCTTCTGGATGGCATCGCAGAAGTTCTTGATAATACCGCAATGAGATGTGTAGGTACCCTTGACGGGAACTTCGCACTTCCAGATTTCGGGGTGTCCGATTTCCCCTTTGAATGTCTTCTGGAACTCGTCGGTATCGACTCGGCATCTGGAGAACGAAATGCTGTCATTCTCGATCACCAGCCTTCCCCTGGTTCCCGAAATCTCAAGTCTGTTGGTACCGGGTTCATCGGCTATCGTGGTGATGTATGTGCCGATGTGACCGTCGGGGTATTCCATGAGTGCAAAGACATCGTCCTCGACCTCGATGTTGCGGTGCTTGCCGTAGTAGACCGTGGCCTTCACACGCGAAGGCATTCCGCAGATCCACTGCCAGAGATCCAGATTGTGCGGATTCTGGTTCATCAGAAGACCGCCGCCCTCTCCTTTCCAAGTGGCACGCCAATCGGAATTGTCATAGTAGGACTGGGGTCTGAACCATGCAGAAATCAGCCAGTGACAGTGCAGGATTCTTCCGAGCTCTCCGCTCTGGACAAGGTCCCTTGCCTTCTGATAGAGGGGATTGGTCCTCTGGTTGAACATCACTCCGAAGACCTTGTCGGATTTTGCCGCAACCTCGTTCATCTTCTTGACTGCATTGGTGTAGACTCCGGCAGGCTTCTCGCACAGATAGTTGAGACCGTGCTCGAGGGCATAGATTCCATATACGGGATGATAGTAATGCGGGCATGTGGGAATCACCGCATCGACAAGGCCGGAGTCCATCAGCTCCTCTGCGCTGTTGAAATATGCAACCTTATCCCCGGCAAGAGCCCTCGCCTTCTGAAGTTTGGCAGGATTGATATCCGCAATTGCCGCAAGACATGCGTTGTCCACTTTTCCCGCAAGCAGAGCCGTGGAGTGCTGGTTTCCCATGTGACCGAAACCGATGATTCCGATTCTGACTTTGTCCATTATCTGTCCTCCTGTGCAAGTTCCCTCATGACCTTGAGCGCAACAACGGAATCCGCTTTCCAATCGCCGCTCTTTCCTTCAATGGATACTGTTCCGTCATATCCGGCCTGTTTCAGCAAACGGAAGAATTCCATCACTTCCTCGGTCTTTTCCGTAGGATAGGCCCTGCTGCCCTTGAGTGCTATGTGGGTATGCATGAACGGTCCGCAGGTCAGGATTCTTGTCATGTCCTCGCCTTCCTGCCTCATATGATAGGCATCTGCAAGAAGCCCTACATTCGGAAGGTTTACATCAGCCTGAAGGGCCGCACCCTCAGCAAGGCTGTTAATCAGATTGGTCTCGGCTCTGTTCAGCGGCTCGATGGCCACATCGATGCCGTGCTTTGCGGCCAATTCTCCGACAATGCGGGTGACACTGACCAGCTGAATGTATGCATCCTGCCATCTCATGCCCTCCGGCACGAAGCGGCTCTTTCCGCTGCCGAAGACCACAAGTCTGCATCCGAGAGCATCCATGCGCGAAAAGGCGGTCTCGAGATAGACTCTCATCTCATCTTCGTTGTACTTGTCCCCGATCACTATCATGTTCTTGGGAAACAGCAGGGCACAGCGTTCCATCCTGATGGAGGCTTTCTTCATGACCTCCAGAACGGATCTGAACTCCTCCTCTTCCCAGAGAGCAATCTGGTTGAGCTTTCCGTCGATGAAGTCGTATCCGGCTTCCTGGACCTCCATGACATTTCTGATATCTGCACAAAGACCGAATCTCATGCTTTTTCAACTCCTTTTCTGCTGATTATCCAGGTTTCTTTCCCTATGCGGAGAACTGCCTTGTCTCCATCAAGTCTGATTGAAGCATCAGCACCTTCTGCCTTGACTATCGTAGCTGAAACAAAGGGCGCCTTGCCGTTATAGGCCATCGTTACCTGCCCTATGGGCTCCCTTACGGGATAGCCGTAGCTGATCCATCCGCCCTTAGGATCCTCACTTCCGCAGAGAAGACTGCCCGTGAATGGAGCATCGGATACGAAATCAAGGGTAAAGGCTTTGCCGTGCTTCGATCTGTAATCCACATGCTTGTCCTTAAGCTTCACATCCTTGGTGTTGAAGTTGTACATCAATCTGAAATCGTGGTTTTCCCTTGCCGGTCCGTCCACATAGTCGACAAGGACAGCAACCGAATGCGGTGCAAGAATCAGCTTGCGCCTGTGGAAGACCGGATCCGGAAGATAAGCATATCCGTTATGCTCCAGATCGATGATCTTGAGACCGTCCTTCTCTCCGAAGAAATGACAGAGACAGCGTACACCGCGGACCCTGTCGACATTCGGAATCGCTCCCATCTCATGGTCGTCGACATAGAGCGTATTGTGGGCAAGGGCGGAAACGAAGTATGCTCTCCAGTCTTTCCAGATCGAGGATCTGTAGATGTATCTTCCGCTGTCAACCAGGACATCCTCACCGTCCAGCGTGATTTCGGCATGCATGCTGTCATTGTGCGAGTGAGTTGACCTCTCGCCTCTCTCAAGCTGGCTTGAATGGGTGCACAGGTAATCGGCATCGGCATTCCAGCCGGTGCGCATGACGTAGACGCCTTCTTCCGAATACTTGAAATCGAGATCCTCGGGTGCGGCGCCTTCCTTTCTCAGGGTTCCGAAATAGCGGAACTGCTCGTCTCCGAACAGCCTGTACATCCAGTTCATGTATGCACGAAGCTCATTGAGGTCATCCGGGAAGAACGACAGGTTCATTCCTTCATAGATCGATGTGTCTGCACGTCTCGTGGTCAGATCGTCCCTGTCGGCATCCCCTATCATCGGAGTGGAGAGGTCAGGCTTGACCAGTGAGCAGATGTATTTTGCACTTCTTCTTATCACTTCCCAGGCATAGTCCGGCACATAGATTCCGTTTCTGTCGCACATGACAATTGCCTGAGCGAAGGCGATGGAGGCAACCATGTGGTAGATGGGTGTTTTCTCCATGTGTACCCCGTTGTCGGAGAAGCAGTAGCGCACCTCGTGCATCACGCGGCCGTAGGCGGTATCGAACCACTGCTTGGACTCTTTGAACTCAGGGAACATGATGGCTATCTGAAGCAGTGCGCTGGTCTCCATACTGAGCCAGTTGGATGATCTGTCGTGATTTGAATAATGGCCCATCAGAAACAATGCATGATCTCTGATTCCCAAAAGGAAGCTCGAGAGATCCTCGATTGTCCATACCTCCGAACTGCGGAAGATTTCGAAAACCGGAAGCCATGTCGTGTAGATCCTTATTCCGGTCTCGATGGTTCTCCATGCGGTTCCGGGGAACGGCTGCTTGGGAACGAAGGTCGTATCCTTGATGAACTCGTCTGCAGGCCACGCCTCACGGAAGGAGTGCATCTGCGCAAGGAATTCCCTCGTGTACTTCTCGTCTTTCGTGATGGCGTAGGCCCTTGCAAGGCTCTGCCAATAGATGGTGCGGAAAAGCGACCAGCTCCACTCATTGTCCCTGCTGGTCTCCGTGGTCGGATTGAACATCCAGTCTATCGGTCCGTCGAACTTGTGACCGAAGACATCATGCTGCATGACTTTCTCTGCATCGTCGATGATCCCGTCGTCCTTGATTTTCCCGGCCTCCGAAGCCCGGAAAAGATAGACCGGTTTTTCTCTCTGCGCAAAGTGTCTGAGCAGGTCACCTGCATTCAATCTGCTATAGTCGTCTTCAAGAAGATCCCTGAGCTTCTCAAACTCCGTCATATTCCACCTTCCTTTTCTCACCGTCCATTGACAGAACAGCACTGGAGTGGCCCGAAGGCCACCCCAATGCGCTTTGAATCAGTTGTTCTGATTATCTTGAGATGTAAGCGTCGTAGGCTTCCTGTCTCCAAGCGACAGCCTGCTCGAGTTTCAGACCCTTGAGGCCGGCCTGATACTCGGCGAATGTCTGATCGTTGAGAGGAGTAACGCCTGTGATGAACTTGTTCTCCCACTCCTTTGCGTATGTCTTGACGTCGTTGACGATCTTTGCATACTCATCGGCGTGCTCGGAAGAAACTGGGATCAGAGACATGTCATGCTCACCATAAGTTGTCTGTGCCCAGAGAGTAAGAGCTTCCTGGAGCTCAGGAACTGCATAGTAGAACTTCTGTGCCTTCGGCTCCTGTACGAACGGTCCGTTGATGGTGAATCTCATGTACTGCCATGCCTTGGTTGAATCAAGGACTCCGTCTGCATTGAGGACAGCATCAAGGTAGACAGGCTCGCCGTTCTCCATCTTGTAGGAAACACCTTCGATACCGTAGTTGGCGAGAAGATGACCTTCCTCGCTGAACTGGTAGTCAAGAAGTCTCATTGCTGCTTCGATGTTCTTGCAGCTTGTGGTGATGGCTGCTGAAGCACCGGCGTTGGAATAGATGGTATCCATCTTTGCGAACATTGAGAGTCTGCCCTTCTCCGGTGAGAGCGGCTTTGCGGAAGACATGGTGACTGTCGGGTCAGCCTTCTGCATCTGGGGCAGCCATGTTCCGATTCCGCTTCCGCCAGGAGCATAACCGATGGCTGTTGTGCTGTTGAGGATCAGGTTACCCATTCCCTTCTTGTCGAGAGTAAGGTAATCGCTGTAGAGAAGCTTCTCTGAGTAGAGCTTGTTGAGGAACTTCAGATACTCATATCTGGCGGGCTCGATCAGACCGCTCTTGACAACGCCGTTGTCGACATAGATACCTTCGTTCTCTCCCCATGAATCGAATCCGGGACCGAAGACTCTGTTGATATGGTCGCTTCTGATGGCAATCGGCCACTCGACGATTCCGGCTTCCTTGATCTTGACAAGGGCATCATAGAGCTCATCCGGAGTCTCGGGGATTGCTGTTACGCCGGCCTTTGCGAGGAGGTCAGTTCTGTAGACCCAACCTTCTGTGTAGAGCAGTGCGTTGTTCTCATAGCTGTCGCCTCTGAGGAACGGGAAGCAGTAGTAATATCCCTGGTCGGTCTTGACCATGTTTGCAATGTCGGGATGAGTCTCAAGGAACTTCTTGAGATTCGGTGCATAGTCAAGGTAATCGTTCAATGGGATGATGACTCCGTCGTCGATTGCCTTCTGCGGGCCACCGGCGTAGTTGATCCACTGATACTCGATGATGTCCGGCATGGACCTGCGTGATGCTGTAAGGACAGAGAAGGCCTCAGCAACATTGTTACCGGCGGCAACATGCTGGAATGTAACCTTTGTGTTTGTCCTTGCCATAAGCTCCTGCCAGTACGGCAGCTCGTCAAAGCTGTTTGCAGTGATGGCTGCGTTCAGAGTTGCCCAATAGGTGAGCTCATCCGGTGCGTTGCTGGTTGTCTTGGCTTCGGTTGCGGCCTGTGCGAAAACAGGACATGCAATCAGAAGTACTGCGAGCAGAACTAGTAATGCTTTCTTCATTCTTTTCTCCTTTTTACGGTTTCACGAACCGCTTTTTTGATCATATTTCTGCAATGCGCCACTGCGCATAAGCATTCTGTAACAACTGACTCAGGCCATCTATGGTGTAATAGATGCTTCCCTTGTCATCCTTTTTCCCCACTGCCCTGTCGGAGCAGTCCCTGACTCCCATGTCCTGGGCCATCAGAACGGCATCGGTATGGGTCCTTGCACATTTGAGGGTGCAGACGGGGCTTCTGTGTTCCTGAACGCACCTTACGCTCTCATAGAGTTTTTCAAGGCGCTCACCCTTATCCATATGTACATAGTCGATGACCGTCCCGTCATTGAGCTTGCCCACGAATCCGTTTCCATCCTCATAGACGGTGCCGTTCTCGAATTCATATTCACTCAGAGGGCCGATCTTTGCATCATCCACCGCATGGGAGGCATAGTAGTAGAGATCCACATTTCCCTTTGTGGTGAATTTCAACTCAACGGTGTCACAGTTTGTGATACTCGGCCTGATTCTTGCCAATAAACCCTTGCAGCAGGACACTGTTTCGCTTTCATCCATTGCATTTCCGAGGAGGAATACCATTGTCTGGAACTGATGTGCACAAGCATTTGTGAACGGTGAATCATAGACGGGCTCACCGTTGCAGAACACAGCTCCTGCCCAGGAGGACCTGTTGTAGTAGATGTCGTTTCTCCTCATCAGGCGGATGGTCTTCATGCGGACCGGTTTCCCGTAGATTCCCTTGAGGATGTCGGCCTTGAGGGCAAGGACGTCCTTTGCAAAGCACATCTGATAACCGACTGCGACAAACAGCCCGGTCTCGAGGCTCTTTGCCTGCATCTGTTCGAACTGTTCGCTCTTGAAGCAGACGGGCTTCTCCGTAAGGACATTGCTGCCGTGCGCCAGAGCAGTCATGACAAACGGAAAATGAGTATGGATCGGGGATGATATTATGCAGAGGTCGGCACTATGGCTTTCATAGAATTCTGCGGGAGAATTGAAAATCTCAATTCCCCTCTTGCAGACATCTTCATACAGAGGACTGCGCTCTGCAAACGGATCTGCAATTGCAACAAGGGATGAGGATACGACGTCCCGCATCAGGTATTCCCTGACGTAGTTCTCTCCGTAACCACCCATGCCGCAGAGCAGGACCTTCACACCCATTGTCACTTCTCCTCGAATGCCGACTTCAGAATACCGGCGGCATCGACCTCAAGGGCCTTGGTCGGACAGACCTGGAAGCAATAACCGCAACCGATGCAGTTGGCTGTCTTGCGGGCCTTCTTTCCATCCAGTTCGATTCCCTTATACCAACACACATCGGTACAACGTCCACATCCTATGCACTTCTCGGGATCTGCATCCCTGAGTCTATAGGCTTCTCCGAGCTTGTCCTGACGGCGCTTGGCAAAGGCATTGTCCATATTGAAGAGCTGAAGGGCCTGTCCCTTGATTTCCTTCACGCTTGAATAGCCGTTCTTATCCAGCCATTCCGAACACTGCCTGATGATTCTCTCGCAGACCTTGATTCCTCCGGAGCATGCAATGGCTCCAAGCTGGACCATTTCCGAACCGGCCATGATGTATCTCAGGGCCTGGTCATATGAGAACACGCCGCCGCCTGCATACATCGGAATCGTTATTCCGCGGCTTCTTGCATCTGCGATTTCGAAACACACAAGAGGATTCGCCTGTGTTCCGCCATAGCCTGAACCCGGTCTGGGCTGTGTTGTCTTCCAGTCAAGATCAAAATAGAAAGCTTTCCATCTTGCCGTGGGTCCTACGGCATCGGCACCTGCTGCAACCGCCTCGCGGATGCTTGTAAGACAATCGCAGTCCTCTATGGCAAGCTTGACCATCACCGGTGTTCCCGGAACAGCCTTCTTGATCATGCGTGTGCAGTTTGCCACCAGCTGGTAGTAGTTGAACTGTCTGTCGGAAGCAGTGGCGACTCCCGGGGTATTGAAGTGAAGCTCGATGGCATCGGCACCTGCTGCGACCACTTCCTTGGCTTCCTTGACCCATCTTTCCTTCCAATCAGGATATTTCTCGATATCGTGGTAATGGCCTACCGATGCCCAGAGCTTGGTCTCGGGATACATATCCCTGCGTGCGCGCCTGACTTCCTCACAATACTCCTCCAGAGAGCTCATCGTATCGGGAAGCTGCTTTCCGACTGCATGGGAATGGAAGGCCGGCTGGCCCTTGAGTACAGCATCGAAGGACGGATAGAAGAATCCGCCGCCACCCATTCCGTGGCCGTAGTTGCGCATGGTGATTGCACCCGGCTTGCAGGCCGAGCTCTTGATCACATTGTCCGCGCCCCTCGTAGCCGGGCTGGAGGCAATCACGAACGGATTGATCATGTCAAAACAGTCAATGTGCAGATCTGCCATAGTCAAGCATCTCCTTCAGGACGTCTGCGTCCTTGTAAAACTGCTGCTCGGAATCGTCTTTGACGAACTCGAGAAGCGCATAATAGTCTTTTTCGGGGTCGAGGGTCGCAAAGTAGATACCCCACGGCCTTCTGCCCTCTTCCAGCGGTCTTCTTCCGGTCTGGTCCCAATGATAGACATGCAGATAGGAAAGATACGGAAGAATCATCCCCAGTCCTTCTTTCCTCTGCTCTTCGTTCAGAGCCATCGTAGGCTGCCAGAGCGTGTGCAGATTGTCACAGGCCGTCTCCCGAAGCAGGGCAAGGCCCGACTCGTTGGTATCGGTGAGAGTATTCTTGTGCCATTCCAGATTGAGGACAATTCCCATATCGGAAGCTGTCCTGCAGGCTTGCACAAGTTCCTTCACCAGAGCTTTCCTCTCCTCGGCGCAGACATCTGCGGAAGCCTTCGTCCCGGCCCATATGCGGACCTGTTTTGCTCCGATCGCCTTGGCGGTCCTGAGACTGGGCAGGATGTCCGTTCCCTGGCCGAGACGGTAG
>CAKJZO010000104.1 GCA_918298275.1 Spirochaetota bacterium | reverse complement strand
ATCGCTTCAAGTTCTGCCAATGTTTTCATTTCAAGATTCCTCCCAAAATTGGTTCTATTTGTTCGTCAAGAGATTCCCTGATCCATTGCACGACTCCGGGTTCCGAAAGGGATACTCCTTCAAGCACGGGCCTTATCTGCTCGGTCGAGAAGTACATCTCTCCGGAAGGAGATTCGCAACGGATGGCGAATTCCGGTTTGTCCGGACTGCCCATGATGATGGAAGCCATGGTTGAAGCCAGATCCCCGAGCGGAAGACAGTCGATCGAGCCGGTGTTGAAGAAGGCAGCGATGTCCGTACCTTTTCCTTCCTCGCTCTCGATGTCCACATGTCCGCCGGACTGCATGGCATTCTGCATGAGCAGGGGAATGCCGAGCCCGACCTTGCGGGTGGTTCTGGTTGTCGTGAAAGGACTGCGAACGCGGGAAAGCAGTTCCGCCGACATTCCGCAGCCGTCATCCCTGACGCCCATCTCAAGTACGCCGTCTGCTCCCAGCAGAAAGCGTATCTCCACATGCGAAGCACCGGCTCTGACACTGTTCTGCACGATGTCAAGCAGATGCAAGGCAATCTCTTTCATCTATGGTCCTCAGTCCTTTGCCCTGTACTTTTCGATGATTGCGGGGATGGCATCCGGAGTAAGACGTCCGTAGACTTCACCGTTGATCATCATGACAGGAGCCAGGCCGCATGCACCAAGACATCTTGTGGCTTCCAGTGTAAACTTTCCATCCGGAGTGGTTCCTCCGACCGGAATTTCCAGCACTTCCGAGAGCTTGTCAAGAATAGTCTGGCTTCCCTTGACATAGCATGCAGTACCCAAACAAACGTTGATGAGATACTCTCCCTTTGGATGAAGCGAAAACTGTGCATAGAAGGTTGCTACACCGTAGACTTCACTGAGCGGTACGCCTAGACCTTCTGCGATGAACTTCTGCACATCTTCAGAAACGCATCCAAAAATTCCCTGTGCTCCCTGCAGAATCGGCATCAATGCACCCTTCATGTTCTTGTGGGACTCGATGAGCTCCTGCAACTGAGCGAATTTCTCCTTGGACTGGTCCATGAGATTCTCCTTTAAACACTAAAATTAACCTATTGGTCGTAAACAACCATTGCCGATTATATATTATTTAAATCAACGTGTATATAATATTTGACGAGAATTCATTCCCTGTTTGAGTCAGGGACAGCACCGTTGCGGAGCATTTCGAGGAAGGCCCCGACCGTTGTTTCAGGGAGAATCGTCTTGATTTCGGGCTCGAGGATATCGCCCAGCTGATGGGCGTCTGAAGAATGCAGGATCACCTTGCCGACCTGAGGGGTATGGGGGCAGGGCAGAGCCCGCCAGACCTCGACCGCAGTGAAGTTCAGCTCGTCGGGCATGAGGCCCAGGTTTATCAGAAGGCCGTTGGATCCGCGGTTGATGTGTGCGGGGACAGGAACTCCGCCACGCTCGCGGATTATCCGGGTCAGTTCGGACAGTCTGAGGTCGGAGGCTCCTATGAGAAGCTCGTCCTCCTCGGCTATCACGTTGTCATCCTCATCCATCACGAGCTGATTGCCGAAGAACTTGGGTCTGTTCTTTGCATTCGGCATGTGGGGACGCAGGAATTCGGAGAAGTCCAGAGCCTGTTCGACGGTTTCGAAATATCCCAGAAGATGTACCTCTTCCTTGGTGGTGATCTCCATGCCCGGTATCATCAGAAGCCCGTATGCATCGCAACAGGCCTTGACTGCAGGCAGGTTGCGCGCGGTGTTGTGGTCGGTGACCGCAATCATCTGAAGACCCTTTAGAGCGGCCATCCCGCAGATGTTGGCAGGCGTCATGTCATCGTTGGCGCACGGAGAAAGGCAGGAGTGGATATGTAGGTCCGAGAACAGCTCTGTCATGCCTGTGTCAGTTGTTGGCAGGTATTCCCCTTGCGGCCATTCTGCCGCAGATGTCGAAGGCAGTCAGAGGGGACTGCAGTACGATCATTTCCTCCTGGACCGCCTTGTTAAGGCTTTCCTGTTCCATGTCGATGCCTTCGGGAAGGATCACGCAGGCCATCTCGGCGAGAACCGCGACTGCAATCACGTTCATATGGGTCTGCACTGTCACCCAGGCCATGCCGCTGTCTCCGTGGGCCATGACCCAGCTCAGGAGGTCGCAGACATAGCCGCAGGTCACTTCACGGTCGGCCGGGAGATCCGGGGTAAGGTTCTTTGCTTCAATCAACGGAATCAGTTCCGATACTTTCATTGTTCTCCTCCTTGCTGAATTCTACGAACGTTCGGACTGGGCTATCTCGAGCATCTGCTTGGCCATGTCCTTGATCTTGACCCTGGCGATGTGGATGCAGTCCATTTCATTGCAGTATCCGCGGACTATGTCCTCTGCAAATGTGCGGCAGGTGGGGCTTCCGCAGGAGCCGCAGTCATAGCCGGGAAGACGCTCGATTATTTCGTTCATGGTAGTCATCTTCTTCATCGCAACCGCCATGTCGTCATCCAGCTTGATTGCATCGCGGGGCAGAACATCATCATCGTTCTTCATGGGGTATTTGTTGAGGATGGATGTCGGGATATCCTTGTCCGGATGGATTTCCGGCATCCGGCTGACCATCTGGCGGATGGTATTCTTCGCGACATAGTTGTTCTCGAATGTCAGCGGGCCTCCGACGCATCCGCCCAGACATGCATTGCCTTCGAAGTAGGTCAGGTCCGTCAGCTTGTAGTTCTCAACCTCTTCGAGAACCCTGATGACGTTGTTGATGCCGTCGACCGAGAGACTGTTCTCCGGGCAGACCGCGTTGGCTTCTCCGTCGGATGTGGACCAGGCCACGCCGTACTTCGTCGCCGGACGGTAGGAGGGGTCGTTCATCATCTTTTCCACGTAGGGGAGAAGCTGTCCGTAGATTTCGAGAATCGATATGGCTCCGTCGACATCGGACTTCTTCTGTCCCAGAGGGCGGCGGATTGCGGTCATCTTGGCCGGACAGGGCGTGATGAAGAAGCAGCCCACGTCTTCGGGCTTGCAGTTGTTCTTCTTGATGAACTCCGTCTTGGCTATGTTTGCCGCCACCTCCATGGGCTGGCGGATATCCACCACGTTGTCAAGCAGATCCGGGAAGCGGACCTGGATCAGGCGGACTACAGCCGGGCAAGCAGATGAGATCAGCGGTTTGGGGAGATCGGGCTGCTTGAGTTTCTCGCGGATTGCGCGGGTGACGACGTCTGCGCCGCGTGCAACCTCGAAGACATCCGCAAAACCGATGCAGCGCAGCGCCTCGATGACATACTCGGGGTTCTGCAACCCGCGGAACTGCCCGTAAAGGGTAGGCGCGGGAAGGGCGATGGCATACTTGAATTGCCTGATCATGCTGAAAGGATCGGTCTCTGCTATCTTTGCATGATTCTCACAGACGCGTATGCACTCACCGCAGTCGATGCAATGAGTGTCCAGGATATGGGCTCTGCCTCCGCGGACACGGATGGCCTCGGTGGGGCAGTGTTTCAAACAGTTTGTACAGCCTTTGCACAGTTCCTTTGCAAGACGTACGGAATGATAAGGTCTTTCTTCCATCATTATCCTCTCGGGTCCGCCCGCTCTCAGGCCAGGTGGAAACCCATCGTAATAGTCGTTCCTACGCCTACGGTGCTCTGGATGTCGAAATCGTCGGCGTTGCGCTTCATGTTCGGCAGTCCCATTCCGGCGCCGAAGCCCAGAGACCGGGCCATCTCGCTTGCGGTCGAATAGCCTTCCTTCATGGCCATCTTTAGGTCGGGGATGCCGGGGCCGATGTCCGAAGAAATCAGTTCAACAAGACCTGGATAGACATTGAGCGTCAGATCTCCGCCGAGGGAGTGTATGACAAGGTTGAGCTCGACTTCGTAGGAGGCCACCGCCACGCGCCTGAGGACATCACCGCTTACGCCGATCTGCTTCAGCTGGCGCTTGATGTCGGCCGATGCGTGGCCGGCGCTGGTATAGTCGTCCTTGGCTACGTGATAGGATCCGGTGTACAGCGGTTCCATTACTTCTTGTCCTCCTGATCCCATTGGGTGGGGACAGGTACTCCGCGCAGTCCCATCTGATAGAGAACTCCGCAGGCGGAGAAGGCTGTCAGCTTCGTGGCAAGTACGACCAGACCCTGTTCGTCCGCACTTTCAAGTATGTCATCCGTGGGAATTTTTCCTCTGGCGAAAACAAGGCATTTGAGATCCAGCATCTCACTGGTGCGAATCACGTGCGGATTGGTAAGACCCGTAATCAGTACGGTCTTCTCGTCAACAAAAGCCAGAACATCGCTCATCAGATCCGAACAGCATGCCGTATAGACGGGCGTGTCCAGCTTGTCGGCACCGATGAGCACCTTTGCATTCAAAACAGTAACCATGTCAGCGATAGTCAAAGTTTTCACCTCATTTCATATTGAGTATTTCTGAATTAGTGTAAGGTATGGTGTTTGAGGCGTCAACTTTTTTCGGTTCGGCAGAAGATTTCAGGAAAGCCTAATCACGGTAGCTCCGAGAGCCCGGGCCTCGGCTTCGGAATGTGTGGAGACTATTGTAATCTTGCCCTGTCTTCTGACAAGGTCGGCCGCCCGTACGGTGAGGTCCTCGTCCATACCCTTGAAAGGCTCATCCAGCAGAAGCGCTTCAGAGTCGAATACCAAAGCACGGGCAAGGGCTACGCGGCGCTTCATTCCGCCTGACATGCTGCCGATATCCATTGCCGGATCGATGTCCAGGCTTCTGAGGATCTGCGATGCCCTGTCATCCTGTCCGTTCCAGCGCTCAAACGGGGTGCTCTGCACAAGGGCAACATTCTCATAGGCGTTGAGCCAGGGAAGAAGACGGTCTTCCTGGAACATGACGGAGACCTTCTCGGGAAAGTCAGAAACAGTACCCGAAGACGGTTTCAGAAGGCCTGCAAGAATATGAAGAAGGGTAGTCTTTCCGCATCCTGAATGACCCATAAAGCAGATTATTCTGCTATCACTTTGCAGATTCAGGCTATCAAATACCTTTTTCTCAATTGTCTTGTCAAAATAGGAGAAGCTGAGGTTTTCTATCTTCATTTTACTCCTCCCTGTTCGGACTTCTGTTTGACAAGAAGCTTCTTTACCACCGTCTCAAGAACAAAGCTCAGGGCAATGACAGATGCCGTCCAGGCAAAAAGCTCCGGTGTTTCCAGATAGACTTTCGAGTAGTAGATGTTCGAGCCTATGGCCTTCCCGGGCTGGCTCAGGACCTCGGCGGCAATGCCGGACTTCCAGGCAAGGCCGAGGGCGGTCAGACATGAAGCCTTGAAATCTGACATCAGGGCAGGGATGTAGACAAAGCGCAAAGTCTTCCATCTGCCCAGACGGTAGGCCTGAGCCATTTCGGAAAGAGTCATGTCTCTGCTGGCGAATCCTTCGACAAGATTTCCCCAAACTACCGGGGTGACCATCAGCGCGGACATCAGGACGGGAACCCCGCCCTTGCTCATCCACAGCATCGCAAGGATTATGAAGGATGCAACCGGCGTTGCCCTTACCATGCGTACGATCGGTGAGAGCAGGCTGTCCAGAACCCTGGAACTGCAGCATGCCAGGGCAAGGATGCAGCCTGAGGCAACGCCCAGAGCGTAGCCGAGCATGATTCTGATCATGGTCAGGAGAATGCTCAGCCAGAAATCGCCCTGCCGCACAAGCTGCCACAGGGCCTTCAGAACCGAAAACGGACCGGGCAGGATAAGATCCTTGCCCACTGCCATCGAGGCCAGCTGCCAGACGGCAAGCCAGAACAGGGCCGCCAGCAGTCTGCGGGTGGTCCTGTTCTTATCCGCTTCCAGATTGTTCTTCAAATTCAGAACTCCAGGGTGTAGAAGTCATCCAGAGGCATCTTTCCTCCGATGGCCTTCGGATTGGCATCGAAGAGAACCTGGAAGTAGCCTTCGATGTCCTTTCTGATCTGATCACCGGAAACGAAGATCAGGTTGCAGTCGGGAATTGCCTTGGTTGCAACTGCTGCTGCAGGCACAATGCCGAATGTGGCACACATCTGACCGGCTTCTGCGGGGTTTGCCTTCACGAACTCGATAGACTTCTCATATTCGCGCAGGAATGTCCTGACTGCAGTCGGATTCTCCTTCAGATAATCAGTGCGGACGACTATGCAGCCCATGATGAGCTGGCTTCCGGCCTCCAGCTTGTCCCACTGCTCCGTGAGATCCAGGGCGATTCTCATCGAAGGGTTCTTGATCAGGACAGTGGTTACTGCCGGCACGGGAAGCATGCACACCTCAATCTCTCCGGTGGCTGCGCGTGTCTGGAGCTCTGCACTGTCCATGAACTGGATGCTTACATCTTTGTCCGGATCGATTCCATTCTGCGAAAGGATGAAGCGCAATACATACTCGGGGTTGGAGCCCTGTCCGACGGCATAGATCGTCTTGCCCTTCAGGTCGGAGACCGACTGCACGGAGCTTCCGTTCTCCAGGATGTAGAGCACGCCTGCGGTGTTCAGCGCGGCAAGCCTGACTCCGCCGTTTGTCTTGTTGTAAAGGCTTACTGCGGCGTTGGTGGGGATTGCGGCGATATCAAGCTGACCTGCGGCCAGCTGTCCGATCATATCGGATGCCTCAGCCAGAATCGTGACCGTGTATTTGTTGATTGTCTTGCCCTGTTCGTTCTCTGAAAGGAGATAGCTGGCACCGATGCCTGTAGGTCCTTTCAGAACGCCGATACGGGTTTCTGCTACCGGTGTAGAAAAAACGGGGATGATGGCTGCCAGTGCAACTAGAACGATAAGGATTGAAATCCTGTGATGACGTCTCATTTTATGACTCCTTGTGTCATGTACGTGACAATTATGAATATACTCACGGCAATGGATAAAAGCAATAAGCCCCGGAAGATCCCGGACACATTGAATCGTTTAAATTTCTGCTTTAATACAACAAATTCAATATGTATAATGGACGCATGAAAAAAACGATTGCCCTTCTGCTCATTTTGCTGCTCTGTTTTGCCTCTGTTTTTTCAGAAGACCTGAAAACAGGGGAATCCGAAAACGAAACCGTCCTGCAGGAAGATATCTCCGAATCGGAAACGGAAGAGGGCAATGAAGGCAAGTCACGCCCGACTGTAGCTCTGGTTCTCTCCGGAGGAGGAGCAAAGGGCATTGCCCACATCCCGATCATCGAGGCCCTCGAGCGCTACGGAATCCCCATCGACAAGGTGTACGGAACCAGTATGGGCGCTCTCATCGGAGGTCTCTATGCAGCCGGTCTTTCTCCGGGAGAGATGAGGGATATCGTCATCGGAAACGATCTGACGCAGCTCTTCACGGTATTTGATTCCGAAGGTTACACCGAGGTTCTGGATGCATTCGACTTCAATACAAAC
>CAKJZO010000103.1 GCA_918298275.1 Spirochaetota bacterium | reverse complement strand
CTGTGCGCCGGTGAGCTGCTCGAGCTCGTCTCTCTTGGCGATGACATAGGCCGATCCGGGGAATGCGCCAAGGCACTTTCCGCCTACGGATGTTGCGAACGAAATGTTGTTCTTGATCACATCGATGTTCTGTCCTGCTGCTGCGGATACTGTATCGGTGAAGAGCTTTCTGCCGTACTTCTTGCAGAGCTGGCCGACCTCGTAGACCTTGTTGATCATACCGGTGGATGTCTCGTGGAAGACCATTGCCACGACCTTTGCCTCGGGATGGGCCTTCATCTGATCTTCGATGACCTTCTCGTCGAAAGCGGTTGCCCAGGGGAAGGAGATATCGACATAGGGGATCTTGTACTTGTCCAGGATTTCCTGAAGTCTTTCGCCGAACAGGCCGTTGCGGAGCAGCATGACGCTCTCGCCGTCCTTGACGACTGATGAAAGGACGGTCTCGTTGGCTGATGTTCCGGAACCGGAGACAATCACTGCATAGTAGGAATCATCCGCGTTGAAGAGCTTGATGATTCTGTTCTGTGTGTCGACGAACATCTCCTCGAATTCCTTGCTTCTGTGGCAGATGTCATAATGAAGAAGGGCGTTGCGTACATTGGCTTTTACCAACACGGGACCCGGTGAAAACAGTTTCGGTGCACTCATTCCTTGAGCCTCCTTATTTTATTTGCAGAAATATTATATTTCCACAATTTTGAGATGTCAATGACGTATTGACTGGTTTGACAAGATTGAAATTTGTCATTTGACGAGGTTGTGACCGAGGGGAGGAGCTGGAAGATTATCATTTTTTGACAATGTTCATTGACTTTACAATGCTATGTGGTGTAAAATCAAACAAAACGGAACGGGGAGGAGTTCGTCGTATGAAGATGCAGAGAATCCAGGAGATGAAGAAGCTGTTCATCAGCAAGCAGAATATCACCAACAAGGAGCTCTGCGACACATTCGGCATATCCATCGAGACAGTCAGGCGCGATCTCAACTACCTCGAGTCCGAAGGTTTCATCCGCAAGGTGTACGGGGGAGCCTCCCTGGCAGAATCCTCCCAGGCCGCCATTCCTGTCGACGAGTGGGAAATCCGCATGAACACCAATTCGGCTTCCAAGCTCAGGATTGCAGAGCGCGCGGTGGAGCTCATTCCCGACGGCAGCACCATCTTCCTGGACTCCGGAACATCGGTCTACGACGTATCCACATTCCTGGCCTCCAGAACTAACATCACGGTGCTGACAAACTCCATAAGAATAGCCGAAGTCCTTGGAATGAACCCGAAAATCATGGTCTACTTCATCGGTGGGGTCATCAAAGCCGATACCCTTGCGTCCGTCGGAATCTTCGCCACCGAGTTCCTTTCCAACTTCTATCACCTCGATTATGCCGTCATTTCCTGTGACGGACTGATTCCTGATCAGGGAACAACGGAACAGTCGCTCGAGCTAGCCATCCTGAAGAAACAGATCATCTCGAAGACGGGTAAAATCATCCTGGTTGCGGACCATTCGAAGATCGGAGTGGCCGGGAGCTGCTTCTGCTGCCCGATCGACAAGATCGATACCCTGGTGACCGACGAGATCACTTCCGAAGAGAATCTCGAGTCCCTGCGAAAGAACAACATCAACATCATCATTGCCGGAAGCGTCAAGTAAAAAGCGCCCCCGAAATCACATTCCACAGCGTCCTCAAAATAGAAAAATGACAAGATTGTCAATTTGAAATTGCAATGTTATCATAATATTGGCATTTATCCGGATTCCGGATGATGAAAGGAGAACAAAGTGGAAAACAAGAGAATCGCAGTTCTTGGCGGAGGAAACGGAGCCCACACAATGGCCGGTGATCTCGCTCTCAGAGGTTACAAGGTCAGAATGTTCGAACAATCCAGATTCATCGGCAAATTATCTGCCCTGAAGGAAACGCTTACAATCCATTGCACAGGTGTCGTGTCGGGTGATGCGAAGATAGAGATGCTTACCGACAACATCGAGGAGGCCATCGACGGAGCGAAGTACATCGCCGTTGTAACACCTTCCTTTGCCCACGAGGCAATGGCCGAGATGCTCAAGGGAAAGATCAAGAAAGGTCAGATCATCCTGATCTATCCCGGCGGATTCGGAGCCCTGGTGTTCAGAAAGATCCTCGGAGACGAATGCCCGCTCATCGTGCAGACGAACAATCTTCCTTACGATACCCGCCTCAACGGACCCGCTTCAGTGTTCTGTTCAGGAAAGAGCCCCGTGAGCGTTGCTCTCTTCCCGGCGGATGCACCGAGGGATGTGCTCGAGGATGTGAAGGATATTTCCCCGTTCGACAGAGTCTATGAAGATGTTCTTGAATGCGACCTCTCTCTGGTCAATCCTTCCGTTCACTCCGGTCCGTGTCTGATCAACATGGGCGCAATCGAGCAGCAGGATCTGAGAGGCAAGTTCTGCATGTACGAACACTTCACATTCGGAGCAGCAAAGATCGACAAGGCCATCGATGACGAGAGAAAGGCAGTCGGCGCGGCATTCGGATACAAGCTCAGACCTCTCGAGGACTTCGTGGAGCCCCGCGGAGAGCTCACATGGCAGGATATCTACATGAAGATGCACGGAGAGCCTTCGCTCACCCCGATCACCGGACCGGACAGCATCTGGAACAGATATCTGACCGAGGATTGCCCGAACGGACTGGTTCCCTGGAGCGAGCTCGGAAGGATCGGCGGCGTGGCCACTCCCGTCATGGACAGTGTAATCAGCGTCTACAGCGTTGTTCACGAGCGCCCATGGAGAGAAATCGGTCTGAAGGCAGACAGGCTCGGACTTGACGGCATGACCGTTGAGCAGATCAAGAAATACCTCAAGACCGGACGCAAATAAGCGATAATAAGAAGCATGAGATACGCATTCGGAATAGATGTCGGCACAACGGGAATCAAGGCGGCAATCGTCGATTCCGACGGAAAGGCCATTGCATACGAGAACGCCGAGCAGAAGCAGTACTTCCCCCGGCCGGGCTGGTGCGAGCAGGATCCCGATGAGATCCTGAGACTCTGCCTGGACATCTATTCCCGCCTTCTCGAAAAAACAGGACTCAAACCGAAGAACATCTCCTGCATAGGACTGGATCATCAGGGAGAGTCCTGTCTTGTCTGGGACAAGAAGACCGGACGCCCCGTCTATCCAGTAATCACCTGGCAGGACCGCCGCATGGCAGCCGTGTCCGATGAATTCGGAAAGCAGTACGGGGACAGAATCAGAACCCTTACCGGACTCAGGTCTGATTCCTACTACAGCGCCTGGAAGATCCGCTGGATACTGGACAACATCCCGGACGGACAGAAGAGGGCGGAATCCGGGGAACTTCTTGCCGGAACGCTGAACACCTGGCTGTTCTGGAATTTCTCCGGAAGAAAGGCTTTTGTCACCGACGAAAGCAGCTCCGATGTCATGATGCTCTGCGATCCCAGACAGGCCTGCTGGAACGATTGGCTTCTGGAAAAGATGAACATCCCCAAGGTGATGCTTCCTAAGATTGTTCCCTGCAACGATATCCTGTGTATCACAGATGAGGAGGTTTTCGGAGCCGATATCCCGGTTACATGCTCTCTTGCGGATTGCTCTGCAGGCATCGTGGCTTCCGGCGCAGTTATGGAGGGAGACCTCATGGTCACCTACGGAACGGGCAACTTCCTCCACCTGATTACCGGAAACAGATTCATTGTTCCGACCGGAGGTCTGACCTCCGCATGTAGCTTTGCAATGAAGGAACGCAAGGCCTATCAGCTCAACGGAATCTGCTATACTGCCGGATCTGCGGTCAAATGGCTGAAGAACGGACTGGGATTGATAGAAAGCGCCTCGGAGACCCAGGCTTTGGCTGAATCCGTGAAGGACAGCGCAGGTGTCTACTACGTGCCTGCCATGAACGGAATTGCCACCCCGTACTGGGACCAGAGCGCAAGAGGCGCATTCATAGGGCTTACCGCAGCCTCCACCAAGGCACATCTGGTAAGGGCCGTGCTGGAAAGCTGCGCGCTTCAGGTGGCCAACTGCAGCAATATCATGCGCAAGGTAAGCGGAACGGATATATCCAGAATCAATGCCATGGGCGGAATGACGGTCAACGGATTTCTGATGCAGCTTCAGGCGGATCTGTGCGGCATGGAAGTATCCCTGCCTGCGCAGACCGAGCCGTGTTACGGAGCGGCATGCATGGCATTGTCCGGAATCGGTACGGATTTCAGGATTGAAGACCTCAAGGCCATCAACCCGCCGATCAGAACCTACTATCCTTCCATGAAGGAAGAGGAAAGAAACAGACGAATAGGGAACTGGCTCAAGGCAGTGGAGAGAACACTGGACTGGCACCCTCAGGAATAAAGGAAAAAGGAGAAGAATATGGAAAGATATGAATTCAGATATCTGTCGCAGGAGGACATCCTCTCTTTGAATCTCTCATATGCGGAAGTGATCGACGCAGTGGAGAAGGGAATGTCGGAATTCGGACGCGGAACATGTCAGCTTCCCGTAAAGATCCATTCCAATCCGAGGCCTCTCACATACATCAACGCCATGCCTGCCTACATCGGCGGAGACCAGGACATCACAGGTCTCAAGTGGGTTGCCGGCTTCCCCGACAACAGAAAGAAGGGCCTGCCCGTCACATGGGGAATCATGGTCATGAACAGCGTCGAGACCGGCGGAGTTACTGCAATCATGGATGCCCGCTGGATCACTGCAATCCGCACGGCCGCAGTAGCTGCCGTAACAGCCAAATACTGCAAGGTTAAAGACACCCATTCAATGACGATCATCGGTGCAGGCGAGCAGGGAAGGTGGAACGCCAGACTCATCAAGATGGTGATTCCCGAGCTGAAAAAGATCTACATCCATGATCTGTACGATGCCGCAGTCGATGCATACCTGGCCAAGATGCAGCCCCTGATGCCCGAGATCGAGTTCATCCCCATCAGGAACATGGAGCAGCGCCAGCAGGCCATCGACGATTCCCAGATCCTGCTCTCCGCTACCCAGAGAAGCGATAAGCCCATCATCTACTGCGAGAACCTGCACAAGGGAATGCTCGGACTTCCGCTCGAGAGCACCGCATGGGACGGCAAGACCTATACCCACATGGCAGACAGATTCATCTGCGACGACTGGAACCTGGTAAAGTGCTACCTTGACGACGGCAAGTACACCGACGGCCTGGACAAGTTCGTGAACAACCACCAGATTCTGGGCAAGGTCATCAACGGCGATGCCTGCGGAAGAGCCAACGAGGACGAGTTCGTCATTGCCTCCAGCCACGGAATTGCAATCAGCGATGTGGCCGTAGGAAACATGATCCTGAAGAAGGCGGAAGAGAAAAACGTGGGAACCATGCTCCCGCTGCTGCAGGAAGTCGATATCCTCAGATAACAGAAAGCGAGGGGAATTATGAAACAGAAGCTGTTCGTTCTCTCCATGGACGCGATGGTCGGAGAAGACATCGAATATCTCCGCACCAGACCCAATTTCAAGAGGCTGATGGAGCACTGCTGTCAGATTCAGGCCGTGCAGACCATCTATCCCAGCATTACCTATCCCGCCCACGCCAGCATGATCACCGGATGCAAACCCGGCAGGCACGGGGTGTACAACAACACGGAATTCCCCACCGACAAGACCTATCCCGACTGGTATCTCTATACCGATGACATCTTCAAGGTCGAGGATCTTTTCGCCGCCGCGAAAAGGGCGGGGTGCACCACCGGCAACGTCTACTGGCCGATAATGGGCAACAACAAAAACATCGACTACAACATCAACGAGTACTTCTTCTATGACAAGCCCGAGGCCATGTTCGACGGAGAGAAGACCGTGAAGGCCTACATGGAGATGGGAGCCACAGAGGAAACCGCAGAGGCAATCAGGGACAATCTGGACAGGATTCCGTCCGAGTACAGGCACAGGGTGGGCCCGCTCAGGCTGAACCACACATTCGACCACTTCATCAACGGCTGTATCTGTTCGCTCATCCGCAGATATCAGCCCGATGTCCTTGTTGCCCACAACTGCATACTGGACACCCTGAGGCACCGAAACGGAGTATTCAACGAGTTTGTCACCTGGGGCCTGGACATGACCGATTACTGGCTTGGCGAGATAATCGATTCCATGGCAGCTGCAGGTGTGCTTGAAAACACCAACTTCGTCATTGTTTCAGACCATGGTCAGATGAATTTCTCACGCAGGCTCAAACCCAATGTCCTGTTTGCAAGAAAGGGTTGGCTCAAGGTGGGACCCGACGGAAAACCTACACCCGATTCCAAGGTTGTTTCCCAGTCCAACGGAATGAGCGACTCCATCTATGTCAGGGACAAGAGCCTTCTGAAAGAGGTTCATGAGTATCTGAACAAGCTGGCTTCCGAGGAAGTCTGGGGATTCTCGGAGGTATTCACCACCGAGGAGGTGGACAAGCTTTACGGCTGGAGCGGACCGTTCGACTTCGTGATCGAGACCGACGGCTATACCACGTACAGCGATGACTGCAAGGAGCCCCTGGTTGCGCCGATCGACCTTTCGGACTACAGGCTCGGAAAAGCCACGCACGGCTACAGGCCGGAAAAGGGTCCGCAGCCGGTGTTCGTGGCGGTAGGACCTGCGTTCAGGAAGGATGTGACCATCCCGTTCGCATACACCATAGACGAAGCTCCTACTTTCGCCCGCATTCTGGGACAGAGCCTCCCGCAGGCAGACGGAAGGGTCATAGAAGAGATTCTTGCGTGAGGGCATTATGAAGGTTTACTTCGTCAGACACGGACAGAGTCAGCACAATCTGGAGAAGAAGGCTTCCGGATGGAGCACCGCTCCGCTTTCGGAGCTGGGACACGAGCAGGCCAGGGCAATAGCGCCCCTGTTCACCGATATCAGGATAGACAAGGTCTTCTCAAGCGACCTTCTGCGTGCAAGACAGACGGCAGAGGACGTGCTTCCGGGATGCAATCCCATCCTCAGCGACAAGCTGCGCGAGATTTCGGTCGGAAACATTTCCGGAACAACCCGCGCCGAACTGTGCGAGAAATACGGGGATGTATACAGAAACGCACAGAGCAACCATGACTACACTCCCTTTGACGGCGAAAACGATGACATGATCTGCGAAAGGGTCTTTGCATTCATGAAAGAGCTTGAAACCGTTGAAGGTTGCGAAAACGTTGCGGTCTTCGGCCATGAGGGTACGGTGCATCAGATGCTCAATTATGTTCTGAAGACCCGGTTCGAGCTCAAATGCCTGAGAATCCCCAACTGTTCCGTGACCGTCTTCTCGTTCGACAACGGAAGATGGAAGCTCGAGAAGTTCGGCTACACACAGAAACTCAATCCCTGAGGAAGGACAGATCATGCTTACAAGTTCAAGTTCGGTTACTCTCATCAGAAAATACGGAAACGAGGAAACCTTCCGTATCTTCCAAGATTGCAATATCGATGCCATAGACTACCCCGTGGACGGAGGAACCCCCACGCTGGAATCCCTTAAGAAGGCCAGCGTCTACGGCCTGTCCGAGGACGAGGTTGCTTCCAAATTCCGCGCCATCAGGGAGATTGCCGACCGACACAACGTGATTGTAGGCCAGACACATGCCATATTCGGTGCATTCGAGCCTTCCGATACCGACGAGTTCGTAGACATCACCATCAAGGACATCCTGGCCACACATGTTCTGGGTGCACGCCATACGGTAGTCCATCCGATAATCATGCCCGGCCGTGTCTGCAACGAGAAAAAGTACGAGAACTTCGAGTACAACCTGAAGTTCTTCAGAAAGCTGATTCCGGCTCTTGAGAAGTGGAACGTAAAGTGCGCCATCGAGAATCTCTTCTGCAGGGAAGGCGGAGTCACGCGTGCCTCCGAATGCTCGGATCCGCAGGAGATTCTGGATTACATCAATGAACTCGGCAGCGATAACTTCTGCGCTTGTGCCGATACCGGACACTTCGCCCTTTCGGCAAAGGATACGGGAATTACGGTAGGGGACTGCATCCGCAGACTCGGAAAGGCTCTCGAGGTCCTGCATGTCCAGGAAAACGACGGCAAAGATGACCTTCATGTAGTGCCCTATACCCTCAGGGATGTGATGGACTGGGAAGACATCATCTCTGCCCTGAAGGAAATCGGATACAAGGGCAACATGAACTTCGAGATCATGCCGTTTGTGAAGCAGTTCCCAGATGCCCTGTCAGAGGCAGCAATGTCTCATGTGGGCAAGGTCGCGCGCTATTTTGCATCGAGAGTAGCCGAATAAGCTGTTTTTCAGAGAGTAAGTTTTCCCTCTTCAGTGATTGTGCAGCCCAGCGGTTTTATACCGAGTCTTTCGGCCATGGCACGCCCTCTGCTGTTGTCTGCCACTATCGCAGGATCATGGGCGTCGCTGCTGAGGATGATTCTCACGCCTTCTTCCTTTGCCATCCGGAAGAACTCGTCGGTGCTGTATGGGCACCGTGCTCCTTCGGGGGCATTCACCTGCGGTTTCTTCAGGCCTGCGGCGTTGATCTCAAGCGGGATATCGAGGGAAGCGGCGCACTGGATGATGTCTTTTGCAGCCGCCTTGGCGTTTTCATCCCAGGGAAGATAGGAGGCACGGAAAAGATCGGGATGGCAGCCGAACAGGAATAGTCCGGATTCCAAAGAGTTACAGTACCGGGCCACATAATCTGATAGGTACTTTGAGAAATCCTTCGACTGTGACACAAAGGCCATTTTTCTCTGTTCGTGGTCGAAATACAGGTGGATGGAGCAGAGCAGATAGTCGAAACCGTTCTTCTCCAGAAGTTCTTCCCTGTAGTAGTTGCGCAGAATGGGTTCGTAGTCGCATTCCCCTCCCATGAAGATATGCAGCGGATACTTTTCAGCAGCAGCCCTTACGTCCTTCACGTAGGAGGGGAGACTATGCATCATCATGTTGCAGGAGATAGGGTCCCCTGCAACAGGTGCATGTTCAGTGAATCCGAGCACCTCCAGACCGCTTGCCATGGCCGAGGCGACATAGTCCTCTATGCCGCCTATGGCATGGTCGCAATAATTGCTGTGAGTATGGAGATTGATTTTCTCGCTCGGATAGAACATTTTTTTAGCGGTTGTCGGTCCAGGTTGCTACGACTCCGCCGCCCATCCAATCGGCATCGGATTCACCGACCTTGTCCTTGTAGTCGATATTGGCCTCTGTAAGCGGTGCGGGGATCTCGTTTCCATCGGCATCAAGAACAACAGCGCCCTTCTCGA
This sequence comes from Spirochaetota bacterium, assembly GCA_918298275.1. Classification (GTDB taxonomy): domain Bacteria; phylum Spirochaetota; class Spirochaetia; order Sphaerochaetales; family Sphaerochaetaceae; genus UBA9732. The sequence continues at coordinate 10,850 of CAKJZO010000103.1, read as the reverse complement.
TGACCAGGTTTGCACCGGTGTTCATGTAGAATGTCGGTCTTCCGGGAGCGGGCTGGACTGTTACGCCCTTTCCGATTGTTGTGAAGCCCTGCTTCTCGAGGTAGATTCCGTAGGTGACCCATGCGCCGATCTTGACGTCGCAATCTTCATCGAAGCTGAGAGTAGAGCACTGGCAGGAGTATACGCCGAACTTGCCCTTGAATTCGCAGTTGCCCTTGACCAGAACCGTACCGTAGCTGTGTGCGATGAATCCGCCGGAAGCACCTTCCTCCATTGTGATGGCCTTTACGTTCTCTACGATTCCGCTGGAACCCTGGAAAACGAGTCCTCTGTACTGACCGCCGATGAACTCGCAGTCCTTGATATCCATTGTGCTGTAGCCGCAGAGCATTCCTGTTGCATAGATGTTGCGTACGATGACTCTCTTTGCCCAGACAGGGTCTGAATCATCATAGGCTGCAGGAACATGCGCCAGAGCCTGATCCTTGAGGCCGTTCGTTCCCTCATAGTTGATGTTGACGCTGTATCTGGAGTTGTCATCGCTTCCGAGGATGGTTCCGTTCTGGAGAACGAAGCTGTCACCAGTGAGGTTGAAAGCGTTTTTGGGGACTCCGGAAATTGTATGTCCGTTCAGATCGATTGTCAGGCCGGTTGCCTTGGGCGTGAATTGGAGCTCGGCGTTGTATTTGGTGATATCCCAGGCGATATCGGCTTCAAGAAGGATTGTGTCCTTTGCAGGATCTGCCTGAGCGGCGGCGAAAGCTGCGGTGAATTCATCGAAAGTAGCTACGTGGATTGCGGAATCCGCGGGACCCTTGGTTGATGCACATGATGCCAGAAGCAGGCACAATGTAACGGCAAGAACTGCCAGAATCGTTTTCTTCATAGACTGTCTCTCCTTTAGTTTTTCTCAGCAAAGCTGACAATAAAACGATAATCCCTGACAATTAACCTGTCAATGAAATGTATTTAGCAGAGAAGAAGCAGCAATAAAGGTTGTCAAAAAATGATCAATGTTATCAATGTTGCCTTTGAGCAGTCATTTTTCGATTGAAAACGCATATACCATGGTTTATCATTGTCAGTACTTCAGGAGGAAAAATGACAAGAAAACTGATTTGTTTATCATGTGTTTTCCTATTTCTGCTGGCGCTTGTTTCCTGCGCCACAGGCGGTCTTTCGGCTACTAGCGACCCGTCGTCGGTTGTCTATTCCGGAGTCCGTGAAGAAAAACCAATCTACACATTCAACGTCCTGGATGCAAAATACCAGAACCCGGACGGGGTATATACCGTTCCCTGGAGAGAGAATGCCGTTGAGATAGCGAAGCAGACCAACACCATCAGGTACTACTTCATGAGCAGCGAGAAGCAGACCATAGCGGAGAAAACCGGACCCAAATTCGGAGATTCCTGCCTGATAGTCTTCCCTGACGGAACAACCATGCTTGTCGACGGCGGAATGTCCGGATACACGGCAACCCTCATGAAGAACCTTGAGCTTCTGGGAATCGAGAAACTGGACTATGTGCTTCTTTCCCACATGCACGATGACCATTACGGCGCACTCTGGAGCACTTCGGGCGTCATGAGAAACATTCCGGTAGATACGTTCATCTGGAGTGGCGCATACAATACCACGGAAGGAATCGATGCCAGACTGAAAAGCATCCTCGCTGCCAACGGAATCAGGGACGTGATTGTCCAGAAAGGTGATTCGATGCAGATCGGAGATGTCCTGATCGAGTTCTATGGACCCGTCACGGAAGAAGTGAAGGGCAAGTTCCTTCAGGAGACAACCCTGAACAATAACTCCATTGTCATGAAGATCACGTTCGGCGATTTCAAGGCCCTGTTCAGCGGAGATCTCTATTCCGACGGCGAATATCGTGTTCTGGCCAATAACGAAGAGGGCGTTTTCGATGTCGATCTCGTCAAGGCAAACCATCACGGACGGGACACATCCAATTCCAAGGAGTGGGGTGCCGCAACTACCCCGAGAGTGGTTGTGGGAACAAGCGGCAACCCGATGGATACCACGCCGTACGGCTGGTACTCGAAAATCGGAGCCAGGGTTTTCTGCGATGATCTTGACGGTTATGTCCGGGTTGTTTCGGACGGATACAACTGTGAAGTGACTACAGGCAGAACCAGGACAACGAACACGTTCGTCAATTTCGACAAGCTTGCCGATCAGGTTCAGGCAACCTTGTGATGAAATAAAAAAAGGAGGTCATATACAGATGAGAGCCGCAAAAGACGTTGCTGTCATAAGGCCGTTGGGAAAGAAAAGAACCACGCCTCTTCCTTATCTCTTGCTGATTCCGACGATGGTCTTCCTCATCGCATTTACCTTTTATCCTCTGGTTAACTGCATAAGGCTTACATTTTATGCCACAGACCAGATCGGTAGACCGGGAGCCTTTGTAGGATTGAGAATCTGGAAGAAGGTTCTGACATCTGATGAATTCCATCGTTCTATCAAGAACACGCTGGAATATGCAAGCTGCATCGGAGTAGGGACGTTCTCCCTTGCAATGATCCTTGCTTTCATGAGCACCAGGGCTGTCAAGGGTTCCAAGGTCTATCAGACCATGTTCGCCCTTCCGATTGCACTTGCATCGGCCCCGATTGCGGCCATCATGACCTACATCTTCAGTAAGTACGGAATCTTCAATGCCCTCACCGGTGGAACCACGGTCTGGCTTTCAGGAAAAACCCTGTTCCCGACTGTCGTGTTCATCGTAATCTGGGCAAACTGCGGATCCAGCTTCATCTATCTTCTGGTCGGTTTCAGAAACGTGCCGATCGAACTGCTGGAATGCGCGGATCTTGACGGAGCCAAGCCCCTGACGAAGTTCTTCAAGATCTACCTTCCGATAGCTTCACCGCAGGTCTTCTTCGTAATATTCCTGAACATCCTTTCGGCGTTCAAATCGTTCGCAATGATCAGAATCCTCGTCGGAACCGACGACTCTCCGCTTGCGGTTCTGATCCTGAAGCTGTACAACTACGCATTTGTCCGTGAAAGATATGAAACCGGATGTGTTTATGCACTGATCCTTTCACTTGTCATCTTCCTTGTCTCAAGGATCCAGTTCGTCGTCGAGAAAAAGGTGGTATATTATCAATGAGCAAAGTAACGATTAAACATTCGACAAAAATCAAGATCGGAGTGGCCATTAAGATAATCATCGGTCTGATATTCATCAGCCCCATCTTCATCGGCCTGATATTCAGCTTCGTTCCCGATGAGGAACTCTATGCTCTTCCGACGGTCAGGACCGTTGTGGACAACCTCACGCTCAGGAACTATGCGAAGGTCTTCAAGACCCTTCCGATTTTCTCTTACATCAAGACGTCTCTGGTGATGTGTGCCATTGTAATCGTGGTGCAGATCACGGTCTCGTCGCTTTCGGCGTATGCTTTTGCATTCTTCAAATTCCGCGGAAGAAACCTGCTGTTCACGCTGGTGCTGATAGCCATGATGGTTCCCGGACAGGTCGTTACGATCACGAACTTCCTTACCATAAGAAGGCTGGGCCTGCTGAACACCTATCTCGGTCTTACGATCATCTCGTTCGCCGGCGGTAGATCCCTGTTCATGTTCAGACAGAGCTATATGTCTCTTCCCAGGGAGATGAAGGAAGCAGCTACGGTCGACGGATGTTCGGACCTCAGATATCTTTGGCAGTTCGCAATTCCGCTTTCACTGCCGTCAATCGCATCCATTTCCATCATGCTGTTCATCGGTGAGTTCAATGCCTATCTGTGGCCTCTGCTGGTTTCCAGAAAGCCCCAGATGTATACCATCCAGATAGGAATGGCTCAGATGATCGGAAGCGATGCAATCCCGACCTACGGAAGAATGATGGCAGTTGCCATGCTTTCGCTGATCATCCCGATCATAGTCTTCCTTATCGGTGAGGACTACCTGATTGCAGGTATGACAAGAGGTGCAATCAAGGGCTGATCCTTAACTCCTTTCAAAAGACCCGGGCCAGAACGGTCCGGGTTTTTGTTTGTCTTTAATATGGTCAGTTTTTGACTATGTTTGTTGCATTTAACCATTTTTCTGCAAATGTTTTAATAATATTTGTTTGACTGCACGTTTTTCCTGCCTTACGATGTAAGTACATATATAAAAAAGGAGAGATACTGTGAAAAAAGCTTTTTCTATTTTCATTACAATTATTATGCTGGTCGCACTGGTTTCCTGTGCATCAGGCGGTGGAGCAGCTTCAGCTGAAGCAGAGGCAGAGATCATCAATGTTTCATCCATTGAGGAACTGGCCAAGGCTGCAAAGACAAAAGGAGCAACCGTAGTCCTTCAGAACGATATCGTCTGGAATCCGGAATTCACCTCCAATTCGGCATTTGAAATCAATGTCGGAAAGAAGACCGTAATCGATCTCAACGGACATACGATTTCAAACGTCAAGAGCTGCGCCCTCAGATTCTTCGGAGATTTCACAATCCAGAACGGAACAATCATCGGAGAAGGCGACAGTTACGGAATCCTGATCAACAGCAACAACACAACATCCGGTGTTGACTACAAGCCTGAAACAAGAGAGAACCACAAGGTCACGGTCGACAACCTGAAGCTTGTCGATTGCGGAATCCGCGCAGAGCTTTCAACAATCACAATCACCAACTGCGATATCCAGAATTCGGGTGATTCCGGAAACTCCAACTGCCTCTACTTTGTGGGTGTCGTTGCCAAGATTACGGATTGCAAGCTTAACCAGACTGCAGCTGCAATCGAGACCGTTTCCAGAACAAACTGTGTCTACTGCTCAGGCAATTCTACAATCAGACTCACCAACATCACTCTTGAGGGAACAAAGCGTCTGAACGCCTACAAGAACACCGTTTCCTACAAAATCGATAATTGCCCGGGTTGGACAACATCAACCCCGGAATACGTAAACAAGTAATCAGGAGAGAAGCATGAGAAAAGTATTCTTAATTCTTTTGATCGTCTTGATGGCGACACTTGTTGCCTGTAAGAACGAGCCCACACCGGTGGATACCGGAGATGACGGCTTCCTGCACGTTTCGACATTCGCGGATTTCGTGAAGGGTCTGACCAGTGCTAAGAAGATTGAATCCAAGACACTTGTGCTTGATGCAGATATCGAATGGGATGCAGTTAAATATCCCGGAGGAGCAGATGTAACGGTTGAAGAAGAGAGTGTCACTCTTTTCTCCAAAGCCGGAACCGTCAAACTCACAAAACCGCTCAGACCCAACGAGAGCGCTCTCTCTGTTGATGTGTCGGGACTCACGATCGATCTCGGCGGACACAAGATTACCGGAGTTCCTACCAATGCATTCAACCTCAAGGGAGATAGCTTCACCCTTAAGAACGGTCAGATCCTTGGAGCCGGAGACAATGCAAAATACAGCATCAACATCAACTACAACGGAAGAAACGCTTCAACCAGCAATGGAATGAAGGATCTGGCTCTCGACAGAGCTCCTGCAGCATACACGGAATCCGATTCCGCATGGAAAAAGAGGGTCATAATATCCGATCTGACTGCCACAGGAATGCTCTGCGGCTATTCAACGGTTGAAATCAAGAACTGTTCATTCACCGGCGGTGCCTACAGAGGTCTTGTTCTCCAGGGTTCCAGCGGAATCGTTGAGAATGTCACTGTTGATGCTCCCAGCGCAACATCTGCAGGATTTGTCGCACACAGCTATGGAACAGTCCTCGTGAAGGGAACATGCAGCTTCAAGGGAAAGTTCGGCGTGTATTCTGCAATGTGCCCGAATCTTATCTTTGACTCCTCTGCAGTCGTTACCGCAACAGGCGCCAGCACATACGCGCTTTATCTTGAGACGCAGGGAAAGATTACCGTAAATGCAGGTGCAACACTTACACTTGCTCCTAAGAGCGGGAATGCTTCGTTCTATATGAGAACAGGATCGATGGTTGATATTGCTGCCGGAGCAACACTCAAGGATGCTTCTGGCGCTGCAATGGCCAAACCGATTCCCGATTCCGAAAAAGATATGGATAAGGAAGGAGCTTCCGATTCTGCATGGGCAGGCCACGGCAAGGCTCCGGCTATCACAGACAACAGAACATAAAGGGAGATTGAGAAATGAGGAAAACATTAGTTGTATTGCTGCTTGTTGCAGTTCTGATCGGCGCTTTCGTTTCATGTAAGGAAGAGCCGGCTCATGAGCATACATGGGACGCTGGAAAAGTAACAACTCCAGCCACTTGTGAAAAAGCAGGTGTGAAGACATACACATGTTCTTGTGGAGAGACCAAGACAGAGGCTATTCCCGCTCTCGGTCATGATTATTCTACGGAATGGACAATCGATACACCGGCTACATGTACGGAGCCTGGTTCGAAGAGCCACCACTGTTCAAGATGCACCAGCAAGTCAGACGTGACCCCTATTGAAGCAACAGGTCATACATATTCAGATGAGTGGTCATCTGATGCTAGCAACCACTGGCATGCTGCAACATGTGGCCATGATGTCAAATCAGACATTGCAGCGCATACTTGGGGAGATTGGGAGAATACAACTCCGGCAACTGTTCTTGCAGAAGGTGAAGATACAAAAACCTGTTCTGTTTGTGGAGCAACGGAAACAAGACCTGTTGCAAAGCTTGCTCTTGAAGTTTCTACGTTTGAAGAGTTTGTTGCTGCATTTGCCATTGAAAGGGAAGCTGGAACACCTTACACAATCAAGTTGACAGCAGATCTCGCATGGAATGCTACAACTTATGACGGAAGTGATGCCGAGCATACTTTCAGCATCGACATGACAGGTATTACTCTCGATCTGAACGAGCACAGCATTACCGGAATTGCAAACAAGGCCTTTGCACCAACCGGAAACACATTCACAATCAAAAACGGAAGCGTTCTGCTTGCTACAGGATTGGAAGCAACTTACCTCAGAGCTATTTCAGTTAACTTCTCGGAGACTCTGACCTATGCGGATCACACAACAGAGGCAGAACAGGCTAAGGCTGTAACTTTCGATGGAATCACAACAAATGGCTGTCTCTATCTCGGTGGTGGTGCCTTTATCATCAAGGACAGCACAATTGAATCCTATGGAACAAAAACCAGAGGTATTTGTAGCTACTCTGCCTATGTTGATGTCACGAACTCAACAGTCAAGGCTACAAACGGAGAGGTTGCAATCCATGCAAGAGATACAGTGTTGAATTTGAACAACGGAACGACGGTTATATCACCGACTCACGGAATTCAGGCCTATTACAAGAGCACCGTTACAACTACAGGTACAGTTACTATCACAGCTGCAGGAGCTGGCTATGATATCTACCTCAACTATGGACCGAACACGTTGACAATCGGAGCCGGAACCACCATCTCCGGTGCAACGAAGGGTGTCTTCGCTCTTACATTCGGTGATACAGTCACAATCGCCAATGGTGCAAGCATCACCGGTCCTGCAGGTGGTGTTGAACCGAAGTACACTGCTGCAGGTTATACCAAGGCTGCAGGTACAGCAAGCACCAACGGTTATGTCGGTTGGTCAAAGGGTAACAACAACACCTCAGACACAGCTACAATCACCGACAACCGCGTGTTGGAGTGATTTTCGAATCTTAGTTTTCTTTCAGCCGGGTGGGGTGCCCGGCTGAATTTTTAAATCTGAATCAATTCGAGGGGAGTACTTGCTGATATGAAGTTTTTCCGTCTGATTTGCATTTTTCTTCTTACTTTTCTCATTGTTGCCTGTGCCTGCACTCAGCAGACCGGTAACACCGAACCCAAACCGCAACCACAACCTGTTGACGATGGGCCTGAAGCTCATCATTTCCAGATAGGAATTGATGACATCTTCTATGGTGACAGCCGGACCGTTCAGGAAAGGCTGATTCCCTGGAACCGCAATGCCGCGCAGTATGCAGTGGAGCATAACTCACTCTATTTCTACTTCATGGCAGGAGAGGGAACACCGGTTGAAGGAGTGGGAGAGAAGATAGGCGACAGCTGTCTTGTTGCATTCCCGAACGGAAAACTCATGCTCATAGATGCCAATCAGGACGGCTATACTCCCCAGCTGGTTGCAAACCTCAAGGCCCTCGGAGTCACGCATCTGGACTATGTGATGATCTCACATCCCCATTCGGATCATTACATGGGTCTTGTGAACCCCGAAGGCCTGACGGCGAACTTCACAATAGGCAAGGTCTACTACAACGGAACTACCAGCGGCGGAACCACTGCAATCACCAAAATCTGCAACCAGAAGGGTATTCCGATGGAAGTCCTGAAAGAAGGTGACCATCTTGAGATCGGCGGGGTGAGCCTTGATGTAATCAATCCAACTGCCGCGGTATCGGCCTCTGAGGTTAGCACCACCCAGGAAGCCAACAATTCATCCATCTGCGTGTTTTTCACCTATGGGGATATCAAAGCCCTATTTGTGGGTGACATGTACACGAAGGAAACGGAAAACAGCAAGACCAATCCGGGCTTGCCGAGTCTGGTTTCCAGATACGGCAGTGCATTGAAGGCTGACCTGTTGAAGATACCCCACCACGGACACTCGGAAACATCAATCCTGGATTCGTTCGCACAGGCAGTGGATGCGCAGATTGCTGTTGCATCTTCCGGTGTGGCATTGAATGCATCCGTGTATGAGTGCTATGCAAAAGCGGGAACCAAAGTGCTTGGCGACTACATGGAAGGCTACATCGTTGTTCATACGGACGGAACCAAGCTTGAATATGAGACCAGCCGCGAACGCAAGACAGAGTACTATGCGAAACTGGATGATCCGACATGGAGTCCCGCAGAGGAAAATACTAAAATTACCGAATATGCAACCGGAGCGTTCTTTGTGGTTGAAACCGTTGATGAATTGCTTGAAGCAATCAAGGTCGGATTCACCAACATCAGACTGGGTGCAGATATCAGGTTGAATTCCTATTCGTCAACAACCCCGTTGGTCCTGAACATGGAAGGAATTGTCCTGGATATGGACGGATACAGCTTCAAGGGCTGTGTGAGCGTGGTTGCCGATATTGCCAACAAGGGACAGACCACACGGTGCAACTTACAGTTCAAGGGGAGCAATTTCGCAATCCTGAACGGAAACTTCTCCAAATCTGTAGCCGGAGGCTATGTGTTCCAGATCAATCCGGATTCCACTGATCCAGAGAACTATACCAACATAGTTCTCGACGGTCTTGCCAGCGGAGATGGCGGAATAGATGTCCGCGGAAGCAGCGTGACACTCAGAAACTGCAACTTCAACCAGCCTGTTGGAAACACCCAGAACTTCACTACGCTCATGTTTACGGATTCCTATGTAACAATTGAGAGCGGAACATACAGGAACAAGTCGAACTACAGTTACAAGAGATGGCTGAAGCTCTTCAATGCCAAGGCATATGTGAAGAACGGTGTTGAATGGGACGGTACTGTTCTGTACTCGGTTGAAGACTCGATGCTGCTTCTGGAGAAATAATCAATAGGTTAAGAGGATAGACCGCACCTTATCAATCTGATTTTGTGTTACTCCGTTTTTCAGAAGATAGTCCAGACCCTTCTGGGCGTATGTCGCACCTTCATAGTCTTTCAGTGTGCGGATTGAGGTGCTGAAGTTCGCAAGAAGCCTCGGGGATCCGATTTCCGCGAAGTTGGAGAAGAGGTAGTCTTTCGTCAGGTCCTCGTCGGAGAGGCCGAGTGCGCATCCGATAAGGAAGGCTGCAAGGCCGGTTCTGTCCGTGCCGATTGAGCAGTGGAATACTACGGGGTAGTTTTCCTCGTTGCTCAGCACTTCGAAGATCTTCTGCATCATTGTGGCGCAGGACGGTGAAACAAGAAGGGAAGTGTCCCAGATTACCGGAATGAAAACATAATTCACATCATTTCCCAGAGGGCTGGCCATTGTTTCGCTTCCGTCAGTCAGGTAGCCGTTTGCGTAGACCACATCCTGAAGGTCGCTGCTTTTGTCTCCGCGAAGGTCTATATCTGTTCTGATTCCGAGGTCACGGATCTGCTGAAGACCCGTTTCCGTAATCATCAGAGTCTTCTCGAATTTCTCGTTGAAACGTCCGCTTCTGTACAGAAGTCCCTGTTTTACAACTCCTCCGTCTACAGTTCTGTATCCGCCAAGGTCTCTGAAATTGATAACTCCGTCTACGCCCAGGTTTCTTATCCCGCCGGTTGTTGTGAAGCTCGAGACGGGGCTTTCGTATACGGTTCCGTCTTTCATCGTTGCCCGGACCTGCCAGAAATAGCGGGTGCTTGTTTTCAGGTTCATTCCGCCGTCTGCAACAGTGAAGGAAGTGTCTCCGGCAGAAACCTCATACTGTTTTGCATCTGCAAGGTCGGCATTCTCTGAAATCAGAAGGAGAGAGCTCTCAATATCTTCGGTATTCACGCCCGTGTATTTCCATGTGAAAACGGGGGAGACGGGCCTGCTGATTTCGACCTCGCCCTTTGCTCCGAACTGATAGGGCTTTGTGTATTCTGCGGATGCGAGGAACTGCGCCTGAGCCTCGGTGTGGATATCCCAGGTCTTGAAGGATTCTGTCTTGATTGCTGTTGTCGAACAGGAGAAAGACAGCAGGGCGGTCAGAATCAGGATTGCGATGATAGCGAAATGGCAACGGTTATTGTTTTTCACGGGATTCCTCCGTTTACAATTATAGCATCCGGTTCGGCGGTTGTGGAAAACCAGATTTTCCTGTCGTTATTAGGTAATTAGTTTCCACCTGTTTTGCGTTTTCTTGAAACCACAGCTCTGCGCCAGGGATGGTTTGAATCAGGTTTCCAGTGAGGCTTTTCAGGTTTCGGAGACTCCTCGGGCCTGATTCTGTCAACTACGG
>CAKJZO010000102.1 GCA_918298275.1 Spirochaetota bacterium | reverse complement strand
CATGTAATCTGCGCCTTCCTAGCCGTTCTTGAAGCCGTAAAGGACAAGATGATTCTGGTAGACCAGCCGGAGCTTTTTGGTGATATGACCATAACCAAACGTCCCGTCGACTGGAACCCGAACCTCGCTGATGACTATGATGCGGATTATGATGAAATCAAGGAGAACCATCTCGAGGATGAGGATGATTTCTCGATCATGGAGGAGGAAGACAAAGAGTCCTCAACGGATGATCAGAACTGATATCGTATTGACACACAGAAACAATTGTGCTTAAGTACAGACAACATATTGCACTAAATGATAGAGGCGCGGCTGACAAGAGTAGCTTCGGTGCCAAAGCCCTTGCAGGGGCGTTGCCAAAGTGAAAGGGGATGCCGCCGAAAGAGAGGCCCTGCGAACCTCCCTTGGTCGGACAGATAAGATCTGCACGACTGTCGCTTATGCGGAGAGCTATGTATTAATGCTTCTTTTGAGAGACATGAACCAGGCCAACGCATGAGCGCTGGCCTTTTTGTTTTCGTGCAGTAAAGGGAGATCAAGATGAAAGGAAAAGAACCCATCTTCCGTGGAGCTGCCACGGCACTGGTAACACCGTTTACAGAGAACGGAGTCGATTACGAAAGTTTCGGACGTCTCATCGACTGGCAGATAGAGAAGGGCATAGATGCTCTTGTCATCGCCGGAACAAGCGGAGAGGGCTCGACGCTCTCTGACGCAGAGCACAAGGCAGTTATCAAGTATGCAGTCGAGAAGGTCAACCACAGGGTTCCCGTCATTGCCGGAACAGGTTCCAACGAGACTCCCTATGCAATCGAGCTCTCCCAGTATGCCTGTTCGGTCGGAGTTGACGGCCTTCTTGTCGTGACTCCTTACTACAACAAGGCAACCCAGAAGGGCCTTGTGAAAATGTACTATTCCATCGCAGATGCCACCGACAAACCCCTGATCGTGTACAACGTTCCTTCCAGAACCGGTGTCAACATCGAGCCCAGGACATACGTCGAGCTTGCACGGCACGACAGGATCGTGGCAATCAAGGAAGCCAACGGCAATATCTCCAAGATTGTCGAGACAGCCGCCCTCGTAGGCGACAGGCTGGATATCTACAGCGGAAACGATGACCAGATAGTACCGATGCTTTCCGTCGGAGGACAGGGCGTCATCTCGGTTCTCTCAAACATCATGCCTGCAGAGACAAGTCGCATGTGCCATCTCTACTTTGACGGCAAGGTGAAGGAGAGCGCAAAGATGCAGATGGACCTCATTCCTCTTATCAACGCGCTGTTCTGCGAGGTCAACCCGATTCCCGCAAAGGCAGCGGTCTCCGCAATGGGCTTCGGAAAGAACATCCTCAGGCTTCCGCTTACCGAAATGGAGAGCGAGCATGAGGCAAATCTCCTGCAGCTGATGAGATACCACGGCCTTATCGGCTGAACGGAGGACCGATGAGAGTACTTGTTCATGGCATAACAGGCCATATGGGGCAGATCGTATACTCACTCGTGCAGTCAAGATATGAAGGCTCGACCTTTGCAGGCGGAGTCAGTCCGGATGTCGAGACAGAGACAGCGGAGCTTTTCAGGAGTTTCAATTCCTGCAAAGCTGAATCCGACGTAGTCGTGGACTTCTCCTTCCATACAGGAGTCAAGGACCTTCTGGATTACTGCATCAGCAGAAAGATTCCTGTCGTAGTGGCCACGACAGGCCATACGGCGGAAGAGAAGGCAATCATAGAAAAGGCTTCACAGAGCATTCCCGTGTTCTACAGTGCGAACATGAGCGTAGGGGTAGCCGTACTTGCCAACATCGCGAAAAAGGCTGCAGCGGCCTTTCCTGATGCGGATATCGAAATCGTAGAGACCCATCACAACAGGAAGGTGGATGTTCCGAGCGGAACGGCACTGCTTTTGGCCAACTCCATAAAGGAGGCTCGTCCTTCTGCGGTATATAATATCGGACGTCCCGATAACGGAAAGAGAACCAAGGAAGAGATAGGAATCCATTCACTGAGAATGGGCAACTATTTCGGAAGACACGAAATCTATATCTCCACAGGGTCCGAAACCCTTACACTGGTACATGAGGCTCACAACCGCACTCTCTTTGCAGAAGGAGCCCTGAAGGCAGCGGCCTTTCTCATCGGCAAGAAACCTGGACTCTACAACATGAAGGATTTGATGGCATGAATGCACAGGAGATAATCAACTATATCGCTACTGCGGAGAAAAAGACTCCGGTAAAGCTCTATGTCAGGGAAAAGCAGCCTATAGATTACGGCAAGGCCAAGGTCTTCGGCGTAGCCGACAAGATCGTTTTCGGAGACTGGAAGGACCTTGAGCCGGTTCTGAAGGCAAACTGCGACAGAATCGAGGACATTGTCATCGAGAACGACTGCCGCAATTCAGCCATCCCGATGCTGGACAAGAAGAACATCAATGCGCGCATCGAGCCCGGTGCGATCATCCGAGAGCAGGTCGAAATAGGTGACAGGGCTGTCATCATGATGGGTGCCATAATCAACATCGGAGCCGTAATCGGAGAGGGCACCATGATCGATATGGGAGCAGTCCTCGGAGGCAGGGCAACCGTCGGAAAGAACTGCCATATCGGTGCAGGAGCGGTCCTTGCAGGCGTAATAGAGCCGGCAAGTGCAGATCCGGTCAGAATAGGTGACGGAACCCTGGTAGGAGCCAATGCCGTTGTGATCGAGGGCGTTCAGGTTGGACGAAACTGTGTCGTTGCCGCAGGTGCAGTCGTGATCGAGGATGTTCCGGACAACATGGTAGTCGCAGGCTGTCCTGCCAAAGTCATCAAGGCTCGCGATGAGAAGACAAACTCAAAGTCCGCCCTTGAAGCAGGCCTGAGAACTCTTTGATGGAGAACAAATTGCAGAAGACAATACCGTTTTCACTGAAGCAAGCTCAACAGTGGCGTTCCAGATACGGAACGCCGTTCTACGTCTATGACGAGGCAGGAATCCGAAACACTGTTTCTGCTGTTCAGAAGGCTTTTTCCTGGAACAAAGGTTTTACGGAATGCTTTGCGGTCAAGGCCACTCCCACGCCTGCAATCCTGAGGCTTCTTGCCTCGATGGGCTGCGGTACGGACTGCGCATCCGTCTCTGAGCTTGTCCTGAGCGCCGCCTGCGGCCTCGGAGGTCGCAAGGTGATGTTCACATCCAACGAAACATCCGATGAGGCTTACCGGAAGGCTGTAAGCATCGGTGCGATCGTAAATCTCGACGATATTACCCAGATCGATAATCTCGAGCGTGCAGCGGGAATTCCTGACACCGTATGCCTGAGATATAACCCGGGCAAGTTCGAGATCCGGGGAAAGAACGCTACCAGCGCCATAATGGGAAGTCAGGCCGATTCCAAATACGGAATGACAAAGGAGCAACTGCTTGAGGCCTACAGTATTCTGAAAGAGAAGGGTGTGAAACACTTCGGACTTCACTGCATGGCAGCCTCATGCAGTCTTGATGCCTCTTATTATCCTACCTTGGCAGAAATGATGTTCAATATTGTGGTGGAAGTCAGGGACACCCTTGGCATCGAGATAGAAATCGCCGATTTCGGAGGCGGAATAGGAATTCCTTACAGACCCGAACAGCAACCCGTGGACATTGAAGCCATAGGGGCTGCTGTTCATGAGGTCTATGACAACATCATTGCCGCAAAGGGACTGGAACTATCGATCTATACCGAGCTGGGACGCTTCGTGACCGGACCTCACGGCTATCTTGTGACTTCAGTGCGTGGTTTCAAGCACATCTACAAGGAGTATGTCGGAGTGGATGCCACTGCCTGCGACCTCATGAGGCCTGCAATGTACGGGGCATACCATCACATAACGATACTCGGAAAAGAGGGCAATGAACTGAAGGTAGACGTCTGCGGATCGCTTTGCGAGAACAACGACAAGTTCGCCATCGACAGAGTCCTTCCTATGGCACAGCTCGGTGATATACTTGTGATACATGATGCGGGAGCCCATGGAAGATCCATGGGCTACAACTACAACGGCTTCATGCGTTGCGGGGAGCTTCTTCTTTCTCCCATAGGAGATGTGCGCCTCATAAGACGATCGGAATGCCTTGATGACCTGTTTGCCACCTTCGATGTGGATGAGGATTTTTCCTATGATGCGTGAGAGAATGAATTCGGCTGTCTTCGACCTCAGGAGAAGTGCGATCAGGGAGTTCGCAAAGCTTGCGAAGCAGACTCCCGGATGCATCTCGCTGACTCTCGGAGAGCCTGATTTCGATACTCCGGAGCCGATCCGCAATCAGGCAAAGATCTCTCTGGACAATGGAGAAACACACTACATCGAGAACAACGGACTCAGGGCCTTGAGGGAGAAGATCGCCTCCTTCGAGACCGACCGTCACGGATTCAGATGTTCTGAAGGTCAGGTCATCGTCACATCAGGTGCCACGGAAGCCCTGTTCGTGTCTCTTTTCGGAGTCCTGAATCCCGATGACGAGGTAATCATTCCGACCCCTGCCTTCGTGCTCTATGAGGAGATCGTCAAACTCTGCAGGGCTAAGGCAGTGAAGCTCGATACCTCGGTAACCGGTTTCCAGATAAGGAAATCCGCACTGGAATCACTTGTTTCGCAAAGGACAAAGGCAATCGTTCTCAACAGCCCGAACAATCCCACGGGAACCGTTCTGGACATAGAAAGCCTGAATACCGTACGCCTTTTGGCTAAGGAGAGGAATCTGTTCGTAATCTGCGACGATGTATATAATCAGCTGATCTATACGGACAACTATCATAGCTTTACGGAATTCGAGGATGCACGTGATAGGACGATTCTTGTTCAGAGCTATTCGAAACCTTATGCAATGACGGGTTGGAGAATGGGTTATCTCATTGCTCCTACGGAAATAAAGGAACGACTGGAGCTTGTGCATCAGTTCACGGTCGTCTCAACGCCGGCGCCATTCCAGAAGGCAGCCGTCACTGCTCTGGATTATGACCCGGCGGATCTCAGGGAAACCTACCGCAGAAGGCGTGCCTACATGCTTTCCAGGCTCAGGGCAATGGGTCTTGATGTTCCCGAACCGGAAGGTGCCTTTTACATGTTCCCGTCCATCAGGAAGTTCGGACTTGACTCTTCGACATTCTGCAGAAAAATGATAGAGGAGGCCGGCCTTGCCGCAACTCCCGGCGTCTGCTTCGGCTCCGACGATCATATCAGACTCACATACTGCTACTCGGATTCCGAACTCAGAAAAGGTCTTGACAGGCTTGAATCATTCATACGTAAGCTGGAGGGCAAATGAACGGATATCTCTCTGCAGCATTTGAAATTGAACCATACCTCAATACAGTTCGCGAGACGCTTCACAGGCACCCTGAACTCGGCAACAACGAGTACTTCACCAGTTCGTATCTCGAGGGTGAACTGAAGGCCCTTGGACTGGATGTCAAACGGATTCTGGACACGGCTCTGGTGGCCGTTCTCCATGGAGGGAAACCCGGAGACAGGGTAGCGCTCAGAGCCGATATGGATGCCCTTCCTGTAACCGAAGCCACAGGCTGCTCCTTCGAATCGGAGAACAAGGGGATTATGCATGCCTGCGGACATGACATCCACATGACGGCTGCACTCGGAGCTGCCAGGCTCCTTTCACAGAGGCGCAATGAGCTGAAGGGTGACGTCGTTTTCCTGTTCCAGCCTAACGAAGAGATTTCAGGCGGTGCACAGAGAATGATCGATGCAGGTGCTCTCGAAGGAGTGAAGGCCGTTTTCGGCGGCCATGTAGCGCCGGACCTTCCCGTAGGTACCATAGGAATCAAATACGGCAAGTTCTATGCCGCTTCCAGCATCTTCAAGGTCATTTTCAGAGGCAGATCCTGCCATGGAGCAACACCGGAGAAGGGCGCTGATGCTCTTCTTACCGCGGCAAAGGCAATTCTCGGACTCAAAACCATTTATCCTTCATCCGGCGACAAGGCCGTCATTTCCACAGGAACCCTCAATGCAGGTACTGCCTGCAACATCATCCCCGGCGAGGCTGTGATCGAAGGTGTTATCAGGACTCTGGGAAAAGACGACAAGACCGAGATGGCCGATAAATTCAAGTCAGTCATCGATGGGGCCTGCGCCGAATACGGAACGAGCGCTGAGATTATCATCACCGGCTCCTATGATGGAGTTGTCAACACCGATGCAGAGACCGCACTGATGGAGAAGAGCGCCAGACAGGTTCTCGGAGATGCAAATGTTACGGTTCTTTCCGAACCGACAATGGTAACCGAGGATTTCGGATTCTTCGTGGATGAGTGCAGCGGATGTTTCTGCCATGTGGGAGCAGGGTGTACCGAGTCTCTTCATTCCCCGCATTTCCTTCCGGATATCAAGGCTGCGGTATATGCCGCCGCGGTCTATGCCCGGACATTGGAGAACGCATTGTAAAAGAGCCGTTTTCTCACTATAATCGAAGGAAATGACTCTCACTGAAAATGCAAGATTAATCGAAGCAATCCTCTATCTTGAAAACGAGCCGCTTTCAATCGAGAGACTTGGCAAGATGACTGGCCTTTCGGACAAGGAAGTGAACAAGGCCCTCACGGAGATCGAGGAGGCTTACTATACGGATGAACACGGCCTTGCGCTGGTCGAGAATTCAGAGACCTACAGCTTCGTGCCTGTATCGAGCCTGAATGACAAGCTCAGGGCATGCTACGGCAAGAAGATAGACAAGCGCCTGTCGAAGGCCGCTCTGGAGACACTGGCCATAGTCGCATACCAGCAGCCTGTCACCAGGAGCGAGATCACGAAGATCCGCGGCGTAGTTTCAGATTCCATCATCAGGATCCTGCGTGAACGCGACTTCATCAAGGTCGTGGGAAGAAAGGATATCCAGGGCCATCCATGCCTCTACGGAACCACACGTAAATTCCTGTATACATTCAAATTGGACTCGATAAGCTCATTGCCGAAGCTTTCAGAGATTGACAGACAGAGATTCGAGAAGGAAGAAGATGAAAATTGAATATCCCATCAGGCTCCAGAGCTATCTGGTCAAGTGCGGCGCAGGCTCCAGACGCAGCTGTGAAACACTGATCACAGAAGGCCGCGTCATGGTCAACAACAAGGTCGTCACGGAACTCGGCACTAAGGTCAACGAGAATGATATCGTCTATGTCGATGCCACACTCGCAGAACCCTCGGAGCAGAGCTATTACTTCGTGCTCAACAAGCCCAGAGGCTATGTTTGCACCAACTACGACCCCAATGAGACCGCCTATGCACGCGATCTCATCGATATTCCGGACCGCAATCTCCTTTTCAACGTCGGACGCCTGGACAAGGACTCCCAGGGGCTCATCATCTTCACCAATGACGGGGACTTCGCGAACACCGTGATGCATCCGTCCTCGGAGACCGAGAAGGAATACATCGTGAAGACTGATCTGGACATCCTGAAGAAGGATATGGACGATGCCTACAGAGGTCTTGTAAAACCTTATAAGATAAAGTCATACAATCTTCTCGGCAAGCGCGAGGTATCCGTTGTGCTCACGGAAGGCAAGAACCGTGAGATCCGCAACCTTTTCGACATCCTCGGATACCAGGTAAAGAAGCTCACGAGAATCAGGATAGGGGATGTCCATCTTGGGGACCTCCAGAGCGGACACTACAGGAGAATGACGAAGGCCGAGATACAGAGCCTGAAGAGGGGGAAGTGATGATAGTTGCAATCGACGGACCTGCCGGAGTAGGAAAGAGCTCAATCGCAAAGATGGTAGGACAGAAGCTCGGCCTCTACTATCTCAACTCGGGAAACTTCTACAGGGGAGTTACTTACAGGGTTCTTCATCAGGGTATTGATCCTACGGATAAGGACCTTTGCATCAAAGCTGCAAAAGAAGCCGATTTCGATGTCCGCGACGGTCATTTCTATCTTGACGGAGAGGATGTCGAGGATGAACTCCATACTCCTGCAATCGACCTCTGGGCATCCAAGATTTCCGTGATTCCCGAAGTCAGGGCCATCGTCAACGAGAACATCCACGCACTCACAAAGAAGCTTGACATCATAGCCGAAGGCAGGGACATGACCACCGTCGTGTTCCCCGATGCAGAGCACAAATTCTTCTTCGATGCGGAGCCTGAAGTCAGGGCGAAAAGACGATTCGATCAGAATCCGGAGGCCATGCCCTACGACAAAGTCCTTGCAGAGATCAACGAAAGGGACCATATCGACCGAAATAAACCCGTCGGAGGCCTTAAAATTGCATCGGATGCCATATATATAGATACATCATACTTGACCATAACAGAAGTTTGTGACAAAGTTGTAAAAGCCATTAAAGGCCAAATTGCCTAGGGTGGCAGAGAATATTTCAGGATCAGGAGAAAAAAATGTCTGAAGAAAGAGAAAACGAAGTAAAAGATACCAGCATGCAGAGCATGATGCAGGAGGAGTATCTTAAATCTCTTGATGGAATCGAGGACGGTCAGCTCGTTACCGGTAC
Organism: Spirochaetota bacterium; assembly: GCA_918298275.1. Classification (GTDB taxonomy): domain Bacteria; phylum Spirochaetota; class Spirochaetia; order Sphaerochaetales; family Sphaerochaetaceae; genus UBA9732. The sequence goes on along the minus strand of CAKJZO010000102.1, from coordinate 10,984 downwards.
TGTTGTTCAGGTCAATAACGAGACAGTGTTTGTTGATGTCGGTTACAAGTCAGAGGGAAGACTCCCGTTGGAGGAGTTCGATGAGGTCCCCGCAATCGGCGATCCCGTCACCGTTCTGATTGTCAACAAGGAAGGAAAGGGTGGTCAGGTCATCATTTCCAAGAAGAAGGCAGACGTTAAGGCCAGAGGCGAAGAGCTCAAGAAAGCCGCTGACGACAAGACTCCCGTAGAGGGCAAGTTCGTCAAGGTCATCAATGGTGGATTTGAAGTGGATCTCGGATCCGACTTCTACGGTTTCTGCCCGCTTTCAAAAGCTGACATCACAAGAACAGAGAATCCCGAGTCCCTTCTGGGCATCTCTGATTATTTCATCATTGAAAAGTTCCACGGCGGAAGCAAGCTCAAGAGCGTTGTTTCCAGACGTGATTACCTTGAGAGAAGAATCAAGGAAAACAAGGAGAAGTTCTTCTCCACAGTCAAGATCGGCGACGTCGTCGAAGGTGTCGTGAAGTCATTCACATCATTCGGCGCATTCATCGACCTCGGCGGATTCGACGGACTTCTGCACCTCAACGACATGTCCTGGGGTCACGTAAGCCGCCCGCGCGATTTCGTCAAGAAGGGTGAGAAGATCCAGCTCAGGCTCATCAACATCGATCCCGAGACAAAGAAGATCAACCTTTCACTCAAGCACATGCAGCAGGATCCCTGGACAACATTCGAGGACAACTTCCATGTCGGCGATGTCGTGACAGCTCCTGTCACCAAGATGACAACATTCGGTGCCTTCATCGAGATCGCTCCCGGCATCGAAGGTCTTGCCCACATTTCCGAGCTCAGCTGGACCAAGAGAGTCAACAATCCGAAGGATGTCCTTTCCATCGGTGATGTCGTCCAGTGCAAGATCCTCGGTTATGACCTCGAGAAGAAGAGAGTCTCCCTCGGAATCAAGCAGCTCCAGGACAACCCCTGGGATACAATTGCTGAGAGATATCCTGTCGGAACAGCTCTTTCAAGACCTGTAGTCAAGATCACCAACAGCGGTGCATTCGTGAACCTCGAAGAGGGAATCGACGGCTTCCTCCATGTTGACGATGTTTCCTGGACAAAGAAGGTCAAGAACATGTCTTCATTCTGCAAGGAAGGCGATACCATCGACGTCACAGTCACAAAGGTTGAGCCGGAGAACCGCAGAATCAGACTCGGCGTCAAGCAGCTCGAGAGCAACCCCTGGCAGACACTGAGACATCAGTATCCCAAGTATTCCACAATCTCCGGAACAGTTTCCAACGTAACTGACTTCGGCGTATTCGTGAAGGTTCTCGGCGAGATCGAGGGTCTGATTCCCAAGTTCCAGCTTGTCGGACCGGATGAGGAGTACACTGACGAGGTTCTCAAGAGATTCAATGTCGGCGATCAGATCACCGCAATGGTCATGGACGTAGATACCCAGAAGCAGAAGCTCGGCCTCTCCATCAGAGAGATGAAGAGACGCGACCAGCAGTCTGAGGTTGCAAAGTACATGGCAAATTCGGATGACGACGATACAGTCACTCTGGCTGATCTCATCTCTTCACGTGAGGAGAAGTAAAGATGGCCAAGAAGAACCTTCAGGAAGAGAAGCAGACCACAGAGGAGAAACTCATCGGTTCTGTTTCAAACTTCTTCCAGAAAAACAAGATACTAGTCATTATCATTCTGGCTGTGCTGGTTGTCGGTATCGTTGCAGCTATTGTTGCACTGAATATCTCAGCCAATGCCAGGGATAAGGCTCAGCTCAAGGTTGCCGAACTCGAGAACAGATATGCAGAAGTCCTCGGTCAGGAGACTCCCGACTGGACAGCTCTTGTTGCTGATCTCAAGGCAAACATCAAGGGCGGTTCCTATCCTTCAGTGAAGTCTGCATACCTTCTCGGTCTTGCATACTACCACCAGGATGATTATGCAAATGCACAGAGCGCATTCGAGCAGGCCTACAACCTGAACAAGGACATCTACCTTGCTTCAGAGGCTCTTGCCAATGCAGCAGCCTGCGCAGATGCACAGGGAAACACAAGCAGGGCTCTTGAGCTCTACAACCAGATCTACAACGATTATCCTGAGAGCGGAAGCGCTCCCAAGGCTCTTTTCAACGTTGCCAGAATCTACTACCAGATGGATAACATCCAGCTGGCTCAGGCCACGTTTGCACAGGTTGCAGACTACTATCCCAAATCTGAGTACGGAAAGCTTGCACAGAATCTCGCCAGCGTACTCTAAACGGAGCCTTACATGAAAAGCAGGCGTCGTACATCGATTATCATATTGGTGGCGGCGTCTGTTTTTTTATGCCTTATCGCTTCCTGCGGAATCCCCACATACCTGGTTCCCACTGTAACTTTCACCAGGAGCTCCACCGATCCGGCATCCTTCACGGTATCATACAAGGGCGATGGCGTAGGGGATACGGGCAAGGTCGGATTGCTTCTGCTTTATTACATAGGTGACGTAACATCCTCTGAAGACAGCAAGATCACTTCGAAGTTCTCTTCCACCTATAAGGTATCCACCTATGACGGGATCGTCGTTTCCCCGGAGCATGACACACCTCTGTATGCGATTACGACAACCGGCGGAGAGACCGGCAACGTATATGCATTCGAGCTTGACAACGTTCCTGTGGCCGCACCCGTATATACCCATCCGATGAGCACGGAAGGTGATTTTACGAATGTCATCAGATTCGAGATAATCGATGAGGACATCTGGATGTTCATTGATGGAGTGAAGCAGGATGTACCGATTTCTATCAACCACGAAATCGTTCTCTCATCTTCAGATTGCATAAGAATATACGCAGCAATCAGCGTGCAGAGCAGCCAGTACAGCAACCTATACTGGTCAAGCCTCTCCAATGTCGGCTACATAAGAGTAGAGTAGTCAGAATACAATCAAAGGAACTTCCATTTCCTCTTTTGTGAGACCCGCATGGATTCCTATCATCTCGGCATCCTCATGGGTTTCGCCTATGCAGTATTCATCGGTCGCAACAGCCACGAAATCGCCCACGAAACCGTCCGTACGGGGGTGGGGGACTCCTGTACCCAGAAGACCGCTCTGAAGGAATTCCTCGTGTTCCATGAGCATGAAGTGTTCGCCGAAGTACTTCTTGAATAGCTTTCTGAATTCTTCTTTCTTTCCGTCCTTTACCATGAAGCCTGCACATCTTCCTTCAATGGAATGAGGGTGCTTCAGCAGGGCCTGGATATCCGGATAATCGCAGAGACAGAACCACTTTGCATTTATCTGGCTATGGTCTGCGATGGCGAACACGACGGTATCGTCTTTGTTGATATTGTCATGAAGGTACTGCATGTTTGTATCGATATCCAGGACGATAGGGGTGATCCGCGGGTCATCGACACCAAGATCGTGCATGGTATGGTCCGGCTCATGCCAGTAGCCGTAGATCAGATGTCTTCCGGCTTCCCTGGTGAGGTTTAGGATACTGTCCATGTTCTCACGAACGGATTTGGTAATGATCGTAGGATCCATAGGATGGGTTCTGAACGGCGCTACCGCTATGCACTTGACATCTGGATTCGCCTCGCGGACCTGCATGGACAGGGTCTTGTACGGGATATGGGAGTAGGTGAGGTGCTCGGGTGCTGCCTGCTTATCTTCGTCACTCTGAAGCGTGTTGAAGAACGTTATGATATTGTCATCTATTTCCCTGAAATAAGTGATCCAGCCAAGCCAGCCGGTCTCAAGCGGCGTCAGGCCGGAATTGACTGCAGTAGTAGCTGCAACGGTTGTGGGAGGAAATGTCGAAGACAATGACCTGACGACATGCTGACGTGTAAAGGAAGACTCTTTAAGATGTCTCTTAAGAATCGAAATACCCATGGCATCGAAAAGCAGAATCACAACATTCCTCGGGTTTCGCTGATGAAGAAACTTATCTATCTCAGGCAGAGTATCATGCCGTATATCAGAGACATTGTAGTATTTAAGGACTGAACAGGTGAGGTTCACGATCGAATTGCTGTAGTCAGGTCTTTGTATTGTCATAAGTTATCTCCAAATCACAAAAGGGTGCGGATATTTATCAAAATTGGATATAATGTATATTCTGTTAAATTCTAGAAGTGGTTTCATAGATAATCAATGGACTTGGGCCTTTGCATGTTTCCAAAGCTCATCCCACATCTCGGGAGTCAGATCTTCGAAATCCAGGCCTTTTTCCTTCATTTCTCCTACGAGTATATTGAACCGTTTGCTGAATTTGTTGTTCGCATAGTTCAGAGCGTCCGTAGGTTTGACATGCTTGAACCTGCAGAGATTGACGACAATGAAAAGCAGATCCCCGAGCTCATCCATTGTCTCTGCTTCGGTCCTGGCTTCCTTGACCTCGTTGAACTCCTCGGTGACCTTATCATAGACTCCGTCGATATCAGGCCAGTCGAAACCTACCTTGGCGGCTTTCTTGGAAATACCGTAGCATCTCTCGAGCTCCGGAGCGCTCTTGGAGATATTGTCGAAGAAATCCTCATCATTCTGTTTTCTGCCTTCGACGTCTTTCTTGATCCGGTTCCAGTTCTCCAGAACTTCCTTGGTGTCTTTTACATCAACATCTGCAAATACATGAGGATGACGCCTTATATATTTCTCGCAAGCATCGTTGAGACATTCAGCCAGACTGAAATCTCCGTTCTGGTCATGGATCTTGCCCAGCAGGAAAAGATTCAGGAACACATCGCCGAGCTCCTCGCTCTGATGAGGTTTGTCATCGTCATTCAGGGCATCTATATATTCATAGATCTCTCCCTGCATGCTGCGGATGATATCACGGGGCATCTGCTCCTTGTCCCACGGACAACCGTCCTTGGGGTCGCGCAGGCATGTGACGATGTCATACAGATTCTCCATGTCCTTTGCAACATCATCCGACTTTTGGAGCTTATAATCGATCATAGTTCCTCCATGAAAATCTGCTTCCTGACCATATGGCAGCTGCCTGCAATATGGAACTTGCTGATTTCAGGACTGAATACAGTCTTGAAGATGTTCCTATCACCCTCTATCCTCACGCTGAATACGCCGTCGGATACTTCTGAAACATTATATCCATTTTCTTCAGCTCCAAGTCTGGACTTAAGTATTTCAAGGACCTGAGGATCCGATACCTCTGAAATCTCATACAGACAGCCTTTCATCTTGCTTGCAAGCGATATCTTCTTGCCGCTCTTTGCAACAGGAAGCACCTTCATGGCCTTGATGTTGTAGCCTTCTGCAAGGGCATCGTTGAGCCGTCCGATAGTGGATTCATTGAGCTGGCTCGAAGGCAGCTCACACAGGAGAAGCTCGTTCTCACCGTGAACTCCCATGGTTATCGGGTTGAGGAACTCAAGCTTGGGCTTTGGATTAAATCCTTGTGTAAAAAGAACATCCAATCCGGAGCGCTGGAATGCCATCTCGAACTGACGCATGACGGCTATATGGGAATTGTATATTGCCCTACCCGTTTTCTCATATGTGAAGACAGTCTGGACATACTCTGAAAGAGGCGGAATGGCTCGCTTTTGCTTCTTTACGGCGAAATCCTCGTTCTCGGCCTTCACCACTTCCGTATACTTGTTGCACACGCCGCATCTATGGTCGCATTCGGAACTGCAGTTTCCTGTAAGCTGATGGTCACGCGCCTTCTCGTATTCGCGCTTCAGATAGGCCTTGGAGACATTCATGGTCACGCTATCCCACGGAAGATCGTCATCAAGACCCCACTCTTTCGGCTCAGTATCGTATTTCAGCTCTTCGATGGCCTGCAGCCAGAGATCCCACTTGATATACTCATCCCACGCATCCAGGCGGCATCCGAGCTCATAGGCCTTGCGGATCAGGGCCGAACACTCATAACCTCCACGGGAAAGCAGGCCTTCCAAAAACGATATCGAAGGCTCATGGTACGATACCTTTATGCCCGGAATTGCGGCCATGAGAGCCCTCTTTATTCTTCTGAGGTGCTCGGCGCTCTGCTCCATGCTCATCTGCCGGACCCACTGGTAAGGCGTATGCGCCTTCGGGATGAAGGTGCCGATGTTGATGTTCATGTTGATCTTGGTAGCGTTGCGGATGGCGACAAGGAAATCAACCAGGCTCTTTTCTTCGGTCTCCACATCCACGAAAGGAAGACCTACCATGAAGTAGAACTTCGCGAGCTTCCATCCCCTGCTTTTTGCTTCCTGAATTATAGGGATGATGTTCTCAAGCCGGACTTCCTTGTTGTTGGATCTCTGGTTTTCCAGAAGCGGAGTCTCTATGGCGAATGTAAGGCCGCTCTTTCTGACCTCCGAAAGCTGTTCCAGTATATTGAGACCGAACGTATTGACCCTGAGCGACGGGAGCGAGAACGATATGTTGCGCTCCTTGTAGTTATCGTTCAGAGCCTTGATGAGCTTATCCAGTCCCGGATAGTCGCCTGATGAAAGGGATGAAAGCGTTATCTCCCTGTAGCCTGCCTGTTCGACGTTCTGGTCCACCAGATCGTAGACCGTATCGAGTGTCCTCTGCCGGAAAGGCTTGTAGTACTGTCCTGCATGGCAGAACCGGCAGCCGTTGGGACAGCCGCGCATTATCTCGACTACACCGTGGTCCTGAGCTGTCTCGAAGCTGGCGATTGCAAAGTGCTCGAGCCTGGGATGCTCGTTCTCAGTTCCGAAAGTCGTATCCACTGCCCTGCTTGCCAGTTTCCTTCCCGGATACCAGAGGCACGGGAACTGTTTGAGGGCTTCGATCCTTTCGCTTCTCGTTTTGTACTTTCCGATGGTCTTAATGATATTCGAAAGATCGGGTTCGGCCTCGCCGATGTGGACGAAATCCACGAACTCAGCAAACGGAAGCGGATTCGTGGAGGCAGGACCTCCGGCAAAGACAACAGGATCGGTTTCCTTTCTCTTTGACTTGTCAATTGCGATATGCCCGAGCTCAAGGACCTGCAGGATGTTTGTCGCACAGAGCTCATAACCGATGGAAATCCCCAGATAGTCCAGCTGATTCAGAGGGAAATGCTCCTGCAGGGTATACAGCGGGATATCCTTCTGCCTGAGCATGGCCTCGAAGTCCGGGGCCACGGCAAAGACCCTGTCGCAGAATGCACCCTCGGTGCGGTTGATGATGTCATAGAGAATACGGATGGCATTGTTGGCCATACCGATCTCATACAGATCCGGAAAGCACATGGCACAACGGACATAGCCGTCGGCATAATGCTTGCGGTTATGTATGAATTCGCTTCCAAGATATCTTGCAGGATTCTCTATCTCAAGGAAACCGTTCCCGAGGCATTTCTCCAGATCCTGTATACGTCCAAAAGCATCTGTAGTCATTGAATCTTCTTCCTGAGCTCCTCGTCATCCGGATTGAGCCTGTAGGCCTGGGTCCAGTAGATGCGGGCATTTACCTTGTCGAACAGGCTTTCGAGGATGTTGCCCTTGATTTTCAGTATGGTCGACAGGCAGATATTGTCCGAACCGTAGTACTCGTTCATCATCAGTACATCCGTAAGCGAAAGGAATTTCTTTGCAACTGCCTCAGTAATTGTTACTTCAGAGGAAAACCTCGAAAGCAGAGTCAAATAGCTGTTCAGCTCCGACTCCTCTATTCCGGAATACCAGGCAGTGAAAACATCGAGGATGCGCTCATCGGAAACGGGAGCTTCCAGAATCAGTGTTACATACTGGACGAAATCCAGTTCCGTCGAAAGCTTCTTGAGCATGATTTCGGCGTTTTCATAATCGCCCTGATCGACATAGGCCCTGTAAAGGGTCATCCTTGCCCTGAGTCCGTCATCCGCATCCAGTACCATCGTGGCAATACGGTCCGACGTATTGGTATCGAGGAAAATCGAAACGGCGAATTCCCTTCCTTGCGGATCCTTGCCGTCATCGGACAGCAGATAAATGAGGACGCTTTCAAGAGCCTTCTCCTCCTGCCCCAGATTGATGAAAGACCTCGCCTGCAGGAGCAGATCGCTCTGCGACGGGGAACTCATCTTCTCCACCTTCTCCACGACCTGACGGTAGTTGCCCTTGTCATAGAGTTTCTGGATATTGGAACATGAGGCAAATGTAATGATCAGAGCAAAAAGAAAAAGAGGGACAGCAACAAGCCTAAGTCTTCTCATTGCTTTCCCTCCCGTAATATGTAATATAGAAGGCCCTTCATAAGCCGAGTTCTGTTTATGCAATCATCTATCTAGGACTGCCGTTACCGACAGTCTCAAGCAGCCTACCCGCGTGTATCGGACGGACAATCCACACGCTTCTTGACCTTGCTCCTGACGAGGTTTACCATGCGCCTTCCATTACTGGAAGACCGGTGGGCTCTTACCCCACCATTTCACCCTTACCCCTTCCGAGGCGGTATTCTTTCTGTTGCACTCTCTGTAGCCTTACGGCTCCCGGGCGTTATCCGGCGTCATGTCCTTTGGAGCTCGGACTTTCCTCTCAGGCGGTCAAGCCGCCCGAGCGATTGCTTGAAGGACCTCCGATTCTACAATCAGATGTTGTCCAGATCGAAGTCCGAAGCGCCCATGAACTCGCCGCCCTCTGCGCCTTCGACCTCTTCCTCTTCCTTATCATCGGAAGCAGTATGCTTGGCATTCTCGTTCTCAAGATCCAGATACTCGTCGCTGTCTTCATAGAAGAGGACACGGCTGCAGTACGGGCAGAACTTGATCTCGTCATCCTCGTCCTCGCTGTTGGTGGAGAGTCTGACTTCATTGACGTACTGTGCGGGAAGCAGCATGTGGCATCCGAGACAGACGATGTTGTGTACGGGAACGATACCGATACCGCCCTTGTTGCGGATGATTCTCTCGAACTTGAAGAGCAGGTTCGGATCCAGGTCCTTGGCAAGGACATCCCTCTTTGCCTTTACTTCGGCAAGCTGGGCTTCCTTCTCTGCGATTGCCTGATCCTTGACCTTGGTCTCTTCCTCGACTTCCTCGGTCTGCTGAGCCATCACGCCTTCCTGAATCTCAAGTCTCTCCTCGAGGTCCTTCTGGAAGTTCTGCTTGGCAAGAAGCTGCTTCCTGTAGCTCTGCTCTGCGTTCTTGGCCTCTTCGATCTCCTTCTGCAGGGTCTCGAACTCTCTGGCCTGGGTGATGGTCTCCATCATCTTCTCGCAGGTCTCCCTCTTTACGCCGGCCTCGTTGACCTTGTCGTGGATTGTCTGGATATCCTGCTTTATCTTCTCGCTGGTCTCATGCAGCTCAAGATACTTGATCTTTGTCTTCTGGAGAACGGCTTCCTTGACCTCAAGTGACTTCGGTATTTCCCTGATCTCATCTTCAATTCTGAACATTTCAGCCAAAACGACCTGAAGTTCGCTCAGTGTGCCATAGATTTTCTTCATCTCTCTTCTCCTGTATATCCCTTAGACATAATCCTTCAGCTTCTTGGCGCGCTTGGGGTGTCTGAGCCTTCTGAGCGCCTTGGCCTCAATCTGTCTGATTCTTTCACGGGTCACTTCAAAATACAACCCAACTTCTTCCAGTGTCAATGAGTATCCGTCTTCCAGACCGAAACGCATCTTGAGAACTTCCTGCTCTCTCGGAGGCAGTGTAGCCAGAACCTCGCGGAGCTGCTCCTGCAGCAGTGCGAACGAAGTCTGCGTAGCAGGGTTCTCGACGTCCTTGTCCTCGATGAAATCCGAAAGCAGGGAATCCTCTTCCTCTCCGACTGGTGTCTCGAGGCTGATGGGCTCGCGTGCAACGTTCTTGACGGTCTTGACCTTGCTCTCGGGCCAACCGAGCTTTTGGGCAATCTCCTCGTCGGTCGGTTCGCGTCCGAGAGTCTGCATGAGCATTCTGCTCTCGCGCACGACCTTGTTGATCTGCTCTATCATATGAACCGGAACCCTGATGGTCCTGGCCTGATCGCTGATGCTTCTGGTGATGGCCTGTCTGATCCACCATGTTGCATATGTCGAGAACTTGTAGCCCTTTCTGTACTCGAACTTCTCGACTGCCTTGATCAGACCGATGTTTCCTTCCTGGATGAGATCGAAGAAATGAAGTCCCCTGTTTGTGTACTTCTTGGCAATCGAAACTACAAGACGCAGGTTTGCCTGGATAAGGCGGTCCTTTGCGGTCTTGAGCATCTTCATGCCTCTCTTGATCTCCATGGCCTGGGCAAGGATGACATCGCTGCTGTCCTCGAACTCGAACTCGATCTTGCGGAGGCTGCGCACCGTGGTCTGGTACTGCGAGATGAGGTCCTTGATCTCATCAAGAGCCATATTCAGCTTGGATTCAACGGCAAAGCGCTTGCTCTGCGTAACCAGGTCGCGGGAGAGCTGTCTCACATCCTTGTCGTTGGAAACCTGAAGCTTGTCCTCCAGTATGAGGCGGTTGTTCTTGAGCTCGTTGATATCGTGCTCGGCGGAGATGAACCTGTCGGTGAACATGGTGATCTCTTCCGGCTGGATCTCGATCTGGGAGAGCTTCTTGAGAAGGTTGTTCTTCTTCTTGATCAGCTCGTCGTTGCGGAGAACCTCTTCACCTGAAGCGAACTTGTTCTGCTTGAGCTCGTTGTAGTTCTTCAATGCACTCTGGCATTCCTTGAGGCTTTCCCTGTAGAAGGTGCTGTAGCGCTTCTGCTCTGTAATCAGTTCCTTCTGGTCCTTGGCGTTGTAGTCTTCCGCTTCCTCGTACTTGGTGTTGAGCTTCTCGAGTATCTGAGTGAAGCATGTGATCATGATACCGGACTGCTGGATCACGTTCTTGATGATCAGAGCACCCTCTTCCATCTGCTTGGAGAGCTCCACTTCCTCATCTGCGGTCAGTAGGGTCTCACGGCCGATTTCACGCAGGTAAAGGCGGATGGGATCATCGGAACTGGTCTCGCCCTTGTCGGTACCGAGGACGCTGGGTCTGTTTCTGACAGCCTGCTCGACATCCTCGTCGATGTTGGTCATCACTTCCGCACCGGTGCTCTCCGAGTAG
>CAKJZO010000101.1 GCA_918298275.1 Spirochaetota bacterium | reverse complement strand
ACCTCAGATACACGGTCAACTTAGGCGGCCGCGTGGATATGATCCACGAAAACGGACGCGACTATTACAAATGGGTCGATACCGACAAGATCCAGGGAATGGCCTACGACATGCCGATCATCGGCTACGGCGGAAAGACCGTCAACACCCTCAGGCTCTGGAGCGCCAAGGCTCTTGAGGAATTCAGCTTCGAGGAGTTCAATGACGGAGACTACCACAAGGCAGTCCGCCATAAGGTCCAGGCAGAGAACATCAGCCAGGTGCTTTATCCCAACGATACCCAGTACCTCGGAAAGGTTCTCAGACTCAAGCAGCAGTACTTCTTCGTGGCATGCTCACTTGCCGACATCATCAGGCGTTTCAAGAGATCCAGCAGCAACTGGAGGGAGTTGCCCAAATATGCAGCCATCCAGCTGAACGACACACATCCCTCGATTGCAATCGCAGAGCTCATGAGAATCCTCATCGACCAGGAGAACCTGGACTGGGATTTCGCATGGAACATCACGAAGCATTGCATGGGCTACACCAACCACACCCTCATGCCGGAAGCACTTGAGAAGTGGCCGGTACCGATGATGCAGGAGCTTCTGCCCAGACACATGCAGATCATCTACGAGATCAACTCACGCTTCATCCCCTATGCCATGACATACTTCCCGATGGACAACAAGGCGATCTCCAAGGTCAGCATCATCGAGGAGTCAGATCCAAAGAACGTACGCATGGCTAACCTGGCAATTATCGGAAGCCATGCCGTAAACGGTGTTGCAGAGCTGCACACGGAACTTCTCAAGAACTCGATGTTCCCGGAGTTCAACAAAATCTTCCCGGAGAAATTCCAGAACAAGACCAACGGAATAACTCCCAGACGCTGGCTTCTGGCTTCCAACCCACAGCTGGCAAAGCTCATCACCGATGTCATCGGAGACGAATGGATCACGAACGCCGACAAACTTGCCAAGCTCAAGCCGTTTGCAGATGATGCGGCATTTGCCGAGAAGTTCGCCAAAATCAAGGCAGACAACAAGGTCAGGGCCGCAGAATTCCTCAAGAAGGATTGCGGAATCATACTGGATGCCGATACGGTCTTCGATGTCCAGGTCAAGAGAATCCATGAGTACAAGCGTCAGCTCCTGAACGCATTCGACATCGTAATGATCTATCAGAGGCTCAAGAACGACCGCTCGTTCTATGAATCCTTCCCGCCTACGACCTTCCTTTTCGGAGGAAAGAGCGCCCCGGGTTATGTGAACGCAAAGCTGTCGATCAAGTTCATCAACTGCCTCTCCGCCATGGTCAACTCGGATAAGTCGGTCAACAAGAAGCTCAAGGTTTTCTTCATGCCCAACTACCGCGTCACGATGGCAGAGAACATCATACCGGCAACCAACCTCAGCGAGCAGATCTCCACTGCAGGCCTCGAGGCTTCCGGAACAGGCAACATGAAGTTCATGCTCAACGGAGCCCTGACAATCGGAACCCTGGACGGCGCGAATGTGGAAATCGCACAGGAAGCCGGAACCGAGAACTGCTTCATCTTCGGACATACCGAAGACCAGATTTCCGCAATGAAGGGTTCTTACAATCCGTATGACTTCATCAATGCAGACAACGGAGTCCGTGCAGCAGTCGACCTTATCAGGTCCAATTTCTTCAACGTCGGAGAACCTCATGCCTTCGACCAGCTTTTCGGAGATATCTTCGACCGCGGAGACCGCTACTTCATCTTCGCCGACCTGCGCATGTATGCAGACCGCCATCAGGAAGCTCTTGATCTGTACAGGGATGATTTCAAGACATTCAACCGCAAGGCTATCATCAACGTGGCATCCAGCGGCAAGTTCTCTTCAGACCGCACGATCCGCGAATATGCAAGCCAGATCTGGAACACCGGCAGCTGCCCGGTTCCACTCAATCCGGACATCGACACATCTCTCGAGGATGCAAGAAGACACTGAGTTTCAAAGGATCTTATCCACAAGAATCCCCAGGACAGGGGCGAATATCAAGGCCGGGATGAAATTCCCGGTCTTGAATTTTCTTATGTTCAGAAGGCCCAGCCCTATCATCAGCAGGAGCACCCCGCCCTCTGCCGAAAGCTCGTTGATCCCAACTTCTCCGAGCAGCGGCTGCAGCCACCCTCCTGCCAGAGTGAAGAATCCCTGATAGACGAGGATGCACAGGAACGAGAACATGACTCCGATTCCGTACACCGATGCGAAAACAACTGCCATGCAGCCGTCCATCACGGATTTGATAAGGATGGTGGTCATCTCCCCCGTTGTTCCGGCCTGGATTGAACCGACGACGCTCATGGCCCCGGAACAGAACAGGACCGATGCCGTCAGAAAGCCCTGAGCGAAGTTTCCGTTCTGACTATCGCTGTGAGTGGCTTTTCCGAGTTTGTCTCCAAGTGAAAGCACCCTGTCTTCTATCTTCAGAAGGTAGCCCAGGGCTCCTCCGAGCAACAGTGCTATCAGAAGCACAAGGGCATTGGATGTGGCAATAGACATCTGGATTCCCATGACAATGGTAATCAGTCCGCAGCATGCGAACACGATCTCCTTGAAGCTTTCCTTGACGTATTTGCCGACAAGAAGTCCTATGAGGGAACCGATTATTACCGTTGCGCAGTTAATGAAAACAGCCAGCATGGCTCAATAATAAGAAAAATGGCCGTCATTGGTAAAGATGATGCTATAATCAGCGCATGGATATCGTGATGCTTGCAGCCGGAACCTCCTCCCGGATGGGCAGGGAAAACAAGCTGCTCCTTCAGTACGACGAAGTACCTCTGGTCACGCACTGCTGCCTTCAGGCCCTGCGGTTCCTTGAGAACCACTCGGTTGCAAACAATGAAAACGGCACCCTGATCGTGGTCACCGGATACAGGCGCAGATCGGTCGAGAAAGCTCTTGCCCCGTGCAAGCTCTTCGTGGAAAGAACGGATGCACCGATCAGCATGCTCATCGTGAACAACCCCGACTACAGAAACGGACAGTTTACTTCGACCAAGGTCGGTGTACGGGAAGTTTCAGAGGGTTCTGAATTCTTCATCTCCCTTGCGGACATGCCGCTTGTTACGGCAGAACACTATGCGAAGCTTGTCCCTATGCTGCAGGGCCACGATGCAGTCAGACCTTTCTTCAAAAACAAAGAGGACAGAGTGCCGGGGCACCCTGTCCTTCATGCTTTCTGTCTTAAAGATAGGATAGTTCAATGTCCTAATGACTGGTCTGTCAGCAGAATTCTCAAATCAGCTGATGTTTTTGAGCCATCATTCGATGATTCTTCATGGTCTCAGGACATCGACATCCCTCAGGATTATCAGAACCTCAGAGGCTGATCCGCTGGATCTGAAGTTGCCCGTGGGGAGCGCTCAGAGACACAGTGTCTCCATCGCTGAAGCGTCCGTGAAGCATCTCAACGGCAAGCGGGTTCTCGACCATGGTCTGGATCGCCCTCTTGATGGGACGTGCTCCGTAGTCCGGGTCGAAGCCTGCCTCGCTGACCAGATTGACCACGCTGTCATCCCACTTAAGGTGCAGGTTCCTGTTGGCCAGCCTATCCGCAAGCTTTCCGAGCTGCAGTGACACTATCGCCGAAATCTGGGCCTTTCCGAGTTGGTTGAAGATGATTATCTCATCGATCCTGTTGATGAACTCGGGCTTGAACGATGCGCGGATCACCTCCATCACGGCCTCGTGTCCGGCCTTCACATCCGGAGCATCCATCAGCTGACGGCTTCCGAGGTTGCTTGTCATTATGATGATGGTGTTCGTGAAGTCCACCAGCCTTCCCTGCCCGTCGGTAAGCCTTCCGTCGTCGAGAATCTGCAGAAGCACATTGAAGACATCCGGATGGGCCTTCTCGATCTCATCGAAGAGAACTACGGAGTAAGGCCGCCTTCTGACGACTTCCGTAAGCTGTCCGCCCTCATCGTAGCCGACATATCCCGGCGGCGCTCCAATCAGACGCGACACGCTGAACTTCTCCATGTACTCCGACATGTCGATTCTAGTCAGGGCCTTCTCGTCATCGAAGAGCATGGAGGCAAGAACCTTGGCAAGCTCGGTCTTTCCTACGCCGGTGGGACCTGCGAAGAGAAACGATCCCAGCGGTCTGTGCTCGTCGCCGATTCCCGTCTTGTTTCGCCTGATGGCATTCGCCACGGCAGCGATTGCCTCGTCCTGGCCGATGACTCTCTCCGACAGCGTCTTCTCGAGGTTCAGGTACTTCTGCATCTCGGAACCCTGCATCTTGGCAACGGGAACCCCGGTCCAGGAAGATACGATGCGGGCGATATCGTCCTCATCCACTTCCTCCCTGAGCAGCTTGTTCTCACCCTGTACTGCCTTGAGCTTCCCGCTGTCCTCCTCGATCTCCTTCTGGAGCTGAGGAATCATGCCGTGGACAATCTCCGCGGCCTTTGCGAAATCGCCGTTCCTCTCGGCAATGCTTTCCTGGGTCCGCAGTTCTTCAAGTTTCGCCTTCTTCTCGCGGATGGCCTCGATTGCACTTCTCTCGTTTTCCCAGCGCAGATGCATGGAATCGCGGGTGTTCTTCAGATCTGCATACTCGCCGTTGATCTTCTCCAGACGTGCCTTCGATGATTCATCGTCTTCCTTTGACAGAGCCTGCTGCTCGATCTTCAGCTGCATGAGCTTACGCTCGATCTTGTCCAGCTCCTCCGGCTGGCTCTCGATCTCTATCTTCAGCTGGCTTGCAGCCTCATCGATGAGGTCGATGGCCTTGTCCGGCAGGAACCTGTTGGTGATGTAACGGTTCGAGAGAACCGCGGCAGCCACAAGGGCATCGTCCTTGATACGCACGCCGTGATGCACCTCATAGCGGTCCTTTATTCCACGGAGAATGGAAATGGTGTCCTCAACAGAAGGTTCGGAGGCATATACAGGCTGGAATCTTCTTTCGAGGGCCTTGTCTTTCTCGATGTATTTGCGGTACTCATCCAGCGTGGTGGCACCGATGGCATGAAGTTCTCCACGCGCAAGTGCGGGCTTGATGAGGTTGGAGGCATCGGTCGATCCCTCCGCGGCTCCTGCTCCCACGATGGTATGGAGCTCATCGATGAAGAGGATTATCTTGCCTTCGCTGCGGGTGATTTCGTTGACCACGGCCTTCAGACGCTCCTCGAACTCCCCTCGGAACTTGGCTCCGGCCACAAGGGCTCCGACATCAAGAGACAGAAGACTCTTGTCCTTAAGCGAATCAGGAACATCTCCGCTGACTATTCTCTGGGCAAGACCTTCTACTATGGCAGTCTTTCCGACACCCGGCTCTCCTATCAGGACAGGATTGTTCTTGGTCTTTCTCGAAAGAACCTGCATTACACGCCTGATTTCCTCGTCTCGACCAATGACGGGATCCATCTTGCCCTGCCTTGCAAGGGCAGTCATGTCGCGGCAGTACTTCTGGAGAGCCTGATACTTGCTTTCTGCATCCTGGTCGGTCACACGCTGGCTTCCGCGGATGCTCTGAAGTGCCTGCATGAGGGCATCCCTGGTAATGCCGTAGCGTTTGAGAAGACGGCCGATCTGGCCAGCATCGTCAAGAAGGGCCAGAATCACATGCTCGGTGGAGACATAATCGTCCTTGAATTTGTCCGCCTCGGTCTGGGCGGCAGTGAGGACCTGATAGAGGCTTGAAGAGATGCCGACATTTACAGCCGTACCGTATGCCTTGGGCAATCTGTCCACAATGCCCTTCGTTTCGTTCAGAAGACTCTGGAAATCAACACCCACCTTGGCAAAGAGCGGTTCGGCTATTCCTTCCGGCTGCTGGAGCATGGAAAGAAAGATGTGTTCGCATCCTATTTCCGCGTTGTTGTACCTTGTGGCGAGATTCTCGGCTCCCTGAAGAGCTTCTTTCATTTTTATCGTAAACTTGTCAATATTCATCTTTTTCCTCTGAAAATAGTGTCCTTTTAACCTTAAAAGGCCTCATTTTACACTTTTCACGACACTAAAATACAAAAACACAGTGTAATCGGCAACAGTAACAAACAAACCTTTACGATTTCGACATTCAGACGTATAATGTCAACGTGCCAAAAAAGATAGACCACGAACAACGTAAAGTCGAAATCATGTCCGCAGCCCTTGAGGTCTACGCGCAGGAAGGCAAGAATGCCAACCTCAGTCTCATAGCGGCCAAGTGCGGACTTTCGCGCACGACGGTCTATCAGTACTTCAAGGACGAGTCCCAGCTCTACCAGTATGCCGTCAAATACACCACCGATCTAGCCTTCTCCCAGTACACCTCAGAAAAATGGGCGGAAATCACGGATCCGGTGGAGAAAATAACACGCATCTCCGATGACATCCTCAACAAGGCCGATACCTATGAGAAGCAGGTGAACAATTTCCTGAAAATGATCGACAAATTCGAAGACCTCCAGGATACGGTGGCCCGCAGGACAGCCAAGTTGAATCTATACTTTGCAAGACTCATCCGTCAGGCCATCAAGGAAAACCGGATGAAGAAATGCAGCGCCCAGGATGTTGCCGACAAACTGACGATAATGCTGGAAACCTACCTCTTCCAGATGGTCCTCTTCCCCCAGAACAAATCCAAGATAAGGGAAATCATCCACGACCTGATCCAGGTCAATGTAATCTGATTGCCGCAGGAACGACAATGGAAGAGATCAGGACTTTCATAAACACATTCAGTGAACTCTACAATCAGGCAGGCTACGTGAAGGAAGAGGAACAGATCCTTCCGCCTCTTGAGATAATGAATGAAGTCTGTTCAACCCTTCTCAACGCAAGCTGCATCCGCGAAGAAGGCCTCTTCTCCTCTTTCAGAGTGTGCTTCCTCAAGGAAAAATCCGACATCCTCGATGCCTATCTGTATTCCCATCGCCTGAAGCTTGAGAAACCGGTCCCGTTCACGGTCCCTGCCCTGAAAAAGCTGGTTCCTGCAACGAACCCGTCGATGAGCTATCTTGCCATAGATCTCTCTTCACAGCCGTACATGATTACAGATATCATCGCATCCTTCTCCAGCTGGGAGAAAGTGCGTACCGGCGAGCTGTCTTCCGGTTCCGCAATGCCATTGATTCCCAATTTCCTCTGCAAGGGCCCTGGAGAAATAGATGCCTGTATCGGTGAACGCGTCATTGTCAGCTACACATTCGGCAGAACTCAGATTTCCCGTTCCGATGTGTTCGTGGATTCCCTTGTGGCGGATGTCCTGAGGACCGGTTCCGATGTATCCGACAAGGAAAGGCTTCAGTTCCTGTCCCGAGTCCTCTGGAAGGTATCTCATTACAGACACGGAGGAGCATTGCTGATACTGCCGGTCGGTTTCGATGAAACCAAGTATCTCGACATCAAATACCGAATAAGCAGCAGGTTCATTTTCAACGAAGAGAAAAGCCTTGTGGATATGTCGAAAACCGCCCGCGAGAAGGAACTGGTCTCATATTCCGATTTCGTTGCAAAACTCACCACCGTCGACGGTGCCGTCGTTATGGACAAGAATCTGGACCTCTATGGGTTCGGTGCAGAAATCCTCACCGACAGGATGGAAAGACGAACACCGAAGATGCGCTTCCTCAAGCAGGACAACACCGATGACCCCACAAAGAGATTTGACGATAACGGAACAAGACACAGATCGGGCTACAGGCTCTGCAACTGCATGGAAGACTCCGTTGCCATAATCTGTTCACAGGACGGCATGATCCGTGCCTGCACGAAACAGGACGGAGCGGTCGTCGTCTACAGCAATATCGTGGTCTGAATCTCAGACCTCAGGTCTGGTCGTCTTCTATAAGCGGAATATCCTCTACCTCGGATTCAACTGCTTCCACATCCCGGAGCTTTCTGCCCATTGCACGATGGCGCGTAAATACGTTCTCGATTTCCGTCGTTGCATACTGGAGCTTCTTCTTGACAGCTTCCAGCACGCTTCCGAACTTGCCGTACTCTGTCTTTACCTCACCCAGCACACGCCAGACTTCGGAGCTCTTCTTCTCGATTGCCAGGGTTCTGAACCCCATCTGCAGACTGTTGAGAAGGCTTGCCAGGGTTGCCGGGCCTGAAATCATGACATGGAACTCGTGCTGTATGCGCTCCTGCAGTCCGGGAATAGAGAGAATCTCTGCATAAAGCCCTTCGATGGGCAGGAAAAGGATAGCGAAGTCCGTGGTATACGGAACATCGATATATTTCTCCCTGATGTCTTTCGCCTCATCGAGAATCCTTCTCTCCAGGGCCTTGCGCAGGACCTTTATCTGCTCCACATCGCTGTTCTGGGTAGCATCGCAGAGTCTCTCGTAATCCTCTCGAGGGAACTTGGAGTCTATCGGAAGCAGGACATGCTCGCCTTCTGTTGCACCAGGAAGCCTGACTGCGAATTCCACGGGATCCCGCCCGGTACGCTTGGTGACAACGTTCTTGAGATACTGTTCGGGAAGCAGGATCTCCTGCAGGATGCGCTCGGCCTGAAGCTCTCCCCACATTCCGCGGGCCTTGACGTTGGTCAGAACCTTCTCCAGGTTTCCGACGCCCTGGGCAAGGGTCTGCATCTCCCCGAGCTGCTTGTACACGCTCTCAAGCTGATCCCCTACCTGCTTGAATGATGATGACAGACGGTTCTCCAGAGTACTTTGAAGCTTTTCCTCGACAGTCTGCCTCAGCTGTTCCAGACGCTTTTCGTTGTCGGTACGGATTTCGGAAAGTTTGCCCTCGACCGTCTTTGTCAGCTTGTCGTTGTCAGAGGAAAACTGGGCCAGACGGGTATCCACAAGGGCATTAAGCTGAGAACTTCTGGTGTCCATCCCGTCAAGTCTGGTGCTTGTGACAGTCTGAGCCTGTTCCACCCTCCTCAGGGCCTCCGAAAGAGAATCAATATCCTTCGAAAGTTCGGAAAGCTGAGCCTTCTGCTCGGAATCGTCATCCTTTTTCGAGAGTTTCAACAGAACGAGAACCAACAATATAAGGCAAATCAGGCCTAAGCCGAGAAAGACATACTGCATACCTACAACTTACCATTTATCGGACAAAAAAACGAGATGGAGTTTTAACTCGCGTCAGAATCCTGATAGAATATCAAGGTGCAAACTATGCCCAGAAACCTTGTAATCGGTGATATCCACGGCATGTACGGCCGTCTCAGGACAGTCCTCTCGAATGCCCACTTCAATCCACAGGAGGACAACCTCTATGCCCTCGGCGATTTCTGCGACCGCGGGCCAATGCCCATCAGGACACTCGATTACCTGATGTCCCTGCCGCACTTCTTCCCGGTTGTAGGCAATCACGACATGTGGCTTTACGAATACCTCTGCACGGGAATCCCCGCCCCCATCTGGCTGGATCCCAGAAACGGAGGCAGGAAAACCTATGCCAGAATCCGAAAGATCAAAGAAGATAAAAAATCAAGAATCAGGGAATGGTACGGCTCGTTCCCCCTGCTCAGGACTGTCGGAGACAAGCTGATCCTTCATGCAGGACCTTCCGCAAGCATCTCCGCCGAAGAGGAACTTCTGGAACAGATACAAGGCATAACCCTCAGGCAGGCCTATGAAACAAAAAAACTGGAAGGTAGATACGCACCGATTGTCCGTGACGTTGTCTGGGACCGCGAATACATCCGTACGGCGATAAACCGGGAGACTGATCCGAACCCTGATCCGAATCCTTCCAGGAAACCATTGAAAACGGAGAAAACCATCATCTGCGGCCATACCCCGCTTCGGGAAGTGTTCCACAGCACCGAATACCGCATAACATGCATCGATACCGGCTCTTTCGACGATGAAGGCCACATAACCGTCATGGATCTGGATACCGGCGAGCTGTTTTCCAGCTGAGGCTGATTTCCGTTACAGCCCTTTCTTCCCTATTTTGTACCGTTGTGAGATACTCTTTGCGTGAGCAGTACAACCAGCACGCTTGACTTCACACAGGGAAGTCTCGGAAAGAACATCATAAAATTCTCAGTACCTCTATTTCTGGGGAATCTTTTCCAGCAGCTCTACAATGCTGCCGACTCGCTGATTGTCGGAAACACACTCGGGCCTCAGGCCCTGGCAAGCGTGGCATCCTCCGGAAGCCTGATCTTCATGATGGTCGGCTTCTTCAACGGCCTTGCAATCGGAGCAGGAGTGGTGATCTCCAAATACTTCGGAGCCAGAAACCACGAGAGGCTCCGGAAAGCCATCCATACGGATCTGGCTTTCGGCCTTGTGGCCGGTCTGTTTCTTACCGTCTTCGGGGTACTGCTTACACCCACTATCCTGAGTTGGATGAGAACCCCGACGGACATAATGCAGGGCTCGGTCACCTACTTCAGGATATACTCCTTCGGAATCCTGTTCTGCGTCATGTACAACATAACCATGGGAATCATGAATGCAACAGGCGATTCCAGGCACCCGCTGATTTACCTCATGATTTCATCGGCAACGAACATCGTGCTTGATCTGTTCTTCATCAAGGTCCTGCATTGGGGAGTCGGAGGAGCCGCGGCTGCAACCACGATCGGACAGGCACTTTCCTTCGTGCTATGCATGATCCGCCTGATCAGGACAAACGAGGTCTACAAGGTCTATCTCAAGGAAATCAGGTTCGACATCCCCCTCTTGAAGGAGATCGTACGCTACGGCCTTCCCAGCGGAATCCAGAACTCGGTCATAGCAATTGCCAATGTCTTTGTGCAGTCCAACTACAACACGTTCTCCTCCATCGCGGTTGCAGGCATCGGGGCATACATGAAGATCGAAGGATTCGCCTTCATTCCCATCAATGCCTTCGTAGCGGCAATCACGACTTGCATAGGCCAGAACCTCGGAGCCGGAGAACACCAGCGGGCAAAGCAGGGAGCAAGATTCGGGATTATCGTATGCATGGCCTTGGCCGAGTCCATCGGACTGCTTGAATTCATCTTCGCAAAACATCTGATCGGTCTGTTCAACAGCGATCCCGAAGTCATTGCCTACGGAGTGAGACAGATACATGTGGAGTCTCTGTTCTACTGTCTTCTTGCCCTTTCGCATTCCATTGCAGGCGTCATGCGAGGTGCCGGCAAGGCCAAGGTCCCCATGTTTGTTATGCTTGGAGTCTGGTGCATATTCAGGGTCCTTTACATCTCCGTCGCCATGTCCATCTCCCACACGGTCGAGCTTGTTTTTGCCGCCTACCCCATCACCTGGACCATTTCCTCGATAATCTTCCTGATCTACATGCTCAAATCCGACTGGGTCCACGGTCTCGAGTGAAAAAAGGGAAAGCAATCCAGCACGTGTCATCCAAACTCAGGGTGACCCACCGCAGTTTCTACCAAATTCAAACTTCTCCCGATATTTGTAGATTCTTTTTCTACAATTCAGGCCGATACCATTCATTCCGGTAGAATATTCCTGCTTCCGCCGATGTTGTTTTCTACAAAATCACCCAAAACACCCAATCATGTAGAAACCACATCACTTTATTTCTACCTGTTTCCACCTTTCCCTCTGTTTTTGTAGAAAACAACCCATTCCTGCTTTCCGGATCGGTATCTGAAAACAAAGAGAAGACCACCGGGGAAGGAGAAAACCCGGTGGCCTTCGATTTATTTCAAATAACCCAATTTCAGTTTGTTTATCAGCGTGCTGTAGCTGTCAGTGTGACGCATGCCTCGTAGACTGCCTGTACCAGCTCTGCGCTTGTCGGCCAGATAACCTCGAAGGATGCCACGACGCTTCCTGCTGCAACTGCTCCCTCGGTTGTCCTGTTGAAGCTGAATGTGCTTCCCATCTTCTGGCCGTCCATGTGGATGCTCACACCATCGGTGCTGTAGATCTTTCCGTCGACCTTTGCCTTCAGCTCTGTTGCAGTGATTGTGAAGTCAACTGTGTTGTATCCGTTGCAGTCGACGCTGTGGATGATGTCGAAGGATGTTGCAACATCGTGCTTTGCGATCTCGCCTGTGGTGTAGACGACTGATGCTCCGGT
>CAKJZO010000100.1 GCA_918298275.1 Spirochaetota bacterium | reverse complement strand
GTGTATCTGAGGTCGGGTCTTGCAATCTCCCACGGGTTTCCGTCGCGGAGCCAGTTGTCGGGCTGCTCAAGCTGATAGCCGTTTCTGATTTCCTGGCGGAAGATTCCGTAGTTGTATCTGATTCCATAACCGAAAGAGGGGATCTCAAGGGTTGCCATCGAGTCCAGGAAGCATGCGGCAAGCCTTCCCAGGCCGCCGTTTCCCAAGCCTGCGTCCGGCTCGACGTCTGCCAGTTCCTCGTAGGAGTATCCGAGATCCTTCAGGGCCTCGGAGACCTCGTTCTGAAGTCCCATGTTGGTGATATTGTTGGTCATGGCTCTTCCCATGAGGAATTCGAGGGAGAGGTAATAGACCCTCTTGGCCTGTGCTGCCTGCTGGGTCTTTCTGGAGATGTCCCACTGGTGGATGATTCTGTCCCTGATGGCATATGCCAGGGCGTCGTAGCGACCCTGCATGGTTGTATGGAAAACATCGGCATCCTGCGTGTATTTCAGATGCTCTGCAAAATCCTTCTCGATTGCGCTTGCCGTATATGAGATTCTGGTGTTCTCAACTTTCTTCTCTTTGCTCTGGGCCATTGGTCAGTCCTTGTTTTCTTAAAAATACGCATCCGGTTAATTCAAAAAATAAAAGAAGTTAAAGATGCTGATGGTGAGTATATCAGAAAAAAAGGATGCATATCAATTGTTTTACTCACCGTAGCAATAAGTGATTGATTGTTTAGTTTATTCATTTATACTTGAGTGAGTATGAAGAAAACAGCCCTTGTCCTTCTGTCATTGCTGACATTGATTTTTCCGCTGTTCCCGCTGACGAACTCACAGAAAATCTATTCCGTGGAAGACCCCGTATACGGCTATATCCGCGACCTCTATCTTCTTGAAGGACTCTCGACGCCATCCACAACCGGCCCGTGGAGCGGAAGCGAGCTTGGGAAAATGCTGTCAGTCCTCGACAGGGCCTCGCTCTCCGAGGTGTCCGCAAGACTCTATGACAAGGCAAGCGAAATTCTCGGGGCCGATTCCTCCGAGCCCGTCTTTTCCCTGGGGCTTGATGTTCACGAGGAGCTGTTCATACATACGAATCCGTCGGACGAACATTTCAGGGGCAGGGAGAACTGGTGGCGCGGATGGGAGAACGAGAACCAGTTCCTGAGCATCGTCACCGAAGGCCGTTTCGGCAGTTCCCTCTACGGTATCTTCAATCTCTCGTTCGGCGTTGCAAGGGACTGGAGGAAAAGCAGCGGCGAGAATCCGACCTACAGGAGCTTCGCCGACCGTGTTCTCTGGACCAATACTCCGTTCGTCGGGCCAAACGACGTGGATCAGTTCAATATGAACTTCCCTTACAGGACCTTCGTTGCGGCCGGCTCTGATTACTGGTCACTGCAGTTCGGACGCGAGCGGCTCAACTGGGGAAACGGGACGACGGGAAACTTCGTGATCGATTCGCATCTGAAGTTCCACAACATGATTCGGTTCTCCGCTTTCGGCGGGACCTTCAAGTATACTTTCCTCGTATCCTCGTTCCCGCATCCGATGAACTACTGCTACGACGACGGTAGCGGCAACATGGTCTATGATGTGCTGGGATTGAAGCGTACCGATGGCTCATATTACGGACAGTCGCAGATTTTAAACGGAATCAGGGCATTTATAGGGCATCGTCTTGAGTGGAGGATTGTTCAGAGCCTCTCGTTCTATCTGACTGAGGCTGTTATGTACATGAGCACGGAAAACAGGGTGGACCTGGCGGATTTCATGCCGTCTTATCTGTACCACAACCTCTACAACCGCAGCAATGCGAACTCGATTCTGTCCCTCGAGGCGGACTGGAGTTTTGCAAGGGGATGGAACATCTACGGACAGTTCGTACTGGATGACCTCTATCTTAGCGGGGAATCCCCGACAAATGACGGGACCATAGAACCCAATGCCCTCGGTTTCCTTGCCGGGATCACCTATGCAACCGGACTTGGGAAAGGTGTTCTGAAATTCAACCTCGAGGGTGCACTGACACAGCCTTATCTCTATCTCCGTGACGGTGACGAGCAGGACTATGACCTGAATTACGTAGTTGCCCTCAGAGAGATGTCCGGGGCTGCTGCTACGCAGAACTACAACCTGGAGTACCTGGGCTACAAGTACGGAGGCGATGCTCTTGTAGGAAACCTGAACGCAAGCTACTCGGTTCCGGGGTCGTGGAGCATCGGGGCGAATCTGCTGTACATGCTTCATGGCGGCATGGACAAGACCTCACCTTGGAGCAGGGTCCCTGCGGACAAGAAGCAGATTCCTCCGACCGATCCGTCAACCACGACGATAGTTGCAGGCCTCTGTGCGGACTGTCCGCTGTCCTACGGGTTCTCCTTTGGTGTTCAGGCTGACTATGTTATAATGAGGAATCCTGATATCTCTGATTGTCAGATTACGCTTTGCATTTCATATGCAATCTAAAACATATTTTAGGAAGGGAAAAATGAGAAAATTCTTTATTCTGGTTCTTTCGGTTCTGATGCTCAGTGCTCCTGCATTTGCAACTGCAGGCGAGAGCGACAACTATCAGAAAATCTATTCGGTATCGGATCCGGTGTTCGGATACATCCGTGATCTGTACATAATCGAAGGGCAGGCGCTTCCTTCGGCCACAGGTCCGTGGAGCGGCAGCGAGCTTGCCCTCATGCTCAGTGTCTTCGAAGGCAAGAGCCTGGAAGGGACCTCGAAGAACCTCTATGAGACCGCCTTGCAGATTCTGGATTCCGATGCGGCAAAGCCGTCGTTCAAGGCCGGTCTCGAAATCGATGAAGAGCTTTATCTGAATACCAACACATCCAGCCCGTTTTTCCTGGACCGCGACAACTGGGTGCGCGGCTGGGCAAACGAGAAGCCGTTTCTGAACTTCATCACCGAGGAGCATATCGGGGAGAACTTCTACGGTTACTTCGATCTTTCACTCGGAGTCGCCAAGGACTGGAAGAGCGGAAGCAGTACCGACCGCAGATTCGGAGACAGCCTGCTGTGGTCCAACACTCCGTTCCTGTTTGCCAACGACATGAAGCAGCTTGACTTCAACATGCCGCTCAGGGCATTCGTTGCCGCAGGCGGAAAGAACTGGTCCCTGCAGATCGGCCGTGACAGACTGTCCTGGGGTTCGGGAACGACCGGAAACCTGGTGATAGGGGACCATATCAAGTACCACAACATGGCCCGCTTCACCACCTATGACAGCAAGTTCAAGTACACGTTCCTTATTTCCGCTTTCCCGCACCCGCAGATGTACTATAAATCTTTTGATGTTCAAGAAGGAATTGATCCGGAATCAGGAGATCCGATCTTTGTAACTCACATGCAATACGCAATCAATGGAGCCAACGAAGTTGGAGGCGGACAGAGCCAGTACATGAACGGCATTGCCGCCTTCATCGGTCATCGCCTGGAGTGGAGAATTGCTTCCAGACTGAGCCTGACAATCTCCGAGGGCGTAATGTACATGAGCAAGGACAACAAGATCGACCTCATCGCCTTTGCCCCGGCCTTCCTCTATCACAACAACTACACCAGAAGCAACACGAACTCCATCCTTGCCTTCGAGGCCGACTGGACATTTGCAAAGGGCTGGAACATCTACGGCCAGATGGTCGTGGATGAGTTCATCCTTCCCGGAGAGCAGAATCCGAAGACTGCAACCGAGGACCATAAGGCAGAGCCCAACGGACTGGGCTACCTTGCAGGTCTGACATTCGTCACGGGAATGGGCAAGGGTATCTTCAGGGCAAATATCGAAGGAGCTCTTACGGCTCCGTACCTCTATCTGCGCGACGGCGATGCCCAGGCCGGTGAAAGCGGCAGGGAACAGACCCGCGGCCGCTACGGAATCAACTATGTCGTTGCCCTGCGCGAGATGTCGGACTGCGGCGGAACCCAGAACTACAACCTCGATTTCCTGGGCTACAAATACGGTGGAGATGCACTTGTCGGTAATTTCAACGTCCAGTACGAAGTGCCGCAGAAGTGGGCTCTCGGTGCCAATCTCTTCCTGATGAAGCACGGAACCCATGACAAGTACACTGCATGGACCAGAATCGACAACGTTACCTACAAGAACCAGAGCACGCCCACCACAACCCATCAGACGGCCAACTACAACGATGCCGATGCCGCAGACCGTGATGCAGCAAGCACCACCTTCGTGGCAGGGCTGTTCGGTTCCTACAATCTGCCTTGGGGTTTCACCGCAGGATGTCAGATCGACTTCGTGAGCATCAAGAATCCGGGCAACAAGTCGGCCAACGGCTCAGTTTCGGATTTCCAGATCACACTGATGCTTTCCTATAACCTCGACTGATACGTAATATGAAGCGTTTTACATCGGTTGTACTGATTCTTGTTCTATGTCTCTTCCTTGCCTCCGCCCAAGCCGCGGACGGCAAGGTCTATCCGATAGGGGATGAAATCTACGGCCTGTTCGATTCGCTCTTCGTGTCGGCAGGCTATGTACAGCCCTCAACCTCCAGGCCATGGACCGCTTCGGAAGCCAGAAACGAGCTGTCCAAGCTGGATCCGGGGCGTCTGGACGAGAACCAGACGGCGTTGTACAACCGCCTGGCGGATATGGTTGCAGAGCCGGAGAAACCGGAGCATATCGGGGTGTCCGTCGAGCTTTCTCCCGAAGCCTATTTCCATACCAATGCCGATTATGCCACCGATCAGGTCTGGGCTTACTCCTTCAACGAGAGAAAACCCTTTGCAACGCTTGCCCTTAATGCCTCTCTGGGGAGTTTCTATACCTACTGCGAGCTCGGCTACGGATGGGGGCGGACCACAAACAAGGACGAAGCGATGTCCTTAAGTGATATTGCCATTGAAGAAAACGGCATATGGTATGGATTAGGGGCTGTTGTTCCGGATTCCGACGGAGACACCCTTGTGGTTACACGTTCCGATGTCTACTCCAGGCCGTTTCTGTTAAACTTCCCGGCAATCACGCAGATAGAAATCGACGTTCCCAGAAGGACGAACATCATCTTCGCGTGGGCGCACGCGAGTGTAGGCGTATATAAAGATAGGAAAGAGTGGGGCAGTTCCAGGATAGGAAACTTCATCTTCGACTCCCACGTCAGTGCCTACAACTATGCAACTCTCAAGATATTCGGACAGAGTTTTGCCTTCGACTACACGCTCATGATTCCCGCCCAGACCTACTCGAACAGCCAGGGCGCGGAGAAACCGGCCGAATTCAGGAGAGTATTCGCCGCACACAGGCTGGACTGGTATGCCCTGAGAAACCTTTCATTCGCAATGAGCGAGAACATAATGTACCGCTTCGATACTCCGGATCTGGATATCCTGAACCCTGCGGGCATCTACCACAATCAGACCAATTCGATTCTCATCAATGCGATTGCGCATCTCGAGGCGCAGTATGTGCCGTTCCCCGGATTCAGGCTTTTCTTCCAGTACTCGCTGGATCAGGCGACCGCGCCTACGGAAGCCGATACCCAGGATTCCGCAATGGGGTACAGCGGAGGACTGTCATTCTCGAGAATACTGAATAAGGGAATCCTGAATCTCGCCCTCGAGGGTGCATACACCGACAGTGCCTTCTACAGACGCAATCATGTGGACTTCATAATCTGGACCAACAACAGCACCAACAGGCCCTACGTCAGATACCCGATCTTCACATATATCGGCTTCCGGTACGGAGGAGATACCGCGGCGCTCCGGTTCGATGCGGACTACGACATGGCCGGCGGTATCGGTCTGTACGGGAATGCCAGCGTGATCTGGCACGGAACCTTCGGGATGCTGGATTCTCACAACAGGGATCATGACAATACCAGGGAACCGAATCTGAGACTGAAGGCTCCCTCGGGGGATGTGACGACCTCCGTGATCCTGCAGTGCGGGGTGACGTATCGGACATCGGTCTTCGGACTTCCCGTGAAGGCGTTTGCGGATATCGCATGGATCATGGGAGAGACCTTCTGCGGAAGAGAGCTCGGGAACGACCTCCAGATAAGCGTCGGATTTAGTGTAAATACCGAATCCAATTGAGTTTCCGATTGAAAACCATGGAAGGTTATTGACAAACTTGTTGCGTTTTTGTTAAGTTACATTCTGCACGTTTACACACTTGCACTATGCCCTTGTAGCTCAGTCGGTAGAGCATCACCATGGTAAGGTGGGGGTCAGCGGTTCAAATCCGCTCGGGGGCTTTTTGAATTATATCGGCTTCGGCCGTAAGGAGATAAAGATATGGCAGACAAGAAAAAGAGTCCTGTTGAAAAGATTGCCCTCCAGTGCTCAGAGTGCAAGAGGAAGAACTACACAACAGAAAAGAACCGCCGTAACAATCCGAACAAGCTCGAGCTCATGAAGTATTGTCCGTTCGAGCGCAAGCACACACTGCATCGCGAAACGAAGGTAAAGTAAGCCGCTGGCTTTCAGATAGAGGAATATAGGCCAGTAGCTCCAACGGTTAGAGCACTGGTCTCCAAAACCGGGTGTTGGGGGTTCGAATCCCTCCTGGCCTGTAGAACCTCTGTTTAGGAGATTTTGATGAAGAAGTTATTCAGATACTTTAAAGAATGCAGACTCGAGATGAAGAAGGTTGCATGGCCCAACAAGGCTACAATCCTTTCATCGACGAAGATTGTTCTTATTTCAACAATAATCTTTGCCGTTCTTCTCGGTCTTGTCGATTTCCTTCTCATGAGACTTGTCTACCTCATTTTCTAAGGTAGTTTTCAAGGAAGGCGCAAATGGCAAGAGGCTGGTACACAGTTCACACTTATTCAGGCTATGAGCAGAAGATCGAGAAGCTCATCCGCAGAATGATGGAGACGGATTCGAATTTCGCCTCCGTGTGTCTTGACGTCAAGGTCCCGTTCGAGACGGTCATCGAGACCAAGGACGGAGTCAAGAAGGAAGTCAAGCACAAGGTTCTGCCGGGCTATATCCTCGTTGAGTTGGACATGCCTGAGGACGATTCCTGGAAGGGCTACTGCACACAGATCAAGCGCATCCAGGGTGTTACCGGCTTCCTTACAGCAACAAGATCGGCAAAGCCCATCCCGCTTTCAAAGGATGAGATGAACAACATCCTCCAGAAGACAGGCGAGATCAAGGCTGAGAAGACATTCAGGCCTAAGCAGAGTTTCAACGTCGGAGAGGGCGTCAAGGTTATCGACGGTCCGTTCTCCGGCTTCTCCGGAGTCATCGAGGAGATCAACAGCGAGAAGGGAAGGATCAAGGTCTCGGTCGAGATCTTCGGCCGCCCGACTCCTGTCGAGATCGAGTTCTCCCAGGTCGAGAAGATCTGAGAGAACCTCGGGATTTCCGCCGCAAGGTACCGGACGTTGCCTGCGGATCGGATTTGACATACGTCCGTTTGTATATGAAAAACTCCTCTCCGTGAACGTGGATGCACGAAGCAGAGACAGAAGCGGAAAGGTGGGAGCCTGATCGTATGACAGGCGTTAATACCAGCGTGGAGGTCTGAACATTCCGCCAACCCAGGCAAGACCTACCATGTAAGGAGAGAAATATGGCAAAGAAAAAGGTTACTGCAATAATCAAGTTGCAGTGTCCGGCCCAGAAGGCTACACCGGCCCCACCGATTGGCCCGGCACTTGGCCCTCATGGTGTAAGCGCACCTCAGTTTGTCCAGCAGTTCAACGAGAAAACAAGACAGTTTGAAGCAGGCTTGACAATCCCAGTAGTCATCACAGTCTATGCTGACAGATCATTCTCTTTCATTCTGAAGACCCCGCCGGCAGCCGTTCTTATCAAGAAGGCCCTCGGTCTTGAGACTGCAAGTGGTGTTCCCAACAAGCAGAAGGTCGGTACTCTCACACAGGCTCAGCTTGAAGAGATTGCCAAGACAAAGATGCCTGATCTGAACGCAAACGACCTCGAAGCTGCAAAGCGCATCGTCGCCGGAACAGCAAGATCCATGGGCGTGGAGGTGGAGAAATGAAGCGCGGCAAGAAATATCAGGAAGCTGTAAAGAAGTACGACAGAGCTAAGCTCTACACCGTTTCCGAAGCTGCCAGCCTGGTCAAAGAGCTTTCATTCGCAAAGTTCGATGAGACAGTTGAGCTTCACATCAAGCTTATGCTCAAGAAGAGCCAGAGCGTCAGAGACACGGTCGTCCTGCCGAACCAGTTCTCAGCAGAGAAGAAGATCCTCGTATTCGCAAAGGGTGACAAGGCTCAGGAAGCTTTGGATGCCGGAGCAGCATACGTCGGTGACAACGATCTGATCGAGAAGATCCGCGGCGGTTGGATGGATTTCGATGTAGCAGTCGCAACACCTGACATGATGAAGGATGTCGGTCGTCTCGGTCCTATCCTTGGTAGAAGAGGCCTCATGCCGAACCCCAAGACACAGACCGTCACAATGGATATCAAGGGCGCCCTCGCAGAACTCCGCAAGGGAAGAACTGAGTTCCGTTCAGACAAGACCGGTGTTGTTCACATGGCAATCGGAAAAGTTTCCATGGATGCCGAGAAGATAGCTGAGAACGCTAGCGTGGCAGTCAAGGAAATCTTGAGAAGAAAGCCTTCCGATGCAAAGGGAGACTTCGTCATCAGCACAGCCATTGCTTCCACCATGGGCCCCGGCGTCATGGTCGATTCAAAGGAACTGCAGTGAGCAGGAGGTGAAGAATGGATTATCAGACAAAAGTGAACGCAACAAAGGAAGCCGCTGTCAAGCAGCTCAAGGATGAGTTCGGTCAGTATTCCGGTTTCATCTTCGCAGACTATCGTGGACTCACTGTCGCCCAGCTTTCAGATCTGCGCAAGCAGCTCAGAGCCAAGGACGCAGCATGCCGCATTGTCAAGAACCGCTATGCAAAGATCGCTATGCGTGAGCTCGGACACAACGGCGTTGATAACGATCTTGTCGGACCCACCGCTGTCATCCTCGCAAGAGGCGATGAGCAGAGTGCTATTGCAAAGATTGTTATCGAAGCCCAGAAGGGAACAGAGAACAAGCTCAAGGTTCGTGGTGGATTCCTGGATGGAAGAGCATTCGATGCCGCACAGGTCGACGCTTTCTCGAAGCTCCCCGGCAGACTCGAACTCATCAGCCACTTGATGGCAACGATGATGGCTCCTGTCCAGAAAGTCGCAGCAACACTCCTTGCCTACCAGGAGAAGTTGGAAGGCAAAGCCCCTGCAGAAGAGGCCAAAGCAGAATAATAACAGCCTTAGTCTTCAATGTACCATGCTACGGCTGTTGAAGAAAAATTTTTAAAGGAGAAGATAATATGGCTACAAGAGATGAGATTCTGGAATCAATCGCCAACATGACCGTGATGGAGGTCGCTGACCTGATCAAGGCTATGGAAGAGAAGTTCGGTGTTACAGCCGCTGCCGCAGCTGTCGCAGTCGCCGCAGGTCCTGCTGCCCCCGCAGAGGAAGTTGAGGAGCAGACAGAGTTCGACGTCATCCTCAAGTCCTTCGATGCAGCAAAGAAGATCGCCGCTATCAAGGCTGTCAGAGAAGTCAGCGCTGATCTCGGACTCAAGGAAGCCAAGGAGCTCGTTGAGGCCGGTGGAAAGGTCAAGGAGGGAATCTCCAAGGCTGATGCACAGGCTGTCAAGGAGAAGCTTGAGGCTGCCGGTTGTGTGGTAGAGGTTAAGTAATCTACTTTAAAAATGAACCTCCAGGGCCTGAAAATGGCCCATGGAGGGTTTTCTGTCTTAATCTGACAGTTTTACAGTTGTTTTTTCGTTTGAATTTCAGTGATTTGGGGGGTACAAGATGGTTGCCAAAGGCAAGCCCATAAACCGAACCTACATCGGAGCCGACTTCGAAGAAGTATGTGAGCTCCCAGACCTTATCGGAATCCAGAAGGACTCCTATGAGAACTTCCTCCAGAGCAACAAGCTCAAAGCCGGACTTCCGCTTGACGAGAAGTGCGGTCTTGAAGAGGTGTTCAGATCAATTTTCCCGATAGACGGCCCCAACGGCGAGATGAGCCTCAGGTATGAGAGCTACTCGCTGGATTTTGATAACATCAAGTATTCGGAGACAGAGTGCAAGAAGAAGGGACGCACCTACAGTGTGCCGCTTCGTGCTGTCATCAGCCTCGCGCTTTCGGCCAACGACGAGCTCAGAGAGAAGGACATCTTCCTCGGAGACATCCCTCTCATGACAGACAGGGGAACCTTCATTGTCAACGGAGCAGAGCGTGTCGTAGTCAGCCAGATCCACAGATCCCCCGGTGTCATCTTCACGAACGAGAAGGGCGTTTACTCTTCCCGCATCATCCCGTACCGCGGCTCCTGGCTCGAGTTCGAGATCGATGAGAAGAAGAACGTCATCTGTGCGAAGATCGACAGAAAGAAGAGAATTCTCGGAACCCTCTTTTTGAGGGCAATCGGGTACGATACCCGCGAGAAGATCATCGAAGCA
>CAKJZO010000099.1 GCA_918298275.1 Spirochaetota bacterium | reverse complement strand
ATGCCGCGGAAGTGCTTCTGCGCTACAACGACCCGAGCCTGGGGCCGATATTCCCTGCGGAATTCATCCCCGTTGTAGAGAAGCGGGGCCTTGCAATCTTCCTCGATACGTTCGTAGTCGAGAAGACCTGCGCCTTCCTGTCCGCACATCCTGAGGTGGACATGCTCCACGTGAATCTTTCGGCCACGGAGTTCTTCCATAATCCCGCCAACAGGATTTCCGAGATAGTGAACCGATACGGCGTTGATCCGAAGAAGATATGCTTCGAGATCACCGAGTCCTCCGCAGCACGCAATGCGGAGTTCCTGAATTCCTTCATGACACAGATGATCGACCTGGGCTTTTCGTTCGCCCTCGATGACTACGGAACCGGTTATTCGAACGCCCTGCAGGTCCTCAGCCTGCCGTTCAGGTGCGTCAAGCTGGACAAGGTGCTTCTTGACGAGGGCCAGAAGAGCCGCCGCTTCCTGGAAAGCACGCTCCACATGTTCTCCGAGCTGGGAATGGTGACTGTTGTCGAGGGAATAGAAACCCGGGAACAGTACGAGATGGTGGTTTCCCTCGGCACCCGCTGGCTTCAGGGCTTCCTGTTCTCGCTGCCGATTCCCGAAAAGGAATATCTGGAATACATCGCCAGGGACTCAGAGGCAAAGTAATCCATGCCTAGAGAGTTCAACCGACAGAACATACGCATTGCAGCCTTCGACCTCGACGGGACCGTCCTTCAGGGCAGCCTCATATCCGACGAAGTCGTCAAGGCCCTGGGAAAGCTTTCGGACCGCGGCGTTGCGGTTACTGTATCAACCGCCCGCGACATCTCCCAGATTCCGAGGGATGTCCTTTCCTGTTTCCGCTACCGCGTCACCGCCAACGGGGCAAGCGTCACGGATAGCGACGGCAACATCCTCGAGGACCATCCGATGGACAGCCGTACGGCAATCCGGGCACTGAGCATAATCCGCAGGTGCCACGGTACCTCCTGCGTGTATCTGAACGGTTTCGTGGTAGCCACCCCGCTTTTCCTGATCCGGCTGCTCAGACGCACGAACTACCTGTCCAAGGCCCACCGCAAGGCCACCAGGGAAGTCCGCAGGAACCGCATCGTCCTTCGCATGAGGGGCCACGTGGGAAAGGGAGGCCTCAGGGTCTACAGGATCCAGACCTTCTTCAACAATCAGGCCGATGCCCTCAATGCCGCGCAGCAGCTGAAGGAAACCGGGCTTTTCAATCCGATAGTCCTGGAAGACAGCTCGATGGAAACCACCCTGAGCGGAATAACCAAAGCCCATGGGCTTCTGGAACTGTGCTCGGTCCTCGGCTGCAACGCCGACAGCATCATCGCCTTCGGAGACAGCGCCAACGATCTGGAGATGCTCCGGACCGCGGGGTATTCCGTGGGCATGGGCAATGCCGAGCAGTGTGTGAAGATGGAAGTGGACTATATAACGGACCCCGTCTCGGAGGACGGGGTCGCGACTGCAATCGATAAACTGTTCGGTTAGTCCTGAAGGTTAGCCCGGAAATAAACATGTTTGCCATAAAAACAGAAAATCATGTTTATTTTTAAACACAAAAACCACTTTTCCGCTGAAATATGTTTATATTTCAAGCCCTTACGAAAGATTTTCCGTTACCCTTGACCTGGCCTTCACGCTCCAGGGCATGCAGCACCGAATTCATCATCGGATCCT
Source organism: Spirochaetota bacterium (assembly GCA_918298275.1). Taxonomy (GTDB): domain Bacteria; phylum Spirochaetota; class Spirochaetia; order Sphaerochaetales; family Sphaerochaetaceae; genus UBA9732. The sequence continues at coordinate 2,944 of CAKJZO010000099.1, read as the reverse complement.
TTGCCTGCTCTTCGGTAAGGGTGAACTTTCCCTGATCTGAGATTTCCTTCATCACGGATGCGGCAACCGCAGCCTCCTTGCGCTTCGGGTTGCGCATCTTGGCGCGGTGGTTGTCTGCAAGTGCCTGGGCAATCGGCCTCAGGGCCGGAACCAGATCATCTATGCTCTTGAGATAGACGGCATTCTTGTCCTCAGTTCCCGAGTTCCTGGAAATCAGCAGAGCTACGGTCATGCCGTCTTTGAGAACCTGGAAAGCCAAGACGTTCTTGTCCATGAAGTGGCGTATCTCATATGAATAACCTGATTTTTCAGCAAGTGCCTTTGAAATCAGGCCATCGATCAGCTTGGAATCCTCTTTCCAGAGTTCTGTATCCCTGGCAAAGAGAGCCTTGTCCACGAAGTAGGTGTACCAGGTCTTGGAGAACCCGCGGGTGAAGCTGTGATGACCTTCCTTGAAGGCAAGTGCGGCAAGGGCAGCTGTCAGAAGACCGTTGCCTGAAAGATAGGGTTTTCCTGCAGCTTCAAGAGGGATGATGACGTGGCCGGAGGACTCGAATCCGATCACGATGTTCTTCTCGGGACAGTTGCATATCCACTTGTCGCCGACATCGGTGATGACGGCCCTGCAGCCGAACTCCCTTGCGAAGGAAACGGATGCCATAATGTCGGATTCGAGGGTATGAACCACACAGGAACCGGCCGGAACCTTGCCGTCGGCCTTCATCATTGAAAGCACCAGGAAGGATTCCTCGTCTCCGTCATAGACCTTGACGCAGTCGGACGCCGGATCGTACTTGAGAAGCATGCCCCTGTCTCCGTCACCGTCGGTCACTATTCCGTAGGAAGTCGGGTTCTCGAAAAGGGTCTTGACGATCACGGGTGCGAACTCGACCTGCTCCCTGGTGTAGCTCTCATGGCCTTCGATTTCGGCAACACCGCAGTGGTTGTTGATGTTGTAGCCTTTCTCATCTGCACTCACGCGTGTGAACGGAATGCCGTTTCTTGTGAAGAAGGCATCGGCATATCTGGTCCAGGCACCTGCTGCGGTGTCGACTACGAAGTGAATGTCCTTCATGCGCTTTGCATCGACGCAGCTGTCCATCAGAGCAGCCACACGCTGTGTGCAGTCGATCTGTCTGACAGTGCCGGCCTTGCAGGAAGGTCTTTCTTCGGATTGCGCAATCTCAACCATGAGGGCAGACAGGGTGTAGTCTCCCAACTTGTCTTCAGGAAGTAGCTTCTTTCCGCTGATGAAGAACTTGATTCCGTTCTGGTTGGAGGGGTTGTGGCTTGCCGTGAGCATTGCAGCGCCCAGACAGCCGTGCTCCAGCTGATGCAGCGGGACAATCGGTGTCGGGACAACTCCCAGGTAGTCGACGTTTCCTCCGCAAGATGCGAAGGCATTGTTCATGGCATCGACCAGGGCATTGCCGGTTACGCTGTCACGTCCGTCGGAACCCGTGACGAAGGTGGAGGATGCATTGCCTCCGACCATGCGCACGAAGGCTCTTACCGCAAGGTCAATCAGGGTCGGTGTGATGAGCGTTTCGCTCAGAAAGAGGTCCAAAGAAGCAAGAGGGGAGGCCTCCTGTGTGGAAACCTTCCCTCTTATGCCGTCGGTACCAAAGAAATTAATACCTTTGAGATTTTTCATTTTTTGCTCCGAAGAGGGCTGTCAACCCATTTTTACTTCTACAAAATGCCTTTTCCCGTCGCAGAATGTCAATGGGATGATGTTGCCTTCAATCTTCTTGCCGTCAACGAGGATTTCGGAAACTCCTCTCTCGACTCCGTTGCCATTGGTGTACTTGATCGAGAACTCGGAACCTCTGAACGGTCTGACTGCAGTGAACTTCTTCCATGTGGAAGGAACGCACGGGTCGATCTCAAGGCCCTTGTAGTTGGGTCTGATTCCGAAGATGTTCTCGCACAGTACGCGCTCTCTGGTGGGAGCGGTTCCGGTAAGCCATGTGTGGCCGCCCTTGCCGTAGTCGATGCTGGCCGGGCTGCAGACATATTCGGGATAGACGAACGGTTCGCAGCTGTAGTTGAACGGATCGTCCTTGGCACATACTGCAGGAAGCGTGTTGTAGAAGTACTGCCAGGCCTTGGTTCCTTCACCTGCATAGCACAGCGAAGCGATGAACCAGCTCTCGGTGTGGCGGAAGAAGCTTCCGTTTTCCTTCTTTCCGGGTGCGTTGCGCTTGAAGGCCGTGTAGTCTACAGGCGGTTTGCCCTTTGCAAGTGTGAAGTCTGCGGTGCAAAGCGCTATTCCGCCCTTGGCGACCAGCTTCTTCTCGACCTGCTTCTGGCTGGCCTTGAACTCGTCTACCGTTGCAAGTCCGCTGAAGAGCGCCCAGGCGGTCGGCTCGAGGAAGAGCCTTCCGTCGGTATCTGCCGAACCTGCGTCCTGACTCTTGTCCTTGTTGGGTCCGAGGAGTCTGATGAATGCTCCGGTTGAGTCGATGCAGTACTTTTCTACGGTATCTTTTGTAATCTGGGCTTTCTTTCTGCTGTCCTTTGCGATGTCCTTCTTTCCGATGAAATCACAGAGATCGGCGAAGTCCATGTTGGCCTTGTAGAGCTGCATTGCTGCCATGACCGAGCCGTGGTCCTCATAGCCGGAGAGGTCGTCGTTCCAGTCGGCATCGAACATGATGGGGATTCCGTCGAAGCTGTTGGTCCAGACCTGGGAGAGTGCCTTCTGGCAGTGCTCGAAGATTGTTCCTTCGGCTGCCGGCATGTTCTCCTTGGCATCGGCATAGGGTACGACCTCGTCGAGAAGGCTGAGGTCTCCGGTTTCCTTGATGTACTCACAAACTGCGAGGATGAACCAGATGGGATCGTCACAGGCGTGGAAGTCCAATGTTCCGGGTGCCGATACATAGAAGTTGTGGTATGTGCGGCCGTCGGAGAACATCTGCTCGCCGATGTACTTGATGAA
>CAKJZO010000098.1 GCA_918298275.1 Spirochaetota bacterium | reverse complement strand
CTTCAGTATACCTCAAGGGTGAAAAAGGAGAACAAGGAGATCCCGGCACACCCGGAACACCTGGTCAGCCTGGAGTGCCGGGAACAGGTGGAACGGTCAGCACACAGTATGCCCTGATGGTTGGATCTGTTGTTCCTGCAGCCTCCGATTTCAGCGACTCAAGACCAACAGGCTGGTTTGTTGGATGCACCTACTGGACAAGGCTCAAGACCTCATGGGATGACGGGACAGAGACCTTTTCCTCTCCTGAGATTGATTATTCTGCCAATGAAGTCATGCAAAGTATGGCGTCACTTACCATAGCCTGCAACTGTTCGACCTATGAGAAGGATCTGAGAAGCAATGATCCCGTGACCATAGTATTCCGGGCAGTTTCCAGTCATTATCTGGGTCCTGTATATTCCTGGGAGATCAACGGAATCCTTTACACGGGATCCGTCATTACCCTCAACTACACCAAGGCCACTGTCCCGGACAGTATCAGTGCATCGTGCACTCTTTCCAGCATTGTCGGAAACCATGCCTATACATCTCAGGCATCCGGATTGTTTGCCAAGGCCGTGGACATAACCAGATACAACATGAATCTGGGCATCCTGACATCTGCACCTTCAGGCTCATTCGTGGACGGAGACTCATATGTGCTTCAGTCGAACGGAGATTACCTGCCATATGTCAGAAACTCCGGCAGCTGGGTACAGATCGATGATGCTTCATACTGGCCTGTACAGATAGCCCAGATCCGTGATGCGGTTCTTGCAAACGGGATAGACATACCCAGGACATCCGCAGTCCTTTATGCCTATATCGGCAACCTCAGTGCACAGCAGGCTCAGATAGACAGACTGGCCACTTCACAGATCGCGCTTCAGAACGGAGGCGAAATCAGATCCGAGAACTACGCTGAGGATGCAAGCGGAAATCCCACAGCAGGATTCAGGATCGATCACAACGGCAACTCGTCCTTTGTCGGATCCAAGGTAGTGAACTCCATAGTTTCCGGATCGTTCACGTCAAGGCCGCTGGAAACACAGGAAGAGACCGCAGGAAGTCAGATTACAGGCGTTTTCAGTTCAACCGAGGAATTCAATGACCATGATGTATACTCTGCCATGGCGGGCCATCTGAACGCTGCAGAGATCACAACGCTCAACTCAGGGACTAGAACTTACGGGTCTTCAACCGTATCAAAGGTTCTGAAACTAACGGACGATTCCCAGCGCACTATAAACAGAACTGCAGATCAGAGATCCGGAGTAACTGATTCAACCGTTCTTTCTTCACAGATACCTGTACAATGCACAAACTGCTGCATTTGGGGAACACCAATGGAGAAGCGCATCAGCACGCTTGCCTATGATGCTGTGAGAAAAGCAACACTCCAGTACTCGCTGAACGGCAACACATGGATTGATTTCTCCGAATCTGCCCGGGGCATATCGAGAAACAGCGGCCAGAGCATCCATGTCCGCCAGGTAATGGACACATCAGCGGTGAACATAGGACAGAGGACTCTTTGGAATACCAGAACCATTCCTTCCAACTGCGATGTCATCCTCGCAACGGAGGACATGATTCTCATTGCAGGAGGAACATCGAACTCTGGATCGATATACCGAAGTACAGACGGAGGAATCAGCTGGACACTGGTCCATACCATACATGGTCAGATTACCGGTCTTGCCCATGGAAACGGAGTCTATATCGCATCCTCTTCGGACAACGGACTTCTCAGAAGCACGGACGGGATAACGTGGACCGATGTCTCTCCTCAGGGTATCGGCTGGCACGGAGTCTACGTCGCATTCGGAAACGGAAAGTTCCGTACAAGTGCAGCAAGCGGCAATATCCGATATGCCTATGAGAGCACTGATGGCCTTACATGGACAGCAATCTCTGGCGAATACCTCTCCGGTCATGTGGCTTATGGAAACGGTACGTGGGTACACACAAGGTCAAGTCATAAGCATATATCCTTCATCAGCGGATTGTTCGTTACGGTCGAAGACCATGGAAACGGAACAGTTCAGACCAGCTCCGATGGAAGCAACTGGACCACGAAATGCACTATCAGCAACTTGTATGTCAGCAGCAGGATCATCTATGCAAGGGACAGCTGGTTCATATTCAGACAATCGCAGGACAACTCGGTAAAGGACATCCTTGCCAGCTCGGATCTGATTACATGGACTTCTGTCACAGGGGCTTCCGCCACAACAACCGGATGCTGCTATTTCAGCGGCAAGATATTCTTCATAGGCAGCAGCATACAGATGTTCTGCTACTATGCAAGATACACCGATTCAGACTGGACTCTGACTGCTTCAGGTAGTCTGGGCATAGGATATGACTACTCGTCATTCCCGATTGGAATTAATCTCCTGGATTCGAGTTGTGCGATACTGGCCACCATAACGGATGACAATACGCTCTGGAGAACACAGAAGACAACCATCTCACTCTGGAGCGTCAATCCATCACCATACTGCAGGTTCTCCGCCTTCATGCAGAACGGAGCCCAGATCGGGCTGTTTGATGCCAGAAGATACACTCAGAACACCCAGTTCAGGATCATATTTACCAAATATGGAGGATCATCTGTCAACCTGGTTTCCCCATCATCCGGAAACCACCTGTACAACCTCAAATGGAACGGGAGTACCTTTACGGTGATCCTCAACGGAGCCACTGTTGCTTCATTCGGTCTCAATGACCGGTTTGCAGCCACAAGACAGCTTGAGTTCACTCCTGTCGGACAGTTGGATGCTATTCTTGTCAAGGATGTTCTCCCCAAAGATGACAGCCTGTATTCGCTTGGAGCCCTTGGCAATGAGTTCGCATCCGCCTTCATCGACTTGATCTACGGTCATCTTGTCGGAATGGCCGACAGATCAGAAAAGATCGGACTCAATGATCTTACCTACGTCAAGGCCCAGCAGGATGAGATGAACTTCCAGAATATGGATGTCGTGCGCTTCGGCTACCGCACCTTCGGAGGTCAGGCACATGTCCAGAGTTGGGTTTTCAATGAGGGACAGGCCGCCGGCAGCCATGCGTATTTCGATTACTGCCACGGGGCAGTCTTCAATTAGGAGTATCAAGTGGGAGCAGGTAGTCTGATCAACAGGGAAAACCTGATAGACATGACGGGTACAGTCTGGAGAAACAGCTACCTAAATTCCTGCTATCAGAACACCGTAACTTTCTACATCGATGCGCCCGCATTTCAGGTCACATTCAACCTCTGGGGAAACGGTGATGGATATAAAGAAGGCTCCTGCTCGATCAGCTACTGGAACGGATCATCCTGGATTCTGGTCTATGGTTCAACTCAAGGCAGCACAAGCTACTTCACCAAGGCCTGGGAATTCAAACACAACGTGGACGGTGGAACAACAGAGGACGTACATGACAGGCATCTATGGAAGATCGTCCTGTATGAGGATTCCGGAAGCGGAGGCTCGTTCTTCAACGTCTATGCAGCAGGACTCGAGAAAGTTCCCTCCTCTATCTATCAGAGCCATTTCAGAGGCAGGAAGATCATAGGAGTCACATGTGGTATCTGGGAGAAAGGAATTGATTATGCATCGGATGATGCATTTCTGACAGCAAAGGGCTATGGGGTTCTCAGAGGTACACCGATAGCTGTGCAGAGCGGAACGTACAGTTACATCTGTGCAGGAACAGCATAGGAGGATCATATGGGACTAAGCCTGACACTCTCAAAACAGAACAACTGCTTGTTCACCGATTTCCCCGACGCCTACTGGGTTATCAGGGACGTCATGTATTCTACGACCTATGTCTCTTTCAACCTGATCTGCTATCCGTCGAGGGAAGCCAGGTATAAGGATAACCAAGACATGGCAATCCCCGAACTCCCGATAGGTAGTCCGGCAATCCGGATCTTTCACCCGGAACTTTACAGATGGCGAGGACAGTTTGCCATAGCTGACATATTCCCAAAGGGTATTCCGATTAGTCCGGATGAGCAGATGAGAACTCTTTATTCTTTCGTGAAGTCCTATACGGGACTTGCATTCAATGATGTCCTGGAAAAAGGACAGGAGACTTGAAAATGACATTATGTTTAAGAAGAGAGACACTAAACGGAACATGCCAGACGTTCACATTTGACAAGGCAAGATCTGAATTTCTGGTGAAGAATCTGGGAGAAGGAACCATCTTCGTGGCATTCGAGGCAAATGCATCTGAAGCAAGATCAATCAAGATTCCAGCCAAGTATGGTCAGGTCTGTTCATGCTCGAACGTCGAAGGAACAACTGGCATGGTGAGCTCGGTTATCTACATTACAGGTACCGGCGAAGTGGAGGTACAACAGTTATGACAAACACCCCGTTCTTTCCTTTGTCTCAAAGCAATGCCCAGGCATCTGATCCGATACAGACACCCTCTCCTGCCCAGCCGGGTCCACTGAATCCTGAGGTTGTCTACAATCAGACAAGACCTTCCGATTGGCTGATAATGCCAGCTGTTTCCAATGTTCCTGGGAACATCTATGCCCTTGTTCTCATCCCTCAGGGTGCCCAGGTCAAGTTTCCCCTTATGATTTCATCTTCTCCGGTAAGGATCGAATTTGGGCACACTGATTCCAGCGGATCTTTTGTTTCAACAAGAGTGGTATCGGAATCTGCAGCTGGAACAGTTGAGTACACAATAGATGCATCGGATTTCAGCCATCTCACTTCAGATGCCCATGTGCAGTGTATGGTCCGCATCTCCTATCAGAGCGGTCAGCCCGCAATCTATTTCACAAGACCTGCAGGGGACTCCTCCCTCTCCTGGATTTCTCCCGTCCGGGAGATTGCAGCCAATGTTTGCAATATCAGTTTGGGAGGCTATATCACGGCCCTGAAGCACATGAGATACTTCACCGGCTACGGATTCGTTCCACCCTTCTTCATGTTCAAGGACAACATATCCCTGATTGCAGTCAGGCATCTGGATACGGAGGGATGGAACGATGCCAGCATGGCTTTCTGTGGATGTATCTCGCTGATTGCGATACCGAATCTGGATTTATCTGACGTCTATCAGTTTGGCGAGATGTTCAAGGGCTGCATCTCGTTGGAGTATCTGCCGGCGATGGATTTGACCAACTGCTGGAGTGTTCAGAGCCTGTTCGAAGGTTGTTCCGCACTAAAGGAACTGCCCGAAATGGATACATCTGCGATACAGGATTTCAGGTCTTTCATCAAGGACTGCATCTCGATCAAGACGATTGAAGAACTGGATACATCAAACGGAACCGATTTCGATGAGATGTTCTCTAGCTGTATCAGCCTTAGAAAAATCCCTGCAATTGATACTTCAAAAGCAGTTTCAATGACAGACATGTTCAAGTCCTGCCATGCATTGGCAGCAATCCCGGCTCTTCACACTGAGAGGATTTATGATATTGATCTGTTCGAAGACAGCGGCATAACTGCTTTGGTCGGACTTCCTATTTCAAGCAGAACTCAGACCTTGTCCTTTGAGAACATGAAGGCCCTTACGAGAGTTACCCTGTCCTGCAACGGATGGGATGGTTGCGATATATCCTTTGAGGGAACATGCCTTTCCAGAGAGGCATATGTCGAGTTCTTCCAGTCGCTGCCGGTTATCAACTCACCGTACACTATTACGCTGGGAGATATCCTGGGTGGGGCTAATATGCTGAGGGCTGAGGATCGGAGGATTGCTACGGATAAGGGATGGGTGCTGGATTAATAATCGCTGATATTAAGAAACAATCCCCCGGCAATGATGCATGCAAGAAACAAATATATGAGTAAACAGGTCAGATAGTCCGGACTGGCCGTACTCTATTACTTTCGAATCTACTATTGGTGTACTGTTGACCATATCTGAAGCTCTGTACCATAGCATCGCCAGGTACACCATTGGTCTCAGATGAGGACCAATAGAAGATAGTATCCTGAACTTCGCTGTAGGTGAAGCCGCCCAGTCCCTTCTTGTGAAGATTTACATACATAAGGTATAGCTCATCTTTACTAGGCAAGAACCAGTCATCAAAAGTCTCGCCTCCAACCGTATATGTAAGAATGTCACAAAGCCTTGCTGCATAGTTGCCGGTCTTGACGGAGCCACTTGATGACGAATAGGATTGCTCACCCATTGCATCAACCAACAACTGCGTGTTCATTGCACCGGTTCCGATTGCAGTTCCGGTACAGTTGGATGTGTTATAGGTGGTTGTACCATTCACATACAGGTTGCTACCGCTATCTTTTGTTCTGAAATATCCGAACACATAACCAGCTGTAGCACTTGAATAACCGCTGATAGAAGCATCGACTATCGGCATTCCAGCAACCACTCTTAAATCTGCAGGTGCTGCTTCAAGATATCTCCACCCATCCGAATAGTAACCCTTGTCATAAAAAATATAACCACCGGCGGGACCGATATCCAAAATATCATATTTAATACATTTTCCGCATACGCGACAAACGTATTGATTGTCATAATCGTGTTTTGCAGTATGAAGCTGTATATTATCCATCGGGCAAGTTATAATTCCAGGACTATACTTGTTTCCATTCATATCAACCCAGAATGGACAGTAACTGTCATCATGGTCGAATTCAGGCAATTCGACTCTCAGCTCAGAATAACTATGGATATCATTGAATCCTTCAGGCAAATCTATTGTAACATTCCATCTACCCCACAACTCAATGGTTGTAGTTGATGAATATGCAAAACCATTCCCCCCATCAAAGATATTGTTATTCGCGTCGAACCAATAAGCAAATGCCTGCCCATCTTTATAAGGGATAGGTAAGGTTACCAAATCACCTTGATTTCCATTGTAAACGATATCTGAAGTACCATTATTTGGGTGAAGGATGATTGTACAAATATCTTCTGTTTTTCCCACCTGTGAATTATCTCCGGAAGAATCGCAAGAGAACAACAAGAATACAAATGCTACACTTAGAAGAAATAGAATACAACGCTTCATTTTCTCCTCCAAGCATTACATTTACATGCCCTTCTCAAAATATCCAGAGAATAGCTTTTCTCTCTTAATGGTTCTATCAGTTCTCCATTGAAAGATGAAATTGCAGCTGAAAGCTGTGCATTCCACACATTAATGTTGTTACTGGTATGGCATTCCAAATAGAGGTTTGCATTCTTCATGTTTTCCTTAAAGAACTTCTCAATGATATAATGGGCATCAAAGATTGTTCCTTTGGGTATTCTTTCTATAATTTTCTTAAACTCTTTTGTTATTCTTTCATCCATAACATACACCCCATGAGTTATAGTCATTCTATCCACCCCACAACTCCTTGTCAATACAGAAATTACATAATTTTCAGCTTTGTAAAATCTTTCCCTTAGAAAGCTTGCTCAAAGTCAATAGAGCGTTATAATTACACCATGTGCTGCCGTTTCTTCATTCAGCAAACAACTGATCTCATACCCTATATAGAAAAAGCTGAGAACTCTCCGCTCAAGTCAAAGATGTCTATTGCGCTCTCAAAATCGCTGAAGACAGAGGGTGAAGTTAAGCCAACTGATATGGTTCCGGTAATTGCTCCTTCAAAGAATGGCAAAGAGATGGTATTCCCAATGGTCTGGGGATTCACTAATCCCAGATCCAAGTCTCCAGTAATCAATGCAAGAATCGAATCCGTGGCAGAGAAGACGATATTCCAGGAGAGTTGGAACAGCCGCAGGTGTATCATCCCCTGCTCCTGGTATTTCGAGTGGGAGCATCTTCACAATGAGTTCTCCGGCAAAGACGCCACAGGAGATAAATACACGATTCAACCGAGAGGAACCTCTGTCACTTTCCTTGCCGGCCTATACCGTATTGAGAATGGCTTCCCCTCTTTCACGATTCTTACAATGAACGCGTCTGAGGACATCAGGTTCATACATGATAGAATGCCAGTGATACTGCCGCACACTCTTGTCAATGAGTGGGTTACTCCTAGTTCAAAAGCTGATGTTATTGTTGCGGAGGCATTGACTGATATGGTGTTTGAAAAGGTAGTCGATTAATTCTTCTGAGTACTGATAAGTTTAGTTCCAAGCCATATTGCTGCTACTGTTCCAGCAATCAAGACAAACAATGCAACATAAAAGTTCCAAAAACCTACAGTTCCGCTCAGAGCCGGAGAAACAGATACCAGAGCAATAATCTTTGCAAGTTTAATCATATGGCTTTTTCTTTCCTTCTTGCTCATCGGTTTGACTGCACGCTTAACCCGGTAAGGCAATAGCAGGTAGTCTTTTGTCAATGCCAATAGAGCCGCATAAAGCAGAAGCACACCGGAGAAAATGAACATGAAGATGGAATAGACGTTTTCCATTACTTGGTATTATCTGAGATCCCAGACCGATTCCTGTAGCTCTTTTCCCGGCCTGAAGCAGGCAACACCATGGCGTTCAGTTGATACGCTTTCCCCAGTCTTCGGATTACGAGCATGCTCCTTGCCTGCCCTACTTTTTACTTCGAAGGTCCCGATACCTCTCAGTTCAATTGTTTTTCCTTCAGTGAGACCTGTTTTTAGTTCCTCGAAGAGTTCGTCTATTACTTGATGGATATCATCCCTGCTGATGTATGGGTGATTGTCCTTTATATTCTCTATGATTTCAGCCTTATTCAGTTTATTTTTTGCCATACCAAATTTCTCCAGTAAGTTGTTTTCTGCAGTATATTAAATCATTTTTCCACTATCGGCACAATGCGTAAACTGAGTTAAATAATAGGCTGTAAAAGGGGGAATCAATTATTCGTCTTTGGCAGAATTGCTGTTAATCCGTCGTTGAAGAACCTTGCCCGGTCGGAATGAGGCAACCTGATGATCTTCTGAAGTAAAGTATTCGCCAGTTCTAGGATTTCTGGCCATGGGTCTTCCTTTTACGGTTCTGAGTTCGAACGTCCCGAGACCGCGAAGCTCTATTGTCTTGCCATCTTCAAGTCCTTTGTTGATCTCTTCTATAAACCCATCGACGCTCTGTTGTATATCACCTTTAGTTATGTTCGGATTCTCTGTATGGATATTGTCCACCATCTCAGCCTTGGTAAGCTTTTCCTTCGCCATTGTCGTCTCCTGTCCGTCTGTTCCCGGAATGATGATACCACCCAAACACGGGTTATTGGAAGGTTTGTTGCTTCTACAGGTTATTATCGCATCTCTCAGATGACAAATCATATGAGGAGACGCATATGACCGAGGTGCAGAAACGTAGAATCATCACCCTTCGCTCCCAAGGACTCAGTTACAAGCAGGTGGGAGATGAATTAGGGCTCACAAAAGATTCTGTAAAGATGTTCTGCATAAGAAATGGATTTGGAGGATCTAACATCACCATAAACGGAAAAACTTGTCCATGGTGCGGAAGGTTTCTTAAGCAACTGAAAGGAAAGAAAAAGAGGCGTTTCTGTTCTTCTTTATGCAGGCAATTGTGGTGGAGCAAGAACAGAGATCAGTTAAACCACAGAAAGACAATTGAACAGGTCTGCCCCACATGCGGGAAAAGATTTGAAGCCTACCCATCTGATGGCAGAAAATACTGTAGCCACAAGTGCTATATCATCCAGAGATTCAAGACTATCCATTGACCCTAAATCAGACTATATGTTAGACTTAGGTCGGGTTAATAACATGAAAAACATTCAGAAGATCAAGCGAACACCTATTCCACAGAAACGTCTCAAAGTTGCTGCTTACGCAAGAGTTTCTATGGACAGTGAAAACCTGATGAACTCGCTTGATGAACAGAAAAGCTACTACAGCAATTTGATAAAAGATAACCCTCAATGGATCTTTGTCGATATCTATTCGGATGACGGCATTTCCGGTACCGGAATAGAAAAGCGTCCTGGATTCAGAAAGATGCTTGAGAATTGTGATGCAGGTAAAATAGATTTGATTCTTACGAAGTCCATACAGAGATTCGCAAGAAATACTGTGGACTTGCTTAGGACGGTAAGGCATCTCAAGGATATCGGTGTAGAAATCAGATTCGACAGAGAAAACATCAGCAGCTTCAGCCAGGAAGGAGAACTGATGCTGACAATCCTGGCTTCATTTGCCCAGGAAGAATCGCAGTCCATATCAGACAATGTCAGATGGGCCATACATAAGAAATTTCAGGAGGGACAACCACAATGTCACTTCAGAATCTACGGATATAGATGGGAGAATGATTCCCTTGTTCCTGTTCAGGAAGAGGCCCGTGTTATTTCTCTGATCTTCGATTCATATCTTGATGGAATGACAATGGCGGATATTGCCCGATTACTCAACAGATTGGGAGTTCCGACCAGATCTGCGGGATCCTGGGATGACGCTTCGATACGGCGGATACTGACAAACATCACCTACTCCGGGAATTTAATACTTCAGAAGCAGTATCGGTCGAACACCTTCCCAAGGAAAACAATCAACAACAATGGTGGAAAACCAATGATCCTTGTTGAAGATACTCATGAAGGTATAGTCAGAAAAAAAACCTGGGAAGAGGTTCAGATAGAAAAAGCTCGAAGACTGACTCTTGGAACAGCCTGGCATCCCACTACCTTCACGGCAAAGATTGTCTGTGGAGAATGCGGATCCCATTACCATAGGAAACTCAGACATGGATCATCTGTCCCCTATTGGTTCTGGACTTGTCGTGGAAAAGAAACAAAACATCTCTGCAGTAGCGTTGATTTCAAGGAAGAAATTCTGAAAGCTGCATGCGCTTATGTCATGAATACAGAAACATTCAAAGAATCCTTATTTGAGAAAACTATCAAGGAAATCAAAGTAAATGATCCTGACTCTCTTACTTTTACTTTCCTGAACGGAGAAGAAAAGAACATTAAATGGAAACTCTCAGGCAGACGGAGACGGCTTGACCGGACACCGATAACTATCGTCTGCAGTGCTTGCGGTTCGCTGTATCGCAGGAAAAAACACAGACTTCCAGATGGATCGGAAACAACCTCTTGGGTGTGTTCCGGAAGGTGCGGAAACACAGGCATATCGAGCAATGATATTGCCGGATACGAAACAAAGCAGATTGACGAAATATGGATACTCACAGAAGCCATCGATCTCCATTACAGAGATGGGCATACAGAAAGGAGAAAGCTGTCATGAAGAGAAAGGTAACCATTATCCCACCCAAACCAGTCGAATCTAATTCCAAGACAACCACAAATAGATTCAGACGAAAAGTAGCAGCCTATGCACGAGTCAGTACAGACTTCGAAGAGCAGAAGTCAAGTTTTGATGCCCAGGTGCATCACTATGAGAATCAAATCAAAAATCGGTCAGACTGGGACTTTGCAGGTGTATACACGGATGAAGGAATAACCGGTACCAACACAACACACAGAGAAGGCTTCAACAAAATGATTGAGGATGCTCTTGCGGGACGGATAGACCTAATAATCACAAAATCCGTTTCCCGATTCGCACGCAATACTGTTGATAGTCTTTCCACCATCAGGCTTCTCAAAGAACACGAAGTAGAAGTTTACTTCGAAAAAGAAAACATCTGGACTTTCGATGGCAAGGGAGAAGTTCTTCTGACGATCATGAGTTCCCTTGCCCAGGAGGAAGCAAGATCGACATCCGAAAACTGCAAGTGGGGAATCCGTAAGAGATATGCTCAGGGAAAGTTCTCGCTTCCATATTCACGTTTCCTTGGCTATGACAAAGGCCCTGATGGCAATCCTGTGATTAATGAGGAGCAAGCAGAACTCGTCAGAAGGATATTCAAAATGTTCCTTGAAGGTTTTTCCTTGGGACGCATAGCCAAAGATCTTACAAAAGAAAACATTCCTACTCCGACCGGTAAAGAAACATGGTGGGTAGGCACAGTGCGTGGAATCTTGAGCAACGAGAAATATAAAGGAGATGTTCTCCTTCAGAAGAGCTATATACGTGACTTTCTTACAAAAAAGCAGGTCCCCAATGATGGGACCGTTCAGCAGTACTACATCCAAGGAAATCATGAACCGATTATCCCCGAGGATGTATTCGACACGGTGCAGGGGATGCTATTGTATAGAGACACTCACGAGATGAAATTCAACACAAAACATCCGTTCTCCGGGCTCGTGTTCTGTAGCCAGTGCGGCAGACTATTTGGTCCGAAAGTCTTGCACTCGAACGACAGATTCAAGAAAGTTGTCTGGCGTTGTAATGGACGCTACGGCAAAGAGCAATGTCAGTGCAAAACAATAGATGAAAATGTAATGGAACTGCTGTTTCTTGAAGCCTCAAAAGTAGTCTTTAGAAACAGAGAATTAACAATCCTAAAAATCAACAAGAAACTTCAGAATAATTTCGAAATTGATACTCTTGAAAAAGAATTGGAGGATCTCGAATCTGAGAGAAACAGGTTAGTCGAAGAAATCAATGATATCCTAAGTCGAAAGCAGTTATCTATTACTGATGTGTCGGAATATGAAACGAAGTATTCTTCTTTGGAGAAAGAATATAGCAGAATTCTTTCTGGAATTAAAAAACTCAAGGTCAGAAAAAGCGAAGCCATCGTAGAGAAGCAACGGCAAAAATCATACATGGAGTATCTCGTAAATACTAAAGAACTGACAGAGTTCAGTGAATCAGCCTTAAGAGCAATGGTCCTCCAGATACTTACAGATGGAGAAACCGTAACGTTTGTTTTTAAAGACGGAAAAAAAGCAACCATTGGAAAGGAAGACATTAAACAACACTCTATCGTTCCATATTTTCAACTGAGAGAAATGATATCCTAATTGTTTACTAACAATTTAATTCTTCACATCTCAATCGAAATACAAGGCATCATTATGTAACAGTAGGCACCTAAAACCGAGACATATACTGACAATCTGTGCAAAGCAGCAATACCGCACATATAGTGTGTAGTAATAATAAAAGACACTATTTGTGTGGGCATATTGTTTTGTTACCTCCCCTTTCGAAAAAACAGGGGTATTTTTTGGAATAATTTCATTGTATGAAAGCATTTGATATAGCACCCTCTATCTCCACAGAACTGCTGTCTGCACTTCTAGTGAAAGTCTTTCCGTTCGGACCTGTGCCGCTTACCGTGTAGCGCGTCACGTCAAGCAGTGTACTGTCGGACGGGAGCAGCGTTCTGCTGCCCTCACATGATTCAGTGGACAGTTCCAGCCTCATGGTCGTGGTACCCGGATTTTCCGAGCACGCAACCAGAAGCAGAAGGACTGCCAGAACACAGAAAAATGCAGTATGTTTCTTCATCTTTTTCCTCCGCAAAACCCCATAACGGAAAAACTGCATTTTCCATTAGAAATTCCGAGCCGTTTTTGCAACAATATTTGGCAAATTTACAACTTTTTTCGGAAGGCAAGTATTTAAACGACAATTAGTTAATTGAAAAAACAAACCGACCTCCCCGCTTTTCGGTTCAAGTATGCTGAAAACAGCAGGAATCGAAGAAAACGACCTGGGTGTTACATTCTTTATATTTACTTCTTCAGGAATGGAATTGTATAATTCCTCAACATCATGTCTGAGAGAAAAGCACCATTTAATTTCATCGGTTCTGCCGCCATTTGTCTTGCAGCATTTCTCGCTGTCTTCTGCATATGTTCCTGCAGCCGCGGTTCTTCGGCCAAAACAGATACCGGACCCTGGTCACTCCCGACACGCAGCGGCGAACTGACTGCAAGACTTGAAGATGACGGCAGCTACGGTTATGTCCTTACCGTTTCCGGATCCGGGGAGATGGAGGACTATGCCTCCGCAAAGGATGCCCCATGGTATTCGGTATCGGGCCGCATTTCCTCCATAAAGCTGTCGGAAACTCTGAAGCGCATAGGAAACAATGCTTTTTCGGCATGCACTCATGTACGTACCGTCATTCTCCCCGATTCCGTTCAGGAATTCGGATCACAGACATTCCATGAAGAATGCAAGGTCTGCGTATATGATTCAAGCCCCTTGGCATCCGGCTCAGGGGTCTATGTCTACTCTGAAGACTCACCTCGGGAAGCCGGATTGTTCTGGCACATGGAAGGAGAAAAAGCAGTGATGTGGGATACGATGAGAATACTTTTCATTGGAAACAGTTTCACCTATACGTTTGATATCGACAGGCTCTTCGCAGAGATGGCCAAAGCCTCGGGTTTCGCAGCAACCGTCGAAAGAATCACGATCGGAGCCCATACTCTCTCCCAGTTTGCGGATCCTTCCGATGAGGGCGGAGCAGAAATCGAGAAAAGACTCACGGAAAGATCCGACTATGACATCATAGTACTCCAGGAGCAGAGCGTAAGGCCGATAACGAGCTACGACCAGTTCCTTGACGGAGCCGGGAAGCTCGTGAAACGGATATCGGAGACCCAGAAAAGCTGCAAGGTCTATCTGTATGCAACATGGGGCTACCCCGGACAGAGCCAGGTGATCGGCCAGGACATCCCGACAATGGAAAGCAATCTCAGAGAAGCCTATGCCAAGGCCGGAGCCGCATTGGGTCTTGAAATCAGCAACGTCGGAAAGGCCTTCACCGAAGTATTCAAGACCCATGGAGAGATAAACCTCCTCGGACCGGACAACAAGCATCCGTCCTATGCCGGGTCTTATCTTTCCGCACTTGTCAACGCATTTACCATACTGGGAATAGACCCCAGGACCTGCCCGTTTGACGGCTATCCGTTGCCATCGGGGGTGAAAGACAATTCTGATTTCAGCCCTGAGATCTCACAGATTTTGAAAAACATAGCATATACGACTGTAACAGGAGGGGGAAAATGAGAAGAAACTATTCCTTTGTGTTTCTCGCATTGATGCTTTGCCTGCTGGCCTTGACCGGCTGTTCAAAGATGCGCGCTTTCGAGCGCGATGTCCAGGTAGTCCTGGATGTAAACGGCGAGATGACGGGCTTCGTGACGGTAAACATCTTCAACAATGCCGTCCTCAAGGAGCCTCAGGCACCTGCAAATACCGTTTTCAAGGGTTGGACATTGCAGGATTCATGGACAGAAGAGGAATCTTCAACAGTTCCCGTCATCCAGAACAAGGGTCTGGTGCGATACAACGATATCAAGGATGCCCTTAAAGGTGACGAGCGCAGCGTTGTCATCCATGCAGTGTTCGCACCGATTCCCAGAAGGGATCTTGTCATTGCATGGTATGCCAAGGAAGCCACATCCGGACTCAATCAGGGCCATATCGATGTTCTCAAGGACAAGCTCTATGAGTATCTCAGATCCGAGGGCGACAAACCGGAATCGATGGATATCGCCTTCAGAGGCTATGACGGAGGTGTTGCAGACACCTGTGCGGCCATAAACAAGGACGGAGATGTCGACATCACTGTCGGATGGTCCAGCTCGAGCAACCTCACCGGAACCGGCGGATGGACCGAAGGTGTCGATTTCAAGGAGAACACCGGAAACATCACAATCGGCGCAAAGGCCAGATACAGTGCAAGGATTTCGGACACCGATCTGAGCAAGAAGGTCTATGCCTGGATCATCTCCGCATTCGGACCCTCCGAAGGGTCTGCCCAGAGCACCCCTGCCCCGGCTCCGACAGCTGAAACCACCCCAGCTCCCGCACAGGCTCCTGCCGCAGAGGCAAAGGCTGCAGACGAGACCGCACTTGTCATCGGATGGTATGCCAAGACCGGTACTTCCGGAATGGACCAGGCAACTGCCGATGCACTTGAAAAGGCAGTCAGACATTATCTCGATACCAACGGTC
Source organism: Spirochaetota bacterium (assembly GCA_918298275.1). Lineage (GTDB taxonomy): Bacteria > Spirochaetota > Spirochaetia > Sphaerochaetales > Sphaerochaetaceae > UBA9732. The sequence continues at coordinate 44,086 of CAKJZO010000098.1, read as the reverse complement.
ATGCTTCGGTCAGCCTGACATTCCGCCCCTATGACGGAAATGTCGCTGACGTCCAAAGCGCGGTGCTTGCCAACGGAGATGTCGACCTGATGGTTGCAATGAAGGCATTTGCACTCGAGGGCATCGAGATGGAAGTCCAGAATGACGTGATTGTGGGAGTAAAGACCGACAGAAGAATCCACAAGGTTTCAAACAAGGCTCTTGCCGCCGAAGTATTCACATGGCTTTCCGGAGAAGAAGCCAGAGCAGTTCTGGCAACAGGTACTTGGGAAGCTCCTGCAGAATCCTCGGCCGACGAAACCGTACTGGTCGTCGGATGGTATGCAAAAAGCGGAACCTCGGGACTCGATGAGTCAATCATCAAGGTATTCGAATCCGGACTTGCATCATATCTGAAGAACTCCGGCAACGGAAACGTCTCACTTGTAATCCGTCCCTACGACGGCAATGTCGCCGATGTCCAGAGCGCGGTGCTTGCCAACGGTGATGTCGACCTGATGGTCGGAATGAAGGCATTTGCCCTCGAAGGCATCGAGATGGAAGTCCAGAATGACGTTGCCATGGGTCCGAAGACCGACAGGCGGATCCACAGGATTTCGGACAAGCAGATTGCAAGGCAGGTCTTCGAATGGCTGAAGACGGAAGAAGCAAGAAAGCTCTTCGTTTCAGCTCAGTGATGGGGGTGGAATATGGAAAAGAAAATCAAAGCAATGAAGGCAGCTTCCGTCTGTCTCTACATACTGACATTTGTTCTGATGGTTGTTGCAGCCTGCTGCTTCGCATTATCAAACAAAATCTATTTCCTTTTTGCAGCACTTGCGCTGGCCTCCCTGGTGTGCGGTTTCATCATCACTGACAAGAGACAGGATCTTGAACCGTCAAAGGAAGTGACGGCACAGGCCGAGGCAAAGGTTTCCCAAAAACCCAAGGCCCTCATAGTCATGTGTGTGGCTTTCGTACTGGTGTTCCTCTTCGGATTCATCGCAAAGTGCTTCGAGACATCGGGATTCTCCGTTAAGGTCAGCGATTTCACCCTGACCAAGGAGATGACTCTCTCGTACAACGGCGGAGAAATCAACGGAAAGAGTTTTGCCATGAAGAACGACACATCCTATTCCGTAACGATGTATGTGCCGTCCACTGCAACCGAAGCCAATCCCGCACCTACGGTATTCGTCCTTCCCGGTTTCACCAGAACAAAGGCAACAATGTCCCAGTACTGCATCGAGCTTTCCAGAAGAGGTGCAGTGGTATTCTGTCTCGATCCGGGCGGACAGGGCGGAACAACCGAAACCTCTACTACCGGAGCCAACGGAATCGAGTTCCTGGTCCAGTACGTCTACAACAACACCGATGACTTCAAGTTCGTAGACAGATCCCGCTTCGGTGCCGTAGGACACTCTGCCGGCGGCGGAAACGTCTGTACCCTGGCAGCCGACATGGCATTCGGAAGCTACGAACAGAGCATCATCAAGGCAGTCTACATCTCCGGTTACATCAAGGTCTCTTCGGCGAACAAGTACGCCAACCTCAGAAGCAATGCCGCCCTCTCCTACGCCTACTACGATGAAGGTGCCTTCAGATATCAGACCGATACCTCCTCGTTCGAGATCATCACCCGCAGATTCCTAAACGAGGTCAACAACTCCAAGAACAGCATCGACGATGTAATCTACGACTACGGGTACGGCGATATCGCAAACGGAACCTACCGTATCATCCACAGGGAAAACATCAACCACTGCTTCGAGATGTACGACGGGATCAGTATCGCCAACACGATTGATTTCTTCAACGAGACTCTGGCCATGGGTTCTCCGATCAAGGGAACCTGCCAGACCTGGCTGGGCAAGGAAATCTGCAACGGCCTTGCCCTTGCAGCAGCATTCACATTCGTGATTGCCCTCTGCGCAGTCCTGGTAAAACTTCCGTTCTTCGCTTCCATGAAGGAAGCCCAGAACAAGGTCCGGGTCCTTCCCGATCCCAATGCGAGAAAGAGCGTCGTACACAAGGTCATCTTATGGTTCAGCATGATCGTCACTGCAGTCATCGCCTGTCTTGACTACATCCCGCTTGCCAACTACTCAATCAAGATCTTCCCGACCGGAAACTCCTCAAGCGTGTACACATTCGTGTTCCCTGCAAGAATGATCAATGCAATCCTGCTTTGGGCAGTGATCAACGGAGCCATCGGTCTCGTGATCTTCTTCGGCACCACAATCGCGGAATACTTCATTGAGAAAGCCCGCGCAAAGGCAAAGGGCGTTCAGATGGAGGAGTTCGACTGGGGCAAGTTCAGGACAGTCAAGATCTGCTCGGGCAAATCCAATGCTCTGATCAATACACTCAAGGCACTGCTGATGTCCCTGATCATGTTCTGCTCGTTCTACCTTCTGGTACTGGTAAGCTACGTGCTTCTTCATCAGGATTTCCGATTCATGCTCATCTCTGCAGCCCCGATCAATGCCAGGATGTTCGTGACGGCCATCGAGTATATCCCGCTGATCTTTGTCTTCTACATATCCAACTCCATCCGCGTGAACTGCAGCATAGGCCGTGAGAACTGGAAGGAATGGAAGATTCAGCTTGTCGGTGCGCTTGCAAACAGCATCGGTCTTGCCTTCATCCTTCTGATCAACTATGTCTGCTTCTTCACACAGGGCGCCCCGTTCTACGGCTACTGGGGCAACGGAACCGAGATCTGGCTTTATGTGAACATGGTCTTCGCCCTTGTGGTGATGATGTTCATCCTTCCTATCTTCAACAGACTGCTGTACAAGATCACGGGCAATGTCTGGACCGGAGCACTGGGCTGGTGCATGATCTTCATCATGATGACCATTTCGGCTTCCGTATCCTACATCCCGATGTATTGATTCATTCAGTCAATAACCTCGTTTCCACACATTGCAGGCTGGACGATGTCCGGCCTGCAATGCTATCTTCTAGGCATGAAGACCATAGTACGCATCCTGATTCTGGCAGAGTTCGCAGCCATCATATTCATCCCCGGCGTCTACATGTCCAGGCTGACCCTTATCCCCCTGTTCCTGTCGATGTTCGGCCTAGTTGTCCTGTACTGGTTCGCGATGTTCTGGGTAAGCAAGAAGGATGTTCTCAAGGTCCTTGAAGCGCAGCCCGAGTCCGACCTCTATGTCGGGAAAATCCCCGCAGACACAACGGCGGATCTGGTCAGGGGAAGACTCTGCAAAGTCGACGGCAGACTGATCCTTCTCCAGAGAACGGAGGACAAGATCCATCGCCAGACCCCATGCAAAGAAGCCTGGTCAATCGATATTTCAGACATAACATCCATTGGATTCGGCAAGGTCCTGCCTGCCCGCAAAGGATTCATCCTCTACAAGGGAGATGATGAAATCCGCTTTACCTGCTCCAAGGCGGCAAAGAACAAGGGCCTGATCTACAAGATGCTGGGATGGGAAAGCCCCAAGCAGAACTGATCCTATCGCTGCTGCGAAGCAGGATCGATGTCCTTTGAAAGAAAATCAACCGAAAAACTGATATCGGATACGGTGTCTCCGAACATGAACCGCACGGTAATGCGCTTGTGGTGTTTGTCCACCTTGATTACGTTTCCGTCGAATCCCTTTAGCGGTCCGTCGGCAATCTGAATTTTCTGTCCTTCCCTGTAAATGACCTTCGACTGCTTGATGTGACCGTCATGGGTGTGAATCCATTTGGCAAACTCAAGGTCCTTCCCCTTCAGTGCATGGGTATTGTCATCATAACCCAGAATCCGCAGAACAGTCGGGATCCGCTTCAGGTCATAGAAAGGAAAATCAGTTTCCGACTCCCCTCCCCAATAGATGAAGATGTAGTTTGAGAACATCGGCTTCTCGACGCTCTCGTAGCGTCCCATGCGCTTCTCGCGGACCTCTTTCTTGGGAAACCATACAAGAAACTCGCAGTCGGTCGCCCCGCTCAGGAACCTGGTGACGCGTTCTCGGGTCTCTTCTTCTTTCGTGGTCAGACAACTCAGACAGAAATACACAGCCTCAGAGTATGAACCATCGGAGTCCATTTTTCAATAAAAATGAATCCATAAGTGCTATATAAAACGTTTTTAATGTGCGATACTTATTATAGGAAACTGTCCCATATGGAGTGCGCGATGAACTGTTATCTTTCATGGAACCTGAAGGACATGACGAATATCTCGGCCGAAAAGCTGCAGAAGAATATAAGCCAGCAGGCTTCATACATCCAGCTATACAGGTCCGAGCTCACAAAGGAAGCCTATAAATTCAACATCGGCAGCCTTCTCAGACACATCTGCATCGAGAGGTCATCTTTCGGTACCGAGCCCATCCAGAAACGTGCCACAGACTGTCTGATTGTCTTCCTTCACGCCGCAGCATTCCAGAAGGTCACCTACTTCGCCCCAACCGACGCCGAAAACCCCGCAGTTGCAAAGTGCGCCAGAAACCTCCACCGCCTCATGCTTGAAAACGTCAAGTCAACCATGAGGTTCATCGATTACGAGGTTCTCCAGAAGCACGCCAGAGGCGAAATCGATACCGACGAGCTCTTCCCGGAGCGCCAGCGCATCCACGAGGCAGTGTTCCCCAATGACAACCTGATTACCATCAGCAAGAACGATAGCCTGAACGATGAGTTTCTCAAGCTCATCGACCTTGAAACAAAGAAAGCCCGCGTCTTCGTGGATTTCGATGTCCAGCGCAACACCTCCGTTCCCACCGAACTCTGCCAGAAGCTGGCCAGTGTTCCGAGAAGCGAATCTGCCCTTCCGGAGTCCCGTTACGGCCTGATAGGCTCCTGCCGGGATGCTCTTGCAACTCCGTTCATAAAGTACGGAAACAGCTACTACAGCTTCGTTACTGCCTATAGCCTGAATGCAATTGCTCCTGTTGTCGATCAGTTCGCCGACACCATCCCTGTCTCTGAACCTGAGCCAACCCCGGAACCGGAACCCGCTCCCGAACCGGAACCTGTTGCAGAGCCGGAGCCTATTGAAGAGCCGGAGCAGACTCCTGAGCCGATTTCAGAACCGATCATTGAATCGGTTCCGGAACCTGTCTCTGAACCAGAGCCCGAACCTGAAGCAGAACCGGTTGAAGAAGAGCCTGCAGAGACCATTGAGCCCGAGGACATAGACCCGGAAGAATCCGCGGAACCTGAAGAGCCGGAGGAAGCACCGGAAGAGACAGAACCGGTAGAAACCGAAGAGGAAGACGACATCCCCTTCGACGAGCCCGAGGAAACCTATTACGAACCGGAGATGTCCGAAGCTTCCGAAGAGGAAGAGGATGATGACGAGCCGGAGTCCGTACAGACCGAGGTCGAGGAACCCGTACTTGAACAGAGCCCTTCCGAGGAAGATGATGAGGAAGAAGAGAGTCCGGAGGACGATCCCTTCGAGGATGACGACGAAGATCTCATAGAGGAGGCGCCTGCAGAATACTCTGCCCTGGTCAGCCCCGACACATACGATTATCTGAATCAGGCCGGCGCATCGGAGTTCAGGGAAGATCCCATGCTTGAAGAGCAGGATCACGGAGCCTGGTACGATGACGAGGATGAAGACGAAGAACTTCCGCCTGAAGACGATGAACCCGATCCCTACGACGGAGAGTCCCTGTTCTCGATAATGGACGATTCGGAAGAAGACGAGGAGCCGCCGAAGGAGGAGCCGGCAGAGGAACCTGAACCGGCAAACGAGTCACCTTTCATCGCAGAGGATGAAGAGGAAGCTCCTCCTGCAGAACCGGAGCCGATCGTAAGATTCGTAGAGCCGACCGAGCCGGAACCCCAGCACGAAGCCGAAGAGCCTGTAGCAGAGGAAGAGCCTCAGGATGAGGTCGCGGAAAGCGAACCTGAAGCAGAGGAAATTGTGGAAAGAGAGCCCGAGGTTGAGCCGGAAGCTGAACCGGAACCTGAGCCTGAGCCGGAGTCTGAACCGGAGCCTCAGGCCAAGCCCGCAGAGGACCAGACCCTGCCCCTTCTGGATCAGATTCTCAGATGCGCCCCGTCCAAGAACAACCCGATAGTCCAGTACCTGGCAAACTGCCCGTTCGAGCAGAAGAAGGAAATCGTCAGGTTCATCGAGCTTGCCCGCAAGGCATGGCTGATCGACGGCAAGGACAAGATGTTCTCCATTCCCGATACCACGATTTCCGTTGCGGTGTTCTCGGAGACGCAGGACCCGATGCTCAACATACAGAGACGAGAAAACATCGGAGCAGTCATGTTCGCATCCCAGAAGGACAGCTGGAACTCCCTTGAGATCTCCTATGACGGGTCCGGCCAGTTCGTGAAGGCGGATTACGTGCGCATTTCCAGAAACAGCTATACGGACTGGGAATGGAAGATCGTCGAGAAGCTGGGCACAAGACTGATGGAGAGAAGAGCCAAGTGAAATATAAAGCAGTATTCTTCGATATGGACGGGACCCTGATGGATACATCAAGGGGAATATATGCCTCCGGCAGAGCTGCGATGGAGAGTCTCGGCTACACGGTTGCAGCTGATGAGAAATGGGAAGGTTTCATCGGCCCACCGCTCGGCGACTGTTTCCGAATCACATTCAAGATCAAGGATGATGACATAATCGAGAAGCTCTGTGAGGCCTACCATGATTTCTACAGCAGAGAGGGATGCTTCCTTTCGGACTTCTACCCCGGCATTCTCCAGACACTGAGGACCCTGAAGGAAAGAGGATACACATTGGGAATCGTGAGCATGAAGAATGAGGATATCCTTCAGACCATGTGCTCCCATTTCGGTATCGACAAGTACTTCGATGTCGAGGCAGGCATTGACCTTACAGGCACCATGAACAAGGCGCAGCTGCTGAAGGAGTCCTTCGTCAAGCTCGGGCTCAAAGGCTCGGAGTGCGTGCTTGTGGGCGATACCCATTTCGATTATCTGGGCGCCAGGGATGCCGGATGCGATTTCATCAAGGTAAACTGGGGCTTCGGATACACAAAAGAGGATATCGGGAGCATAAGCGATCCGAACGATATCCTAAAATTAGTCTAACAGCTTAAAAAGTTCTATTGTTGTAAGCTTTCAAGCCCTCTCTAAGACAGATACAGGCCTTCTCAAGATCATCTGTGTTCAGTACGTATGCTATTCTCACCTGATCGCGTCCGAGGTCCTTGCTTTCATAGAAACCTTCGGCAGGCGCAAGCATGACGGTCTCTCCGTTGTAGGAGAAATCCCTGAGCATGAAGATCGAGAAATCCTCAGCATCCTCTACCGGAAGCCTTGCAATCAGGTAGAAGGCACCGTTGGGTCTTGAGCATTTGACACCGGGAATCGAGCGCAGGGCCTTGACTATGAAGTTGCGTCTCTTCTCGTACTCGCCCTTCACATTCTCCAGATATGCCGGAGGTGCTCCGAAGGCGGCAAGGGATGCATACTGCTCGACTGTCGGCGAGCAGAGTCTTGCCTGGCTGAGCTTGAGCGTCTCTCTGATGACATTGCGGTTGCGGCAAATCAGTGCCCCTACTCTTGCACCGCACATCGAGAAGCGCTTGGACACGCTGTCGATGCAGATGATGCGCTCGTTGCAGTCGGTGTACTTGAGGACGCTTGTGAACTTCTGGTTGTCATAGCAGAACTCGCGGTAGACCTCGTCCATGATAAGGAAGATGTCATGGTCGCGGCACATCCCGATTATGGTCTCCAGCTCCTTGGGGCTGTAGATGTGTCCTGTGGGGTTGTTGGGGCTGTTGAGAAGAATCGCGCGGGTTTTGCTGGTGATCCTCTCCTCTATCAGGCTCAGCGGCGGAAGGGCGAAGTTGTCCTCAAGGGTGCTTGTGACCGGGACGATGCTCACGTTGGCCATCCTTGCAAAGGAGTGGACGTTCGTGTAGTAAGGCTCTGGGACGATGATCTCATCGCCAGGGTCGCACAACGTCATCAGGGAGAACAGGATCGCTTCCGAACCGCCCGTGGTGATCAGGATGTCATCTACGGTGATGTCGACATCGACATAGTCATGGTAATACTTTACCAGGGCCTTGCGCAGTGCAAGGTCTCCGTCGCTCTCGCCATAGGCGATGATGTCGTTCGGATAGCTGTGAATGGCCTCGATGGCCTCCTTGGGGCTTCTGATATCGGGCTGGCCGATGTTCAGATGATAGACCTTGATTCCCCTTTCCTTGGCTGCCCTTGCATAGGGCGAGAGTCTTCTGATCGGAGAGGCCTGGAAGCCGCGGATTCTATTGGATATCTCCATTTGTGCCTTCCTCTTTCTTGGTCTCTGCATTCTGCTTCTTTGCGGCGGCGTTCTGAACGTCATCGACAAGACGCTGGACAATCTTTCTGTTGTCAAGCAGAGGACTGATTGCCCTACCGTGGTGCAGACGGTTGATGGTACGGGCGAAGAGCTCGCTGGCATCGGTCTGGATGAACCATTTCTTCGACAGGAGGCTGTCGTTGTGGTAGACGACATTGGTTCCGATGATATAGTCGAAGATTCCTTCTTCGTGAGCCTTGTCGAAAGTCTCGATGGCATTGCCGTTGAAGAACGGGAGGCTGACGATGCAGATGATCTTCTTGGCTCCGCGCTCGCGGAGGAACTTCATGGCAATGAGCATGGTTCCGCCCGAGGCCAGCATATCGTCTGCGATGATTACTGTCTTGCCGTTGACATCTCCCAGAAGGTTGATGCTCTTGATGTTGGTGTTCTTGGCACCGGTGGTCACTATCGAGTAGTCACGCTCCTTGTAGAGCATGGCGAGCGGTCTGTGCAGGATCTGGGCGTAGAACTTGTTTCGGGCAACTGCACCGACATCCGGAGAGACGACTGTGATGTTCGGGTCCGAGATATCGATGATCTTCTTCAGCTCGACCAGGATCTGGTAGGAAGCATGCAGGTTCTCGAGGTGGACCCTTCTGAAGCAGTTCTCAATCTCCTTGCTGTGGATATCCAGCGTGATGATCCTCTCCACACCGAGACCTTCGCACATCTGACCGAACAGTGCAGCGGTGAGAGCCTCTCTGGAGCTCTTCTTGTGCTGACGTGCATACGGATAGGTGGGAAGAACCAGCGTAACGCTCTCGGCTCCGGCCAGATTCAATGCATTGACAATGGTAAACAGCATCATAATATGGTCGTTAACTGAGAAACTGACGGGATTTTCACACCCATTTATCTTCATTGGGACATCGTTTGTGACATCGTAGATGATATAGATCCTGATTCCGCGAACAGGCTCGAGGATTTCGGCCTTGACCTCGCCGTTGAGGAACCTGGTGTATTTGACGGGGATGTCGAAGTTGGGACAGATGAATTCGGTCGGACATTTGCCGGAAGGAATCTTCTTGTTTCCCAGATCATCGATGAAAGTGACTTCCCTCAGGATCTCTTCCTCTGTCATACCGTACCTGTATGCCAGATTCTTGGAAAGCTTGTGGTAACGCTCGACATAGAGCCCCTTGAGGTGCTTTATGACCTTACCGGACAGATACTCGGAACCGGGCCCGGTGATGATGCCCAGCTTGTGCGGTTTAACTATGCTCATGCATCCCCCTCGGGCAATGTGCTGATACCCCACTCAGGCACCACTGCCCATTGTGTTTCTTTGACGGCGTCTCCCTTTTCCCTAAGGGGCCGTCGTTGTTTCCATTATATGGAAAACACGTGGTAATGGTCAAACTCATAGTGCATCGGAAGTGTTCTGTTTGCCGAACGTCGAACCTGAAGTTACAGTCACATACCAGTCTTCCCGGCAATCCGTATCCCGACCATCGGGAAAACGGCTGACGGATCTGGTCGCAGTGGATGAATTGCAGTCAACTGCATCTCCCTCCCACGCACCGCAGGCGAGAACCCACCTGGCGCGCTCCAGGGCCGTCTTCGTTCCGTAGCCCTCGTGGCTCTGGCTGAAACCGGAGTAGATCACGGCATCAAGGACCTTCGCTCCCAGGGACGGATTGTCGCAGAGGACGAACGTTCCGTTGTTGGAGGACGGATCTGAGGATAACCCGGAGCAGACATTGAATGCCCTGCCCGTCCTCTGCGGAACATCATCCGGAAGGCTTTCCGTCCACCAGATGACTATAAGGTCATCACGGTTCACCTCCATATCCCCCAGCATGACCGAGGCATCACAATCACCCGGAATCCCGCAGTACAGGGTCAGCCCCTCCAGATTGCCTGCCTCCAGGACCCTCAGCTCGGTCCTGTCCGGACTTCTGGCCGTCCCCTTCGTGGTGAACTCATTGATGATTATTCCCGGAAGTCTGGGATTGAAGCCCCAGACCGATACCTCCAGGCCCGTGGTGTTCCCGCTGTAATCCCGCACCCTGCCCTTCACCCCGGAGCTCTTTCCCGGCGGAAGTATATTGGAAAGGGTGACATAGACGAACCTTCCGTCCGCACGGGCGGAAAACGGATCGAAGGATTTACCGTAGACCCTCACCGGCTCATCGAACTCGAGCCGGATGATGTAACCGGATTCGGACCTGACCGAAAGCAAGGTCGGGGCAATGCAGTCGGTGCCGGAGAAGACGTTGATGATTTCCTTCCCGTCAGGGTCCTGGCTGCAGCCCAGAAGAACGAGCAGGAGAACAACTGCAGTCGACACGATTATGAGAATGACAATGAAAACCTTTCTGTTCATGGAAGACCTCTCTGTCTCCCATAACAGAAAAACTGCTGAAAATATTAGAAATGTCAGACCGTTTTTCCCGAATTTTAACTGTTTTTTTTGGCCCAGTAGAAAAAACCGGAGGTGCTGGTTCTCAGCACCTCCGCAACAACAAGATAAAGGGTATTATTGGAACGCTCTAGGGAATCAAGCGTAGTTGAGTTTCGAATATTCGTATGACTGGCGAATCCAGGTCTTGATCTCGGAATCGATGTCGTTTGTAGATCTGATTCCGATATGGTAGACATATGAACGGGTTCCGGGAACGGGGTTTACGACCTTCTCGATCCTCGGACTTGAAATCTTCTTTCTGTTGGTGATGGCCAGGTTGAAGAGAACCGAATGGTCAGCCGTCGGAGGAAGCGAAACATATGCGAAACCTGCAGCTGTCCTGAAAGCCAGAACCGAACCCTGAACGGAGATGACTGCATCCGGACAGAAATCATTTATATAGTGTTTAAGATCATTGAAGGCATCTAGGGATTCCTTATTGGATCCGAAGAAACCTACTGCCTTATCTTCACCTGACATCGCTTACCTCCTTTAAAAATTTTTTTCATCGAACCGGTCTGCTTTATTCCTTTTTTCTTAGGTGCGCTTCCCCTGTCCGATGGTTAAATCTTAAACCACCTTTTTTCGCATGTCAATAGCTTAATTTCTTATTTTGCAAGAATTTACAAATTTTATTCTTTATATCGTTCTTATATAAGTTTAAATTCATACCAATAAGAAACAATGAAAAAATATTTTAACTTTCATAGCCTTTCCTTTAGTTTCAATAAATCGCGTTTTTTCCTTTTCTTTTTCACTTGCAGCAAGTATCTTTGAATCAGAGACAAGGAGAAGATATGAGCGAGATTATTCTTAACGATTCGAATTTCGAGCAGGAAGTCCTCAAGAGCGACAAGCCTGTACTGGTAGATTTCTGGGCACCCTGGTGCGGCCCCTGCAAGATGCTTGCACCTATGATTTCACAGATAGCAACAAAGTACTCCGACAGGATCAAGGTTGGAAAAGTGGATGTCGATGAATATCCGGTTCTTGCCGAGTCCTTCGGCATCAGCAGCATCCCTACTCTGATTCTGTTCAAGGACGGACAGCCAGTATCCCAGAGGACAGGCGGAGCACCCATGGCCGTACTCGAGGCCTTCATAAACGATGCCCTAAGCTGAACCTCGGAACCACAAAAAAAACTTACACAAAAGCAGAAAAAAGTGTCGGAAATCGCGAATATTTTCGACACTTTTTCTGTATAGGGCTGTGTAGGGGTAAAATGCCTAACGGGTAAAGGACCTGAGTCCGGGTTCTCCGGCGCATCCCCTGCAAGAGGAGTTGCGTATGAACAACCTGAACACAGTCCTGATCGAAGGGACACTCACAAGGGATCCCAAGGATGAAAGGACGGCCGAATACGCCCAGTGCCGTCTTGCAATTGCAAACAACCGCTATTTCCTTGGCCGTGACGGAAAATGGAAGCCGGACCCCTCCTACTTCTACGTCTATGTTTTCGGTCCGGTAGCCGAAGCATGCATGCAGTACCTTAAAAAAGGCAGGGGCGTCAGGGTCGTGGGCAGACTCAAGCAACAGAGCTGGCGAGCCTATGACGGCTGGAGGGAAAGAATCTTCATCATAGCCGAACACATAGAATTCCAGCCTCCGAAGAAGAAGGAAGAGGATATCCCGGAAATCGAACCCGAAAAGAAAGTCGGATTCCCGGACACCAGGACCGATACCGCTTCGATGGATGCCCTTGAGAAAATGGCGAAGGAAGCGGAGGAAGAAAGAAGACAGCCGGAACCCGAAGTTCCACAGGACCAGCAGGAGGAGGAGCACGAGCCCGTAACTCCGACCGTCCTTGATGACGGCACGCAGAAAGAGGACCCGGAGCAGTCATCCGGCCCCGAAAACTTCGACGAAGGGGAAGCGCCGTTCTGATTCCTCAAGCCGAAAGCGGCAATGAAGGTGCTTCTTTCCACTTACACACCCTTTGCCATGTCCCCGCATTCGCCTGTGCCGTGCGGGGACGTTTCTGCTCTATAAAGAGAATCCCAAATGTAGTACAATCATGGCATGACCAAGAAAAGCCCATATCTGATGAAAGTACTTGTTACCGGAGCATCCAGCGGAATCGGAAAGGAGACTGCAGATCTGTTCGCGATGAACGGCTTTACGGTCTATGCCGCCTCCAGGCATCCGAAGGAGACGAGGAATCCGAGCATAATACCTCTGACGATGGATGTGACGGACCTCGATTCAGTCAGAAAGGCAGCTTCAGAGATCGACGAACTCGGAATCATCGTCCACTGCGCAGGCTTCGGGATAAGCGGCTCGGCCGAAATGACTCCTGTTGAAAGGGCAAAGGCCCAGATGGAGACCAATTATTTCGGAGTCCTCAACGTAAACAACGTATTCCTGCCTCTGCTCAGAAAGAACAAGCGTTCTCTTGTCCTTATCACCAGTTCGGTGGCCGGATTGATAGCAATCCCCTATCAGAGTCACTACAGTTCGTCAAAATACGCCATCGAAGCCTATGCTCAGGCTCTAAGAATGGAGGCCTCCCAGTTCGGAGTAAGGGTCGCCCTGGTGGAGCCTGGCGACACCAAGACGGGTTTTACGAAAGCCCGCACCAGCGATGAACCGGAGAACTCCCCGTATTTCGAGCAGTGCAAAAGCTCGGTTGAACATATGGCGCATGATGAACAGAACGGCAAGGCACCGGATTCGGTTGCCAGGGTTTTCCTGAAGCTTGCCCACAGGAAGAATCCCCCCGTGAGGTGCGCCGTGGGCCTGGACTACAAGGCTCTGGCCCTTCTGGCCAAGATCCTCCCTGCAAGGCTTGCGAACTGGATCGTAAAGCTAATATATATCGGCTAGATATTGGACTATCCCGAACTTCTGTTGAATGAGGGATATACAGATAACAATAATTAGAATAGGAGTATTCCATGAGAATTTCAGTACTGTCAGTCGGTGGTTCCATTATCGCTCCGGACAAGGTGAACAGCGCCTTCCTTTCGGACTTCCTTTCAAAGATCAGGACATACCTGGAGGACAATCCCCAGGACAAGCTGATTTTTGTCTGCGGAGGCGGAGCCCCTGCCAGGGTCTATCAGCAGGCCTACAGGGAAGTGATCTCTGATGCACAGTCCCAGGATTCGAATGCCCAGGACTGGATCGGAATCAAGGCAACCCACATCAATGCGGAACTTGTCAAGGCTATCTTCGGCAAATACTGTCTCGACAGTGTCGTGACGAACCCCACTGCGGAAGATGTGTCTTTCTCGGGAAGAATCCTTGTTGCAGGAGGATGGAAGCCGGGTTTCTCCACCGATACCGATGCGGTTTACCTTGCCAAGAGGTTCGGCGCAAAGCTTGTCATCAACCTTTCGAATATCGCCAAGGTCTTTACGGATGATCCGCGCAAGAATCCCGACGCAAAACCGATCGACTCGATCTCATGGGCCGACTTCAGGGCAATGGTCGGAGATGAGTGGGTTCCCGGAAAGAACGCACCGTTCGACCCGATAGCCTCCAAGCTTGCACAGGAAGCCGGAATCAGGGTTATCTGTGCCGACGGCAGAAACACTGAGAACACCCTTTCGATACTCAGGGGAGAATCTTTCGAAGGTACGGTCATAGGAGACTGACAAAAATGGACGTGATCCTGATTTCGGCAAAAGCCCTTCTGCCTCTGTTTGCATTCATGATGCTGGGCTACTACTTCCAGAAAAAGAAGTATCTGAGCGAGAGCACGACAAAGCAGATAAACATCATCGTGTTCCGGTTCTTTCTGTCCATCATGTGTGCAGAGACCATCTACAAGGCAAACCTGAAGGAGGATGTGGAACTGCTTCCTGTTCTCATGGTTGCCGGCGGGATCATCTTCGTCTTCCTTCTGTCCTGGCTGATCGTTCCGAGATTCGTCAAGGACAAGACACAGATTCCTGTAATGATCCAGGGCATCTACAAGTCCAACTATGCCATTCTTGGAATCCCGATTGCCCAGAGCATCTGCGGAGCAGACAACATCGGAATCGTCTCGGTCATAGCAGTGATCCTTGTTCCGCTGAACAATGCGATATCGGCCTTCATCTTCGAGAAGTATACAGGCAATGCCACAAGCGTACCAAAGCTCCTTCTGAACATCATCAAGAACCCGCTGGTTGTCGGAAGCCTTGTCGGCCTTGCCGTTAACCTGTCCGGCATTGTGATTCCCTCGTGGATAATGAGTGGAATAATCTCCAAACTCAGTGCCCTCACTACCCCGCTCTCAATGATAGCTTTGGGTGCCTCATTTGAATTTAGTCAGATAAAAAAATACGGAAAGTATTTGACATGGGCTATCGTTGCCAAGCTAATACTGGTACCGGCACTGATTATTCCCGCTTCCATCCTTATCGGAATCAGAGGTGTAGGACTTGTCGGAGTAACCATCTATGCCGCAGCCCCGAATGCAGTCAACTCCTATAGCACGGCAGTTGCCATGGGCGGTGATGCCGACCTGGCAAATGAGATAGTCGTGATGACGAGCCTGTTGAGTATGCTGACTATGTTCGGTTGGTTTGTCCTGATCGGCCTTACCGTAGGTTTCTGAACTATTTCTCAGTTCATTTTCTCGCGTAGAATCTCGAAGGCTGTCTGCCACTTGTCGCAGATTTCATCTTCTCTGAAGTAGATTGCAATCTCCCTTGCTGCACTCTCCGGACCGTCGGAACCATGGATGACATTGAAGCTCATTAGCGGAGAGAAGTCGCCTCTGATTGTTCCCACTTCGGCATTGGCGGGATTGGTCTTTCCCATCAGCTGTCTCATTCCGCTGATGGCGTCTTCGCCCTCGACTACCATAGCAACGATGGGAGCGCTTGTGATGAACTTCACGAGATTGGGATAGAACGGCTTCCCGAAATGCTCGGCATAATGCGCGGCGGCCTGCTCCGGTGAAACCTGGATCATCTTGAGTGCCACGATCTTGTAGCCCTTCTCTTCTATCCTGGCGATTATCTTTCCGATCAGTGCCCTCTGTACTGCATCCGGCTTGATTGCAATGAATGTTCTTTCAGTCATGTTTCCATCCTCCATGTAGGCAAATCTTACAACAAAAGTCAGAAAGACGGTAGTCCACTTCCTGCTCAAGGAATATAATCGAGGTATGAAGACAGCGCTGTTCCTGTTCAACCCCCATGCAGGCAAGGGAAACATCAAATCCGGACTCTCCAAGATAACCGACACGCTCACCCGTGCAGGCTTTCTTGTAACGGTCTACCCCACCCAGGCCAGGGGCGATGCCTATGAGAAGATCCTCCTGTGGGGCCTTTCATACGACAGGATCGTAGTGGCCGGCGGCGACGGCATGCTTCACGAGGCTCTCAATGCAGTCATGAAGCTGGATCGCAAGGTGGATCTGGCCTTTATTCCATCGGGTACGGCCAACGATTTTGCAATCGCAAACAAAATCCCCAAGGCCGTAGACAAGGCAGTGGAACTTGCTGCAGGCGAACAGCGGAGAACCATCGACATCGGAAGCTTCAACGGGGAGTATTTCTCCTATGTTGCGGCCTTCGGAGCAATCACCGATATCCCCTACACCACGGACCAGGGGGCGAAGAACAACCTGGGCTACCTTGCCTATCTTCTCAATGCAGCCAAATACATGAACCCCCAGATTCTTCTCGGAGCTGCAAGGGAGATGGAGATCAAGACCGATGACATGATCCTCACCGGAGAGTATCTGGTCTGCTGTGTCTCCAACTCCAAGACAATCGGAAGCCTCAAGCAGTTCGTCCCCAAGGACGTGGAACTGGATGACGGCCTTTTCGAGGGATTGTTCATCAAGAAGCCCACGAACATCGTGGAATTCAGCAATGCGCTGAACGTCCTGCTGCTCGGAAATCTCCATGCTCCGGGAATCTTCACCGTCAAGTCCAGCAAGTTCGAGTTCTCACTGGACAAGAGCGCCGAATGGACACTGGACGGCGAGGATGGCGGCTCCCATGACACTGCTGTCATCGAAAACCATCATCAGGCCCTGACCATGCTGCTGCCATGAACAGATTCTTCGGTCACCTTCACACAATCACAAGACACAGACACCTCGTAATGCGCCACTGCTTCAGATGCGGCATTCCCTGGCGCGGCCTCATGCACGATCTGTCCAAGTACAGTCCCGCGGAGTTCATTCCCGGAGTGAAATACTTTCTCGGGAACAAGAGCCCTACAATCGGGGAAAGGCTGGACTACGGCTACTCCAAGGCCTGGATGCACCACAAGGGAAGAAACCGCCATCACTTCGAATACTGGACGGATTTCTCTCTGGAAGAAAGAAAGTACATTCCCATCAAGATGCCGCTTGTCTACGTCATAGAGATGTTCTGCGACCGCGTGGCGGCATGCAAGGTCTATGAGAAGGAAAACTACACGGATGCCAGCGCCCTTGAATACTACAGCCTGCGCACGGGCGAGGAGAAGATGCACCCCGAGACTTCAAAGCTGCTGGGAATGCTTCTGTCCATGCTGGCGGAGAAAGGCGAAAAGGAAACTTTCAGGTATATAAGGAAGACCCTCAGGAAGCAGAAGAACTACTGATTCTTCCCGGACAGTATCTTTCTGATTATCCGGTTCTGCACATGCTGGGGCAGAATGTTCAGAAGGCGGAGCAACGGGCTTCGGTTCAGGTTGTACACATAGCGCGGATGCCTGTCTTCAAGCGAACGCAGTACGACACAAGCCACCTTCTCGGGCAGTACGTTTGCAGTCTCGACCTTGTTCACCAAAGCCAGAAAGCGTCTGGAAGTGTTTTTGTAGAGCTCTGTATTGTCACAGAAATTCTCGATGCGTTTCTGAGATACGTCCAGAAGCGAAGTCTTCACTGCCCCGGGCCTGATTACGGACACACTGTGCCCCAGAAGCTGAAGCTCCATCCTCAGCGAATAGGCGTACTTCTCGATCGTACTCTTGGTAATCCCGTATATCCCGGTAAACGGCAGCGGATCCAGGGGGGCCAGCTCGCTGGAAACCATCACTATCCTTGAGTTGGGATTCAGAAGCGGCAGAAAGGCCTTGTTGATCCTGTACATACCGAAGAAATTGATATTGAAGATCCTGAGGAATTCCTCTTCGGGCATCTCGACCAGAGAGTTCATGTCATAGATGCCCGCCATGTTCACAACGGCATCGACCTTACCGGAGACGGACCTGATCTGTTCCGCTGCAGACAGGACGGACTGCTCCGAGGTGATATCCGTTCGGATGTAATCAGTGTCATCCCTGTCTGCGATATCCAGCTTCCAGACACGATAGCCCCTTTCGCTCAGAAGGCGGCATACAGCCTGCCCCATCCCGCCTGCGGCGCCTGTTACTACAACCGTACCTTTTCCCATGGTTCACCTGTAGGCTGCGGGAATGAGGTTGATGAGTTCGTAATGGCAGTGCTCCTCGGTCCTCAACGGGAGGCGCCAGCCCGCGACTCCGGAGGAAACATAGAGATCCGTTTCCCCGTAACGGTAGCTGCCGTATGCATCGTAGCCCGTAAGGTTGTATACAAGCTGGAGCGGGAAGTACTGCCCTGCGTGGGTGTGGCCCGAAAGCTGCAGATCGGCCTTTGTCGCGATGATGTCATCCGTCTGATATGGGGAGTGATCCACGTTCACCACATATGCATTCTCCGGCCGCGGCCTCAGCTTCTCGACTGTAAGACGTGAAGGATCGGACTGATCCTCACGTCCCATGAGCACCAGATCGGGCGATATCTGCACCCAATCGTCCTTGAGAATTATAATTCCGTAGTACCTGAGGGTCTGTTCAAGTTTCTCCGGACTGAATTTGGCGCCGCCTGCAAGATCCGCATTGGGCTGACGGTCATGGTTGCCGTAGATGAAATAGACCGGAACATCTAAGGATCCAAGAAGGCTGTAGGTGGTCACCATCTCATCCTCGGTCGAGAACTCATCCGTAATGTCACCGCCAAGAACAACGAAATCCGGTCTGAGCGATGCAATCTCAAGGATTGTCTTCTCGACGATTTCAGCGCTTTGAGAAGACCCGACATGAAGATCGGCCAGGAATACGAAGCGATGCCTTCTGGTAAGCTTCTCCGAAGAATATGTTAGCTCGTTTTTCCTCACGTTCTGCATGTTCACGGCTCCGAGAATAAGGATCAGAAGCGTCAGAACAAGAGAAACGATAGCCTGAATTGTAATGCTGCCCTCTCTTTTTTTGATAATGACTATAGGTAAGGTCACTATATCTGAGAGCAAGTCTCCCATTATCGCCAGATAGAACGCACCTATCGTATAGTTCAGGTTCCAGGTTATCCAGGAGTCTGAAGCAACAGCAAGATAGGCGCTGGCAACAAGAAGCACCAGCTTGACTGCAAAGACCACGGCACGCAGAATCCAACCTGCATGACGCCGCATCGGAAGCTGAATCAGGAATAATATCGCATAGGCTGCTATCGTCTGGACCACCCAGATCACATAAAGACCGAATGTCATCGTGAAACCTCACTTAAAGAGTTGTTCATAATATAGCATGGAATCGTCTGTTTCAGACAACAAAAGACTTGAGGAATGCCATTTCCTCATCGTTGCAGATTCTGGCCTCACCCAGCCTCGGATCGCAGTGAAACACATGTGCCAGTGACTTGCCGCCCTTTTCTCCATAGATCTTGAATACGTGTTTGACATTGTTTTCCTCAAGTCGGGGAATCAGGAATGCAGGCTGCTCCTTCATGAAGTCGGCATTGCTGGTCATCACAAAGGCCGGGGGAAAAGTCGGGCCTATGAATCTGCAGGGGCTCAGAATCCTCTCCTTCTCGGCTTCGATTTCTGCTGTCATGGAATCCACACCCAGAAGGTCCTTTACAAGGGGCTTGAGAAGAATTATCGAAGGGCCGTTGTTTTTAAGCATCTCGATGATGTCGTAGATGCCGCAGTTCAGGACCACGGCCCTGGGCACGAAACCCTCGGGAGGAACCACTCCTACGGCTTCGGATGCATAGGCGTGGTCCGTACACATCAGGCTGTACATGGTTACCATGTGAGCTCCGGCAGAGTCACCGACCATGAACACATTGTCCAGGTCGAAGCCGTACTCATCGGCATGGGACAGCACGAAGCGCACCACAAGGTCGGTATCCTCCATGCTGGACGGGAAGATGAACTCGGGAGCAAGGCGGTATGTGAAGTTCACCACGGCAAATCCGCGGCGGGCAAGGGCCATGCAGTAGAACTGATAGACTTCCTTGTCCCCGTATACCCAGCCGCCTCCGTGAACATCGATTATCACGGGCAGCTTGCCCTGGACATCACGCGGCCGGTAGACATCCAGGACGTTCCATTTCAGATCCGGTCCGTAGACGATATCATCGAAGCGGATGATACTTTCCGGAGTCACCTGACCTTTGTTTTTCTGCGAGTCTGCAAGAACAAAGGCTTTCTGGAGCATCCTGGACGTCAGAGACATGGCATCACCTGTGGAAGAAGTCCATGACTTCCTGTTTCAGGACAGCGGACTGCTCGTCGGTCAAGGTCTTGGGCTGATAAGGAACCTTTGTGGTATCCTCGCCGAATATGTAGTTGAAGAACGTCAATGCAACAAGATAGCTTCCGCCTATTCCCGGATGCTTGAGATCCTTATGGTACAGCGGGATGTCGGTTCCCTTGGAGTACATATCTGCCATCACCGATCCGCAGTAGACGACCTCGACGCCGAGTTCTTCTGCCAGTCTGGTATAGGCTTCTGCAAGCAGGCTCTCCATCTGGGATGTCGTCCACCCGTTGTACTTCAGGTCGGGATAGCCTTCGGCGTAGCCCCAGGTCTCGTAGAGCAGCACCCTGGCTCCGTTGGCACGGGCCTTCTCCGTGAGTGTTGCGGCAGCATCATGGAACTTGTCGTAGCTGTTGATGGGACGGATGCTCTGCTCCTGCAGGATCACGATATCATAGGCTGTTTCCGAGAGCATATCCTCGATCTGCCTGCAATACTTGTTCTCGGGGTCGCAGTACATCTCGAGCGTATAGGAGCCCATCATTACGGAATCGACCCTGATACCGGTATATCCGCAGCTTTCGCATATGTTGCCGAACAGCCACGGGAGGTTGTTGCCGTATGTGAAGCTGTTTCCGATGAAAAGGATGCTGAGCTCATCCTTCTGCCTGTTTCCCGTACTTGCACAGGAAACAAGCAGAACGCAGATGAGAATCAGGCATGCTGCAAAAAAACAAAATCTCTTCATGTCGTTTTTCAGAATTCAAGCCACTGTCCGTTCTCCGGGCAGATGAGTTTCCCCTTGTAGGTTTCCTTCAGAACCCTGAGTTTCTCCTGAGTGCGCTCATCGGTAAACGGGATCTTCAGATCATGGTGATGCGGGATCAGAACGCCCGGATCCACAGCCTCTGCTAGCTCGGAAAGAGCTACGGCACCCTGTTTGGAATACTGCATCAGCGCAACATCCGGCTTGAGACCCCTGAGGTGGGAAATCTGGTTCTGCGCAATGTTACCGCCCCAGAACAGAATCTTGAAGCCGTTCTCGAAGGTAATCAGATAGGAGCACATCTCCATGCCTCCCATGCTCTGGAGCTTGTCCAGACCGGGATAGAACTTCATGAAGTCATACTCCTCGCATTTGGCAGTCTGCTGGCTCTTGGTCTTTCCCACATTGGCATGGCGGTTGTAGAACATCTTGATCCTGAACGGTCCCATGTCCAGTTCCTGGTCCGGGAACATCGGGAAAAACAGGGACGTGTTGCAGTCAAGCCATGAGGCAAGCAGATCGGCGCCGAGGGCTCCGGTATAGATGAACGGATGGTGCTTGTTCTCGATTATCGGAAGCTCCGTGATGTGATCCCAATGAAGATGGGAAACCACCACATGATCCACTTTCTCGAATGATGAGGCGTCAATCCCCTTGTATGTGCTCTGTTGCAGGCAGGGATCCGTGAGAATCACCTGTCCGCAGCCCTGTATCTCGAAGCTGGCGTTGGTTAGCCATCTGATTCTGATTTTATCGCTCATAATCTGTTCCTCTTGTACATCTCCTATCAGTCAACCTATCTGGCAGAGGTGACATGCAACGAAATGGTTGGGAGTCATCTCGACAAGACTCGGCTCCTTGCCCTTGCACTGCTCGCATGCCATATAGCATCGTTTGTGGAAACGGCACTGGTCGGGAGGATTGACCGGAGAGGCAATCTCACCCTTGAGAAGGATCCTGTCCTGCTTGTATCTCAGATCCGGTACCGGAATTGCAGAAAGCAGAGCCTTGGTGTACGGATGGGTCGGATGGGCGAACAGCTCCTCTGCCGGGGCTTTCTCTACCATTTTGCCCAAGTACATGACTGCAATGTCATCCGAGAAATGGTTCACGACGCTGAGGTCGTGGGTGATGAAGATATAGGTCAGTCCCAGCTTCTCCTGCAGGTCTTCCAGAAGGTTCAAAATCTGTGCCTGAATGGAAACGTCCAGAGCGGATACCGGCTCATCGCAGATGATCAGCTTGGGCTCCACGCTCAGGGCACGGGCGATTCCGATTCTCTGACGTCTTCCGCCGTCCAGTTCATGCGGATAGGAGTTGATCAGTCTTTCTGCAAGACCTACCGTCTCCATCAGCTCCAGAACGCGCTTCTCGATTGCCGCAGTACCCTTGATCAGCTTGTTCTGGATGATCGGCTCCGCAATGGCCTGAAGAACAGTCTGTCTGGGGTCCAGGGATGAGAACGGGTCCTGGAAGATGATCTGGATGTCCTTGCGGGCCTTTCTCATCTGGCGTCCGGAAAGGGATGCGAGATCCACCCCGTCAAAGATGACCTGGCCGCTGGTGGGTTCTATCAGGCGCATGATACAGCGTCCGGTAGTTGACTTTCCACAGCCTGATTCACCGACAATACCCAAAGTTTTACCACGCTCTATGGTAAATGAGACATCGTCCACGGCATGGAGCATTCCTTTGGGAGTCTTGAAGTATTTCTTGAGGTTCTTCACCTCCAACAGGATGTCACTCATAGTACTATGTCCTCCCTTTCAAGATGGAAGCTCTCGTCATCGTAAGCGTTGCAGCTGCAGTAGTGAGTGCCGCCGAAGTGCCTTTCCTCCGGCATTACATCGATGCATGAAGGTTTGGCATACGGGCATCTGGGTGCAAAGGCACATCCCTTGGGCAGCTTGGTGGGATCGGGCATGAGTCCGGGAATCGGCTTGAGCCTCTCCTTACGCTCGGCGATGTTCGGAAGGCTGTTGAACAGACCCTCTGTATACGGGTGTCTGGCGGTGTTGAACACCTCTTCCAGAGAACCGCGCTCGATTATCTTTCCTGCATACATGACTGCAACGTCATCACAGGTCTCTGCAATGATGCCCAGGTCATGGGTAATCAGGATCA
Organism: Spirochaetota bacterium; assembly: GCA_918298275.1. GTDB lineage: Bacteria > Spirochaetota > Spirochaetia > Sphaerochaetales > Sphaerochaetaceae > UBA9732. The sequence continues at coordinate 21,073 of CAKJZO010000098.1, read as the reverse complement.
TGGCCATTCCGTACTTCTTCTTGAGTTCCTTCATCAGATCCAGAACCTGGGCCTGAATCGTAACGTCCAGAGCAGTCGTAGGCTCATCGGCAATCAGAAGCTGCGGATTACAGGCAAGGGCGATGGCGATAACCACGCGCTGCTTCATTCCGCCTGAGAACTGATGCGGATACTCGGCGGCTCTTTCTCCGGGAATTCCTACAATCTGGAGCATTTCCTGAGCCTTCTCGAAGGCAGCCTTCTTGTCCAGTTTCTCATGGATCATGATGGCCTCGGCAATCTGGTCTCCGACAGTGAAGACAGGGTTGAGGCTGGTCATCGGATCCTGGAAGATCATGGATACTTCCTTTCCGCGGATTCTCGACATCTCCTTGATGGTCTTCTCGAGAACGTTCTCACCGTCAAGCTTGATTGTTCCGCCTTTGATGACTCCCGGCGGATCGGGAATCAGATTCAGTATGGACAATGCCGTAGTGGTCTTGCCGGCTCCGGTCTCTCCTACCAGGCCAAGGGTCTTTCCCCTGCCCAGCTTGAACGACACGTCCCTGACGGCCTCGACGGTCTCATCCTCAAGCTCATAGTTGACCGTAAGGTGGTCCACTTCCAGAATCAGATCATTCTTGTTTTCCATTGCAGACCTCCTTATTTCTTGAGCTTGGGATCCATGGCATCACGCAGGCCGTCACCGACCATGTTGAATGCCAGAACGGTAATCATGATTGCCAGACCCGGGAACAGCGTCATGTAGCTGTAACCTCTGAGGTAGGCTCTTCCGGAAGAAAGCATCGAGCCCCACTCCGGAGCGGGAGCCGGAACACCGAGACCCAGGAAGCTCAAGGACGATGCCGAGATGATTGCCGATGAAACCCTGAGAGTAACACGGACGATGATCGGGCTGAGACAGTTGGGCAGAATATGCTTGAAGATGATCTTCGTCTCACTCTCGCCTATTGCCCTGGCGCTCTCGATGTATTCCTGTCCGGTAACCGTCAGAACTGCAGCTCTCGTGGTTCTCACGAACTGCGGGATACTGGTGACTCCGACTGAGATCATCAGGTTCAGCGTATTTGCACCCAGGGCCGCAACGATGACTATTGCCATCAGCATGTTCGGTACGGCTGCAAAGATATCCGTTGCCCTCATGATTATGTCTTCGACTATTCCGCCGGTGTAGTAGCCGGCGAATGCACCGAGGATAACTCCGACCACAACGGCGATTGCAACGGCCACGACTCCGACCGAAAGGCTGAACCTTGAACCGTACAGGAGTCTGGCGAAGATATCACGTCCGAGGTCGTCGGTACCCATGATATGGGCCTTGCTGGGATGCTGGAGCCTGTCCTTGAGAGTCATGCCGATGACCTGTGTGTCATAGTCGACAAGCACATCGGCCAGAATGGCAATCAGGGCCAGCAGGACAATAATTCCGAGGCCGATCATGGCGCCCTTGTTCTTCTTCAGGCGATGCCAGACCTCTCCTGCCCTGCTTCTCTTTCTGTACTGTCTTGAAACAAGTGTGTTCTTTTCTCTCATGCCGCACCCCTCTTTGTCTTCACTCTCGGAGCGAGTCTGAGTCCCTTTCTGCTGTATTTGCCCTTGATTCTCGGGTCTACTACGGCATAGAGAAGGTCAACCGCAAGGTGTATGACTCCGGTGATTATGGTTGTCATGATGATCGAACCCGTGACGACAGGTACGTCACGCTGATGCACGTAGTCGATGATCAGTCTTCCTACACCCGGCCAGGAGAAAACGGATTCGGTGATGACGGCACCGCCGATTCCGGCGCAGAGCTGACCGCCGATGATTGTCAGAATGGGAATGAAGGCATTTCTGAAGGCATGCTTCGTGATGACCTTGTGCTCGCTGACACCCTTGGCTCTTGCCGTGCGCAGATAGTCCTGTCTGATGACATCGATCATCGAGGATCTGGTGGTTCTGGTCATGACCGCCATATGGCCGGTTCCGATCGTGATTGCAGGAAGTATTACGGAGCTGAAGCCTCGGAAGCCTCCGGACGGAACCCAGCCTAGATTAAGCGAGAACTCGATGATCAGCAGAAGCCCCAGCCAGAAGTTGGGCATCGACAGGCCCAGCAGAGCCAGGACCATACATGAGTTGTCGATCAATGATCCGCTCTTGACGGCCGACACTATTCCGAGCGGAATACTCAGGCCTATTGCAACCACGCTGGCTCCTATTGCTAGCCAGAATGTCTTGGGGAGCCTTGTGATATACATGTCCCAGACAGGTTTCTTCGTGATGTATGATGTTCCCAGGTCTCCGTGTAGAAGACCCAGCATGTATTTTCCATATCTGTAGAATACGGAACGGTCGTATCCGTATTCATGCTGCAAAGCTGCAATCTGCTCTTCAGAAGCATCTTCGCCTACAAGCTGCGTGATGATATCGCCGGGAGCAAGGTCCATGATGAAGTAGATCATGAACGACACTCCGATGATAACCGGTATCAGCAGCAGGATTCTTTTAATTACGTAACGGTGCATGATTCCTCCGTTAAAACGCCCTTCAATTACAGAAACAGCGCCGCCTTTTCAGGGGCGCTGCTTCCGAAAAACATCCTGAAATCAGATGGATACAACGATGTTGGAGTAGTCGTGGCTCTGGTGTCCTTCCCAGATGACTCCCGAAACACCCTTGTTTACAGCAACGCTGAGCTCTGTGTAGAACAGAGGAATATACCAGGCATGCTCGTGGTTGAGGGTCTGAATCTCAGCATAGTAGGACTTTCTCTGTGCATCGTCGGTGCACTCTCTGGCGAGCTTGAGAAGCTCCATGACTCTGTCATCTGAAAGAGTTGCCTTGTTGGTGTTGGAGTTCTTTCCGTAGGCACGGGAAGCATCATCACCGTAGCTGTTCCAACCGAGAGTGTAGATCATTGACTCATGCTCTGCTGTCTTGAAAGCACTCTTTGCCGTCAGTGCAGCGGCTTCAAGCTCTTCGATGTTGATTGTCAGTCCGATTTCCTTTGCATTGGCCTGGATGACCTGTGCGGCTCTGAGTCTTGCGCTGTCCTTGACGCTGATTGTGAGTGTCTTGTATGCGGACTTTGCGAGATACTCCTTGGCAAGAGCCAGATCATAGGTATAGTCGCCGAAACCATCATAGTAGCCGTAGGTTGCAGGACCCCAGTTGGTGATGGCTCTGGTTCCTTCGCCGGAGGAAGCTCCGAGGATGACGTCTTCATAGTTGATGCAGTGTGCAAGAGCAAGTCTGAGGTTCTCGTCAGCACCAGGTCCCTTGGATGTGTTGAATGCGAAATAGCAGCAGGTTGCGCTCGGAATCTCGATCAGCTCGAGAGTGGGATCCTCTTCGATGAAGCCCTTCTCTGTTGAAGCAGGTCCGATACAGACATCAACCTCGCCGTTCTGCAGGGCAATGAGTCTTGCAGAGGACTCGGAGATATAGCGGAGGGTGAGCTCTCTGGTAGGAGTTGTGCCTCCCCAGTAGTTGTCGTTCTTGACCATATGTACGAAGTCACCTTCCTCGAGATCTGTGATGATCCACATACCGGTTCCGACCCACGGTCCCTTGAGGGGATCGGCTTCGATTGCCTTCTGGTTGACGATTGATGCAAGAGGCAGAGCCAGTGTATCGAGCCAGTCGACGTTCGGTGAAACAAGGACGAGTTTGACTGTGTAGTCATCGACAACCTCTACGTGATCGAGAACTCCGACGAACTTTGAAGATGCAGTCGAGTTCATGCCCATGATTCTCTCATAGGAATACTTGACGTCGTTTGCAGTGAACTTCTCGCCGTTCTGGAATGTGACATCGTCCCTGAGCTTGAGGGTCAGAGTCAGAAGATCTGAGCTCCACTCCCAGCTTGTTGCCAGCTCGGGCTCGTATACTGCAGCGGCGCTGTTGTATGAAACCAGAGTATTGTGGGAGCACTTGAACAGTCTGTTGTGCTGCAGGTTGTTGATGCTCTGCGGGTCGCCGGTCGTGATCTGGCTTCCGTCAGCACAGACAACAGCTTCCTTGTACTTCGGAGCAGCTGAAGCTGCAGCTCCTTCGTTGGATCCGCCTGCAAAGACGAAAGCGGAAACAAGAAGCAGACATAAAATGGTGATGATTGCTTTTTTCATGGCATAGTCTCCTTTTGTATTTTCAATTATCAACCCCCCATATCAAAACCGCAACAGTAAATTTTCTTTAATTTGACTACTCGAAATGGCTGCAATAATTAATTGTTTTAAAAGCAATTATTTTTCTTGACAAACGGCTCGGCAACTTTTAATGTATATTGTATACAAAAAACAAAAGGACAAATAGCCATGATTCCGTACACAAAGATCGAGGCCACGCCTCTCAATGAGCGCATCTCCACTCTACTGAAGGATGCAATCATCGAAGGACAGTTCAAGGCCGGAGAGGAAATCAGCCTGACGGCCATAGCAGAGCGTTATGGGGTATCACGCACCCCGGTCAGAGAGGCATTCCAGCATCTTGCAAAGGATGGTTTTCTGACGCTTCGCATGAACAAAAGCGCGATAGTCGTCGCCATCGACGAGCATTTTTTCAGGAACCACTATGAGATCAGGAGCGTCTTGGAGGCCCAGGCAGCTTACGGGGCTGCTGCAAGCGATGCTGACAAAAGCGAACTAGTCAGGATCCAGGAGCTCGGAGAGAAGACCAAGCTCCCCATGACCCTTGATGATTTCAGATCCTACAACATGATGTTCCACAGGTGCATCTGGAGACTGTGCGGAAACGAAAGGCTGCACCAGCTTCTGTCCGACATGTGGGTCAGCTCCTACTCAAGCAGTGCCCTGCCGGAAATCCATAGGCAATCAAGGACCCTGAACTCCCACAGGCGTCTTGTCAACGACATAATCAACCATGACTGCGATGCAGCGTTCGAGCACATGAAAAGGCACATAATCGGCAGTCTGAACAACATCCTGAAGATTCTGGACGAAGGCAAGAAGGAGGCATGACATGTTTGAATCTTATGAACTCGGATACTACATCTATTTCGTGGTCGTCGGTATTGCCGTCTTCTATCTGTACAAGGCAATCAAGCAGATAAAGGAAAAGGACATCGATTTCTACAGCAAGGACAGATACACAGATGCCTCCGTGAGCCGTTGGGCAGTCGTGGACGGATATCTGAAGGTTGCAGCAGCCATCGTGTTTACCGCATACGGAGTACTGGGCCTCCTGGAGATCAATATTCTTTATATTACCATCGGTCTTCTTGTGGTCATCCTCGTGCTCTACTTCGTGCTCTATTCAAAGACACTGGTAAAGAAGGACGACTATTACTGAGCAAAGTAATGGGTCAGGAAGTCCAGGATGATCCTTGATCCGTCCAGAAGGCTCTCCGGATCCAACCACTCCTCTCTTGTATGGCAGCGTCCTCCGACGGCACCGCCGATGCAGATTGCCGGGATTCCGATTCCGAGTGCCGTATTTGCATCCGTCGAGCTGTATGCCCTGTCCCCGTGCTTCCCCAGGATTCTGAAAATGGTATCATCTGCCTTGGCAATCAAAGCCTCATGAGCTTCAGGATTCACGTCACCCGTACACGGACGATCGCCTATTTTCTTAGCTTCAATTGAAATTCCCATGCTGCGATAGGCATCCAGGACCTTGTTGAACATCGTTTTCATTATTTCAAGGCATGACTTGCTGGTAGAACGGTACTCATAGACCATGGTGGCTTCCTGGGCGATGCTGTTGACGCTTGTTCCGCCACTGATAAGGCCTACGTTGTATGTGGTCTTGCTGTCCCCGTCCTCCGGGACCTTTACTCCATAGAGGGCCGTGATGATGGAAGACAGATAGAAGATCGCATTCCTGTTTCCGAAAGCCGCGTAGGAGTGTCCGCCTTCGGTCCTGACAGTGACTTCATATCTGTGGGAACCTACTGCTCCTGTGACGATGCGTTCAAGCCGCGTTCCGTCAACGGTTACGAATTCCCTGATTCTCTTTCCGTAGGTCTCGACGATTTTCCTGCTGCCCTTCAGATTGCCTAGCCCCTCTTCGCAGGAATTGGCAACGAAAACCATGCCGCAGGTTGTCTTGATATCGTTTTGGAGAATATACCTCACTGCAACCAGAAGGCTTGCAAGATTCCCCGTATCATCTGTTACGCCGGGGCTGTAGAACAGTCCGTCCTTCTCTTCGAACGGCATGGGCTCCGTATCGGGAAACACGGTATCTATATGGGCCATGATGACCATGACGTCATTGTCTTTCGTGACGTTGTATTCGCAGACTGCATTCAGGGCATCATCAACATAGACATTCCTTCCGCCTGCCTGTCTGAACCACTTCTCGCACCAGGCTGCCCTGTTCTCCTCATGATGGGATGGGGCTGGAATCCTGCAGAGCTCACGCACAATGTTCTTGGCATCCTCATGGGATTCTGCCAGATATTTCTCCATTTTATCGGTCAATGCCATGGCATCACCTCCGTTTCCTTGTCAGTGCTTTTTCCGTTTCATATGTGAAACAACGAAACCGGCCAAAAGGACACAAACAGACGTTATTATGCCCGCGACAATAAGCGGGACACTGTATTGGGTGGTTGTATACACTCCCCCGTCACCAGGCTTTGACATGGGCACCGGATCATATGCAATCCCGTTCTCCGCAGCCAGGGCCTTCACGTTCAGAAGGTTCAGCACCGGCAGTCCCAAAGCTGCATACTCGAAGCACAGGCCTCTTGTATCATCAGCAGGTATCTGCGGTGGCGTAAGAACCAATCCGGGCGGGAAAGTGGTTCCGTATGACGATGCGCCGCTGTTTGTGGATGCACCTCCGACGTTTACGAACATGTCGATGCCGTCGCCGAACAGTTCAAGCCTTCTTCTGATGCTCTGTGCAAGCGTATCGCACTCGATGTAGGCAGCTCCGGTTCTGGAAGCTACATCCTTGCAGATTTCCGCAGCAAGGATATCGGTTCCCTCATAGAGGATTCCCTCAAGAACCCCTCCGCCCTTGTCATCGAATCCGCCTCTGGAGACAGCGACCAGATTGAAATCTGCAAAGCCTCCCTCCTTCAGACAAAGAAGGAAGTCGAAAATATTGAATTCGGGTCTGGTAGCCCCATGCATCGAAGCTCCCAGGCTCGCTATTATCCTGGTTTCAAGCCCCATCCTGGATGCGGCTATGACTGCAGCAACGGCAAGGCCCGGAAACGACCCGCTTGTTCCGATTGCCAGAACATCGCCTTTTTCCAATCCTGCTTCGCTGAAATAGCGGACCATGGCAGCAGCGAAATTGGGATTCCAGCTGGTGCGTTTGGCATCAACGGCTCCGGGAGTACTTGTCAGCTCAGTGAATTCCGGCCCGAGCAGGTATGTCTGGTTGAGATCCTCGGGTTCTGCTTCTATTCCTTTCTCCTGGATTCTCGCCTTGAGATAGGCTTCCGCATCTGCCATCGTCTGGGCAGCGGAGAGCTGCAGCTGTGCATATCGGTTCTCTTCGTAGCGCGCTGACCCTATCACTGCAAGGAAAAACAGCAGTGCGACAGCCAATGAGACAATAAGATAAATTGTACCGATACTTTTTTTCATGTCAGAACCAAAAACCAGAGGTGCCGGAAACCGACACCTCTGGAACTGAAGTCAGATAATATCAGAGGAATGTACTGTAAATCCTTGACTCAATCAATCTGACTGCGGATTGGAATCCGAAATCCGTAAGACCGGGCGCCTTGACCTCAATCCTTCCCGGTTTGGGATAGGACCAGGATTGTGCGCCGGGAATCACGCTTCCCAGATACGTAACTATGGCTTTGAACTCTTCTTCTCCGATGATATCGACGAACTTGAAGATGAAATTCTCTCCATCGTACATCAGGAAGAAGTCATAGCCGTAGATGTTGAACTGAGCACCGCCGAGGTCTATGCGACTCTTGGGGAAGAGGCGTCCGTTCTTGGCAGTGTACACTGCGAGGTGGAAGGCAGCTCTTCTGAACTGGTTAATTTCATCGGCCTCCTCCACTCCTCTCGGGAAGATAGCTGCAAGCTGTTCAACACTCGTAATGCTCTCATACGGACGATCCGCAAGGTAGAACTTTATGGAACTACTCAGGGATTCGTCAGGCAGACCGGCTATCTTCAGGAGTTCTGCGACAGGATCAGCTGCACCTTCAGTGTAGTTCTGAAGCACATCGCAGTAGACGCCCAACCAGTTGACCAAAGTCGGATCTGCCTTCTCAACGGGCACATAAGCCGCGAAGAGAGCATGGCAAACGAGAAGCATGACCAGGAGTGCTACTGTAATCTTAAGTTTTCTCATTATTACCTCCTAATCACTCTACCGGTCTGAGCTTGTCTCCCATGTTCTCGAGAATGATATTCGTCCACCAATCCGGGCGGCTGGGAACCTTCATGCTTACGTTGCCGAGCATGTACTTTGCAGTAAGGAGATTTCCGAGCTCGCTGTAGGTTTCGAACCACTTGTTGGCAGTAGCGTTCATGAACGTGGTGAGATACTGAACTCCGAGATCAGCTCTACCGACCTCGATGAGGGATGCTGCAAGCTCCTGAGCTGCTGCTGTCTGCTTGTAGAGGCTCTCCTGCATCGGATCACGGACTGCCTTGACGTCCTCGATGGCCGAGGCATAGTTGATTGTGGTGAGCTGCTGTACGACAGCCTCGTTCCACCATCCTGACTGCGGATCATACTCTGATCTGACACCGCGTCCGAAGTGCTCCGGGAAGTACTTGGCGGAAGCGAAGACAGGAGTGATGTAGGTCACGCTCGGTGCGCCCCAACCGACCCAAACCAGACATCTGGCCTCTTCGGGGAGGTCTGCTCTGACGTTGGCAATCTGGATGTAGGTGCAGCGGAACATGTTGATAGGTCTTGCAATACCGACTCTTGTATCCTGCTTGAGGGTATTGTTGTTGTTGCTCAGCGGGTTGCCGAACTCACCGGCCTGGACTGTTCTCGAAACATCGAACTCTGTTCCTGCATAGTAGTCTGAACAGATATCCTTGATGGTCTGGACGCTGACCTTCTGTGCGGGCTTGACGAACAGAGGATACTCGTTTGCATCTCCGAACGGATCGAGGTCCTTTCCGACCTCCGGGTTCAGCAGGTTGATTGCTCTCCACTCTCTGAGTGTGCATCCCATGTTGTTGAAGTCATTCCAGGAATAGGCCATACAGGGCTGGAACTCGCCCTCGCCGTTCCACAGACCGCTCTCAAGAGCAAATGACTTGAGTGTCGGGCTGCACTTGTAATCCGGATCATCTTCCTTGTAGACGTTGATTCTTGCTCTGTTGGCTGCAACGAACACCATGTCGTCAGGAACTCTGATAGCTGCCCATTCGTGTCCGCCGTAGGCCTCGAATACCCATGCCTCGTTTCCGTCACAGATGTTGATACACTCGCAGCAGAAATCTGCCCAGCCGCCTTCCTCGATGCACTTACCCATGAACTCTACTGCCTCACGGGCTGTAGCACAGTTCTCGAGAGCTGCATCCTGCAGCATGTAGCAGTCCCACTTTGCACTGCTTCTGATATCGTTGAATGCAAAGTACGATGCCATTCCGCGGTCATCGCTGAAGGACATTGCACAAGTGGACTCGCCGATTGCAAGGCCCTTGTCGTTCATGAATGAATACATTCCATGGACATACTGGTTTGTGGCCTTCTCGTTGACATAGGAGTCTACGACCTTGGCGCTGGGACCATATGCAACCTCAGGGAAGTTGGAGAAGTCGGAACCGGCACGGCCGGAAACGACGACATCACGGGTTGTTCCTGCTTCCATCGACGGAATGAGCCAGATTCTGAGGTCATCGCTGTTGGAATCACAGGTGTGGCTTATCATTGTTGAACCATCGGTCGTTGCATCCTTTCCGACGGCAAAAATGGTACATGCAAAGGCGCTGTAGACGCCGACGAGAAGCAGTACCAGCAATGTTAACAATACTTTCTTCATTCACTGCCTCCTTAGTTTGTTCCAGCGAGCGAGTTGTTCACTTCATGAACAGCTGACTTCACTGCTGTCCACCAGTCTGCATCAGGTGTGGCTGCGTTCTTGAACAGGACTCTGTTGGTTGCATATCTGGCAAGCAGCTGCACCTGCAGATCCTTGTAGAGGTCGAACCACATGTTGGCCTGCTGGTCTGAATAGGTGGTCAGAAGGTCGATTGCCTCTTCTCTCATACCGTTCTTGATCATCTTGGCGGCCTGGTTCTGGACTGCGAAGGTCATCTCGTACTGGTCATTCATCAGAGGATCGCGGACTGCCTTGATCTGCTGGATTGCATCGGCATAGTTGATTGTGGCAACCTGCTGCAGGAATGCCTCGTTCCACCAACCGGACTCAGGATCGTACTCGGCTCTTCTTCCGCGGCCGAAGGAATCGACAAGGTGTCTCTGTGATGCAAAGACAGGTGTCAGGTAAGTCGTGCTCGGTGCACCGAAGCCGAAGTAAACAAGACATCTTGCCTCTTCCGGGAGCCATGCCTTGACGTTGGAGCACTGGAAATATGTGCACTGCGAGACGTTGGTCGGTCTGTACTCATACTCTCCTGAAGAAAGGAGGATGTTGCCGTAGCGACCTGCATCAGCAGTCTTGGTGAGATCCCACTTGGTTCCCTCATAGGCATCCGAACAGACCTCATGGATCTTGGCAACGGAAACCTTCTCATCCGGAACGAAATAGATCGGGAAGACATCATCGGGGACCTCGGTGACTGCCAGATCCTCGTCTGCTACGATTTCGGGATACTGCAGACCTGCGAGGTTGCAGACAGCTCTCCACTCTCTTGCGATACAGCTGAAGCTGTAGTTACCGGCGCCGAAGCACTGGCAGGGTCTGAACTCACCCTGTCCGTCCCACATTCCGTTCTCGATTGCGAACTCCTTCATATTGGGAGCATGGAGGTAGTTGTCCGGATCATCTTCAACATAGAAATCGATTCTGCTGCGGTTTGCACATACAAAGACGGCGTCCTCGGGAAGTCTGAATGCACACCACATCTTTCCGCCGTATGCCTCGAAGACCCAGACATCGGTTCCGTCACCGATTGTCATTGTTTCAGGAGATCCGCTCCATCCGCTCTCGTTGAGCCTTGCACCCATGTACTCGACTGCCTCCTTTGCTGTGGCGGCATTCTCGAGTGCGGCATCCTGGAGCATGTAGCAGTCCCAGATTCCTTCATACTTGGAGAAGATGGCACGCTGTTCCCTTGTTGTTCCGCATGTCGACTCGGTCATCGTAACGCCCTTCTCGTTTGCGAATGAATACATGGCATGCAGGTACTGGTAGGTATCCTTGTCATTGACATATGTATCCATGACGATACCTCTGCTGCCGTAGTCCTTGACTTCCGGGAATTTGCCGTAGTCGGCATCTCTTCTTCCGCTAAGGACAACGTCTCTCTCAGTTCCCTCTGCCATCGAAGGAATGAGCCAGAGCCTGAGGTCGTCACCTGTTGAGTCACATGTATGCGACGTCATTGTAGAACCGTCGGTCGAGGCCAGACGACCTACACCGAAAATGATGCAAGCAAATGCGCTTTGAGCAACAAGCAGCAGTGCAAGCATGACAATCAGCACTCTTTTCTTCATTTTTCCTCCTAATTCTCCGCCCCAAGGACGGACGAACTGTTCAAAAAGACAGGGAGCACCCCGGAAATCCGAAGCGCTCCCTGATAATCACTTTTCTCTTACCCCCGAATCATTAATAGATCAAGGAGTACATCAGACTTCTGGCTTTGGCCACGAACTGTCTGAAACCGAACTCTGTAATACCTGTTGTTTCGATGTCAATCTCTCCGTATTCCGGGAATGAAACACCCACGGCAGGGACATCAGACGCAAGCTTATCGGCAATCGCACGCAATTCGGCATCACTGTAGATATCAATGAAATCGAATTTGATCGTTTTACCGACAAGTCTGACCAGGTACTTGTATCCGACTATCTCGAAGCTTGCTTCGGCTGCATCGATCTTCGCAGAACTCTGCAGATGACCGTTGTTTGCAGTATAGATAGCCAGATGAAGTGCTGCTCTCCTGAAGGCATTGATATCATCAGTTGCCTCAACACCGCGCGGGAAGACCTGTGCAAGCTGTTCGAGTGTGGTAGCACTCTCATAGGCCTTGGCTCCCTTATCTGCGATGATTGCCGCGATTGCTTCATCAGAACTACCGGCCATCTCCATGTAGAATGCTACAGGGTTCTTCTGTGCCAGGCCTTTTGACTGCAGGATGTCACAGAACCTTGCAAGCGGGCGTGTGACTGCAGGATCGGCCTTCTGCACGGGAACGAAGCCGGCAAATGCTGCCTGACAAGCAAAGAGCACAACGAGTACGGCAACTACAATCTTAAGTTTCCTCATTTGTGTCTCCTATCAATCGGTTCCACAGTCCGGATGCCTTGTGCACCCGGATCATATGGAACAACTGTTCTACCTACTCCTCTTACTTGTACTGTCCCCACTCGGAAGCATTGAGTGCATTCCAGAAGTCGGTGTACTGCAGTCCCCATGTACCCATGTTGACTCCGCCGAACATGTACTTGGCAATCAGTTCACCTGTCAGCTCATCCCAGACGCTCTTCCACATTCTTGCCTGTGAATTTGCGTAGTTGGTAAGCAGAGCAACAGCCTTGTCCTTCTCTCCGAGCTTGATCAGCTTGGCAGCCTGATCCTGGATTGCGGAAGTGACTTCGTACTGTGCAGCCATGATTCCGTCACGCTTTGCGTGGATGTCCTCTCTGGCCATTCTGTAGTTGATTCTGGAGAGCTGCTGTACAAGAGCAGATGTCCACCAGATCTGGCTTGGATCATACTTTGATCTGAGTGCTTTGGTGAACATAGGATCAAGCTCTGTCATTGAACCGAACAGCGGTGTCAGGAAGTTGGTGTCGGATGCGCCGCAGCCGTACCATACCAGACATCTGACGTCCTCAGGCAGCCAAGCCTTGACGTTGGCGATCTGGACATAAGTACATCTGTAGCTGTTGATGGCTCTCTGTGTGAAGTCCTGAGCGCAGTTGAGTGCATCACCGAACTGTCCGCCCCAGATGGAAGCTGAAACATCGTACTCTGTACCGGCATAGTAGTCGCCGCAGATCTCATAGACGGTCTGGACGCTGACAGGCTCGGAAGGAACGACGAAGCACGGCCAGTTGTGGTCGGGATCATGCTCTTCGGGATCCATTGTTGCTCCGAGCTCTGGGTTCAGGAGGCTCATTGCTCTCCACTCTCTTCTGGTTGAATAGGGTCTGTATCCGTAGGGTGCGAATGTCCAGCAAGGAATGAACTCACTCCAGTCTGTTCCGTCCCACAGATCGTACTCTTTTACGAAGTCCTTGAGTGCCGGGGCATAGAGGTATGTCTCGGGATCATCTTCGACGAAGAAGTTGATTCTTGCTCTGTTGGCTGCTACGAAGACTGCATCATCAGGAACTCTTGCTGCAACCCACACGTGTGCACCGTAGCATTCCATGATCCAACACTCGTTACCGTCACAGATGTTGATACACTCAGGTGAACCGTTCCATCCGAGCTCGTCAATGAGCTTACCCATGAACTCGACAGCCTCTCTTGCTGTCGCACAGTTCTCGAGTGCGAGGTCCTGGATCATGTAGCAGTCGACGATTCCATCGAAATTCCTATAGGCTGCTCTGATCTTCTTGCCCTGGTCGATGTTGCTGTTGATCGAACAGGTTGACTCACCCATTGCAAGGCCCTTGTCATTCATGAAGGAATACATTGCATGGATGTAGCGGTTTGTCTCCTGCGTGGGATAATACTCTGCAAGGGCCATTCCGCGAACACCGTAATCCTTGACTGCGGGGAAGTTGCCGTAATCGGCGCCCTCACGTCCGTCGAGGACGATGTCTCTTGCCTCTCCTGCAGGCATCTCGGGAATCATCCAGAGCCTGAGGTCGTCACCTGTCGAATCACAGGTGTGGGAGATCATTGTTGATCCGTCATCGCTGGCATTCTTTCCGACAGCGAAGATTGTGCAGGCGAACACGCTCTGTGCGCAGAGGCAGAGAATCATGAGCACTGCAATGAAAACTCTCTTTTTCATGTTTTTCCCTCCGTTTTATCCTTCTAAGATAAATTGATCAGTATTTGTCGTAGTTCGCCCCTACCGGTTTGTAGTAGATGGTGAACGCGCGATCCTTGTTTTCAGGAGCATCCGGATTCTTCAGGAAGTATCCGATGCTGTCCACGCCCTGGTTCTCCAGCTCTTCCATCTCGAGGTAGGTCGGCCATGTGACCTCGACCTCCATCTCCGGATAGAAGAAACTTGCCCAGTAGACAACTTCAAGAGCACCTGTGAGGTGACGACCGGTCCTGTACCACATCGGAGTTCCGAACTCCATGTCGTACGGGAAGTATGTCAGACCCTTGTCGGTGACCTTCTGCAGGAATTCATCCTTACCCTCTGTCATCAGAGCCTCTGTTCTGGGTCCTGTGATCTTATCGATGAAGATCTCGGGGGTCTCCATCAGGAATGTCAGGCTGTCAGACCAGTCCGCCCACTCTCTGTGGCTCAGTCCGTGCAGGGTGTTCGGGGATGAAGCGCTCTTCATCAGGAACTGGTCGGAAAGGTTCATTCCTGCCATCATGGCGACGTCCAGAGAGCTCTTCTCCGGTTCGTAGTACTCCATCTCTCCGGTCGCCAGGAACTTCTCGCGGTCGAGAACCTTTGACGGAGCGACGTAAGTGGATGTGACCGGGTAGAGGATTTCTGCCTCATGCATATCGATGGCCATATCGACATGTTCCTGTCTGATGATTTCCATGACTGCGTAGGCGGCTCTCTCCGTGAGGGTTCCGTTCTCGCGGCCTGGATAGGTTCTGTTCAGGTTTCTGATGTCCTGGTATGCCAGATTCTGTCCCGAAGGATAGTTCACGTAAGTAAACGGATCAGGCCACTGGTCCAGCGGGTTGGTGTATCTGTCTCCGATACGGTACTGGGAGATTCCCCAGTCCGAACTGACGTGGAAGAACATCGGATATGCATCACCGACCATGCCTTCGGTTGAACCGGAATAGTTTGCTCTGGGCACGATGATGATTCTGCCCTTGGTGACCTTCAGGTTCTCTATCATCAGATAGGCGGCCATCGTCGATGCCGGCTCATACGGGTGAGGACATCCGCAGACGAAGACCGTTCCGCCCTCGACTCCGGAATCGAAGATGAAAACCGGGGTATCCATCCAGGTGTTCTTCAAAGACGGTACGTAGTCACTGAACCACTTGACCTCAGTGAGGTCCTCGGAGGCCACGATGGTCTCCTTGTAATGCCTGAGCTGCCAGAATTCGATACCGGACAGCAGTGCAAGCACGAGGGCAATGACAAGAACCACAATCTTTACAATCAATGATTTCTTTTCCATGTCCGCCCTCCTCACTTGATGTACAGAATCCTAAGAAGGAACGGAATCAGGCAGTATGCATACATGATGTCGAACACCACGCCTTTGTTCTTTTTCCTCTTGAAGAGGCTCTTGAGCATGCTCAGAAGGACAAGACCTGCCATTACGAAATAAAGAATATGAATAAGATTCTCGAAAAATATCATTCTTCCATATCCTCCTTAGTACAAGAATGCGAACGACGCAGGCTTGATGATCATGATTACAGCCATGGCACCGAGCACAAGCATCGGAAGAAGAAGGGTCTTGAAGAAGCTGATGTACGACTCCTTGTAACCCGTCTCCTCGCAGGCGAGTCTTCCGACAATCCTCGATGGCGGCAGGGTATCACCGAGCGGGAAGATCAGTGAAAGTGCTGCACAGATGACGGTTACGTCCATACCGAGGGTATTGAACATGAAGATCAGCGGTCCGCCGAGAACGATGGAAACGCCGTAGTTGAAACATCCCTGGCAGATAGGACCGACAATCAGGATCAGCGAGTAGATCAGCACGAGCGGCAGGCCGACACATGTGGATCCGATAAGACCTCTGACTCCGGTTGCTGCCATGGCGCTCTGCAGGACTCCGATGGAAAGAACGTTGGCAACCAGCGGGAAGACCTGCTCCATGGTATCGTCAAGAATTCCGAGATACTGCTTGAAGGTTGTCTTCTTCGGGTTGCAGAGGAAGGCAACGACGGCAGCAACGAGGAACATAAGGGGAAGACCCAGAACCGGAAGTCCCCATGGATCATAGAGAGCCAGAAGGAACAGTGCGATGATGGCGACGAACGGAAGAACGATTCTCCACCATGTGAGCTTGGGATCCTTGGGCGGGAACTTGGCAAGCGTCTCTTCCTTGTCCTGCGGCTTTGCACCCCATCCTACATAGACGATGGTGAATGCACCGGCAATGACGATCGGGATGAGAAGCAGCCAGGTGAATCCGACATAAGGCATGTTGGCTTGGGCTGTCATCAGCATGGTCCAGAGGTTGATCGGAGGACATGCTGCTGAAAGCATGGCGAAGAAGCAGATGAATACCGTTCTCTTTCTCTGTGTTATTCCCAGATATTCCAGAACCGTGTTCACCAGTCCGCCGAGAACGAAGATTGCAACCGAACCGGCACCGGTAAGGGCTCCGGGAATCAGCATCAGGACTCCCATGATCGAAAGAAGAATCCACTTGTTGTTGACCTTCTCCACGACAGTCCTTGTAATTGCTGCGATTGCTCCGCTATGTGAATAGATGTTCACGAAGATGGATGCGGCAATGAACAGCAGTGCCAGATCCAAGTTCACGAACAAGCCTTCCACAAGATACCTGACAGGGCTTCCGAGGGCAGGGACGGCTATGGTTCCTGCAATTGCAAGAACCACTGCTGCAACAGCCATGGAAATGTCAGGGGATTTAAGCTTGATGCTGCTGAGCACGAAAGCCGCGATCATTATCAGCAGCAGGATAAGCGTCAAGGTAGTTGTTGTCATTCAGACCTCACTTCTTGATGAAGATGTCCGGAGCGGCCTTAACAAGGTCCATGGGCTTGTCGATGATTGTAAGAGGAATGCCGTACTGCTGGCTGATCTTTGTGAATCTGTCATCTGCGTTGTTGGCCTTGATGGAGATCATCCAGTCGGACTGCGGGCAGACAAGATCGATGATTCTCTCGTTTCCGTTGGTGGGAAGCTTGGGTGCGCGGGCATCGGCCTCCATGCTGACGGCTACGATCTTCATGTTCTGGGCCTTGGCCTTTGCAAGGACCTCCTTGAGGAATCCGATTTCATCCTCGATTGTGATTCCGGATGCACCGAGACCCTTCTCCGTGACGCTTATGACAATCACGAGGGTTGTGTATCTTCCGGAATCGATGTAGGCATATCTTTCAGGAGTCTCGTCCTCGAGCCAGAAGTCTGCATCCTCTCCGAGGGTGAACTTCTTGGACTGGTTGATAAGGAGTCTGAGCATCTTGGAACCTGCTCCCTGACCACCGGATGTGAGCAGGAACGGGCAGTTGAATGTCTGAAGCGGATCTCCCGTGATGTCGGCGAAAAGGCATGCCGGAACAGCCAGGAGCATGATGGCAAGAACAAATGCCAAAGCAACTTTCTTCATAATATCCTCCAATTGACTAATCAATATCGGCAGAGTGCCGGATATTGTCCGTACAAAATCATTTTACAACCGCCTATGTGCAAACGCAAGGTATATTTACTCACGTTTTGTAACTGAAAAAACAAATTGTGTTGCAAATTGAGTAAAAGCGCAATATTTTTGTTTTATTTTTATATATTCAGCAATTTTAACTCAGAGGATTCCGAGCATGAGAATGAGCCTAATCACTATGGCAAGTATAGATACGGCAAGAACCGTTCTGACTATTCCCTGCTTGAACATGTCGTTTGCAATCAGACCCGGAATGATATATCCGACGACCCTGATGTCCTGTTCTACGAAGCGCAGATAGTAGTAGAGCTTCTGCTCCACCAGCCATGTTCCGATCAGGGAAAGCAGGACAACGACCATGAAACGCCTTCTTCCGTAGATGATGATGAACTTCTGCAGACCCTTGGTGGCAAGGTAGATGACAATGGCAAGGACAAGGGTGCTTACCAAACGCCAGGGCTGTTCCATGTAGAAGGCCAGATAGCCTGCAGAGACAAGCCCTCCGGTGAAAATCCCGAGAAATTCGGAAAACAGGAATCCGAGAACTATGCTTATTCCGATTGCCGTATGTAGCATCATTCCTCCGTCAGATGGCCGGTGCAATAATCAAGCAGCGCATGGCCGGCGCCTTTTATGTTCCCCATGCAGATAACAGTGTTTCTGCATTGTCCTATGATCTTTTCAGGAGAGGGCTCCGTGCTCCTGACTGCAGTCTCTCCGAGATATCCGGCAAAGAGTCTCCTGCATTTGACCTGATTGTCTCCCACGACCACCAGGTCGGTCACCCCGGCATCCTTGAAGAGCTGTGCAAACATCTTCAGGCGGAATTCCCTGTCGCTTCTATTATTATAGATAACGGAGACACTCCCCATGTCCCTTCCTTCAAGAAGCCTCTGCGCACTTCTCGAATCATTGGAGGCGAACCCGTTTACAATCAGATGCCCGTCGGCCTGAACACTGCCCTTCATTCCGAAATCAGGGACTGTCTTCACAACCGCTTCAAGAACATCCCCGTCCTTTAGACCAAGGCTTCTGCAGACCTCGAGCACGATCGAGAGGTTCTCGGCATAGACAGGAAAACTGAACTTCTGAAGATAAGGTTCATATTCTTTCGGAAGATCTCCTACGAGATGGACCGCCGTTTTTGCGCGGACTTCCTTCAGGGCGGCTTCAATCTTGGAATCGAAGGTGAATACATCTGTTGCCTTTCCGATGCTCTGAATCAGAACCTGTGCGGTGTCTTCCTCGGTGCTCCCCATCTGGTCCACATGGTCTACCCTGGCATTGGTTATGACCGCTGTCGTAGGCATCACCAGCTTGTCTCCGATGATTCTCTGGTTCTCCTCTCGGATTGCCATGCACTCGCAGACAATGGCCCGGCAGTCATGTTCCACTGCTTTTTTGAACAACAGATCATGTTCTCTGACTATTCTTGTTCCTTTCTTGCGAGGCACATCCTCTTCCGAGAGATCGGGAAGAATGAATCTTGCGATCGACCCGGTGGTCTTGCCGAAGGTTCTGATTCCGCACCCGTTGAGGGCTGCGACCAGCATTCTTGCGACACTGCTCTTTCCCCTTGTCCCGTTGACGAGGATTCTGACGGGAATGCTTTTCATGCGCTTCTTGAGCATCGAGTCTTCCACAACACCCAGAATGAGGATAGCGATAAAGAGCACAAGCACGAACCACATACTGCGATTATCCGTCAGAAAAGCGCACAGGGCAAGCCCCGATTGCAAGTTGACAGTTCAACAATCGGCTCCTATCCTTTAACTGATGGAGGACATCCATGTCTGAAACAAATCGTGTACAGGAAACGGTAAACCGCCTCATCGACGAGGTGGAGAAGATAATCATCGGCAAGCGCGAACAGCTCCGGCTGGTCTTCGCTGCATTGATCTGCAGCGGGCATGTTCTTCTGGAAGACCTGCCGGGTTCGGGAAAGACGACCCTGGTAAAGGCTCTCGCCATCGCCCTGGGTTGCAGCCAGACAAGAATCCAGTTCACTCCGGATCTGCTTCCTTCGGATGTGGTGGGAACCACGGTATTCAACCAGAAGACAACGGAGTTCCAGACCATTCTCGGACCGGTGAACACCAACCTGCTTCTGGCAGATGAGATCAACAGGGCAATCCCGAGGACACAGGCAGCCCTTCTGGAAGCCATGGAGGAAAGGCAGGTCACGATCGACGGCAAGACCTTTGCCCTTCCCGATCCGTTCTTTGTGATGGCCACTCAGAACCCCATTGAGAAGGACAGCACATTCCCTCTTCCGGCAGCCCAGCTGGACAGGTTCTTCCTCAAGATCTCCCTAGGTTATCTGGATAAGGACCAGGAAATCTCCATGCTTTCCAGAGTCGGCGACGATATCCCGTTCGGAGAAGTGAAGGCGATTTCCAGACCCGAAGACCTGATCCGGATGCGTGAAAGCGCGAAAGCTGTATTCGTAAGCGAGGACATCAAGGACTACATAGTAAGGATAGTCCAGAAGACACGAAGCCACGGCAACCTGAGACTCGGCGCAAGCCCGCGTGCAAGCAGATGCCTCTACCAGGGTTCCAAGGCCCTTGCCGCCATAGAAGGCAGGGATTATGTGATACCCGAAGATGTTCAGCAGCTCTTCATTCCGGTTCTCAGCCACAGGGTGGAGCTTTCCGCCCAGGCTTCGTACAGGAACATCGGCGTTTTGTCCACCCTTGAAGAGATTATCAAATCCGAGCCGGTTCCGCCCCGGAAGGAAAAGATGCTTTGAAACAGGATGGGAACAGCGGGTCGAGGAGCTACTTCTCAAGCCTTGCGGGAATACTGATCCTAACGGTCCTCAGCATACTGTCCGCCTACTTCCGCTTCATCAACCTGACGGTTTTCCTTCTCGCAGTACTTGCCATGGGAATCCTGTCGTTTGTCTGGGGGAAGCTATCCCTCAGGTCCGTCGAAGTGGATGCCCATCCCCTATCCTGCAATGTCTTCCCGGATGAAAACATACAGTTCCGGCTTGAAGCTTCGAACGGAAAGGTCCTCCCCGTTCTCTGGATCGATATCCGTTATTTCGATGAAAAACCCAATTTCCTGGCGGATGACGTTGAATTGACCCGTCATGTCACATGGCTTCTTCCGAGACAGAGTGCATCATGGACCGAAGAATTCAAGGCAGGATCCCGGGGAGTTGCGGTCATGCAGTCCGTAAGCGCCACATCCGGAGACGGCTTCGGACTGTGCTCGGAGAAACGTGAGTACCGACTTGCGGAACCTGCGATGATCGTGGTCTACCCCAGGGTCTTTGCCGTCGACACAAATCATCTGATAAGGATGAACTCAGGGCTTCTTGCATCCGACCAGGGCTGCATGGAAGACAACACGTTCTTCAAGGGAATCCATGACTACCACTGTGGCGACAGCACCAGAAACATCAACTGGAGGGTACTCGCAAGCCAGGGCAGACTTGCAGTCAACGAGTATCAGCCCGTAGTCCCGAGGCTTGTCACCTTCGTTCTGGATCTGCTGTCGTTCACCGGCGGGAGGGAAGAAGTTA
>CAKJZO010000097.1 GCA_918298275.1 Spirochaetota bacterium | reverse complement strand
GTTTTGAAAGATCCATGCCGCAGTATGTCCTGTATGCGCCGAAGAATAACTACTCCCCTTCCGAGATCAGGGAAGGCAAGCTCCGTTCCTCCACGCAGCAGGGCGGACGCAAGGCCACGGAGCTTTCCATTAATCCCGATTTCGGATGCGTCTTCGGCTTCGACATGCAGCCTTCGCACTACAGGGCGGTCATCCTCTCTGCAGACGGAACCGAGCTCTGGTGCGAGACAGGGTCCTTCGGAGTGATTCCCATCCTGGAGATGGTGGATAAATTGATCGAGCGCGCCTTCCTGGCTCACAAGAACATCGGAACTCCGGTACTTGCGCTGAGCTTTGCAGTTCCCGGAATCGTGGACGACTCCTACGGCAAGATAATCAACTCCTTCCCGTTCGGAATCAAGGACGTGGACATCAGCTCCTACATCCGCAGCAAGTACGATTATCCGGTATTCATAGAGAACGATGCCAACACGGCAGCCTGGCTGGACGTGCTTTCCAACGGAGCCTGGGGCAACGCAATGAGCGTTGTAGCCGACTACCATGAGGAGTTCAGGACCTCGCCGGACATCGTCGGTATCGGAGCCGGTATAGGACTCATCTTCTCGGGCAAGGTCTACAGGGGAACCCACAACGCCGCAGGCGAGTTCAAGAGCGTGACCTGGAAGAGCGGCATGAACAACCAGAGCGGCCTTCCTGTGGAGATTCTCCGCTGCACCGGAGAATCTCCCGAGTGCCTTGCGCAGTGGCTGGAAGATACCTTCAGGTCCTTCATCCCTCTGGTGTCAGTCATAGATCCTGAGATGATCATCCTGCACGGCCGTCCGCTTGCGGACAAGGCCTGGGTCATGGAGACACTTGAAAAGCGTGTTCCCGAGTTCCTCGGACTGATGAAGGTATTCGGATTCTCGTTGGTCTTCAACTCGGTGGACGAGTGCGTCAGCGCCAAGGGAGCAGCAATGATGTGCCTGCACAACCTGTTCAGCGTACCGGATCTCACAACGGCCGGACAGGACGGAAAGTTCATGTGGGAAGAGACAATAGCGTTTCTGCAGGGTCAGAAACAATGATGGTATAAAATCAGCGAATAGCTAAGGAAATAGGGGGTTAAATCTAAATATGGGTAGTTATGCCAGCATGTATTCGGCATCGAGAATGACATCCCACGGAGAGGAGAAGAGGGCGTTCTGGGCATTTGTCCTGCCGGCCTTCCTGATCTATTTGTTTGTCATGGCGTTCCCGACTGTCTTTGCAATCTTTTTGAGCCTGACCAACTACAAGGGCGGAGCTCTCTTCGGTCCAAAGAGGAAGGCAATCTCTCTCGTCGGGTTCCAATATTATAAGGATATGTTCGCGGACAAGTACTTCTGGCTTGCCCTCAAGAACAACCTCTGGATCGTCGTCATCTCAGTCTTCGGGCAGATTCCTTTGGGATTCTTCATGGCCTACCTGATCTTCAGGGGCATGATCAAGGGCAAGGATTTCTTCCAGACGGTCATCTACCTGCCGTGCGTCATCTCCACGGTCGTCATCGGACGCCTCTGGAAAGCCATCACGGCCCCCAACGGAGCCCTGCCGGACATCATAAGGCTGTTCAATCCGTCCTATGTGGCCGGAAACAGCGAGCACCCGATGGTCGCAGTCCTTCTGGTAATCCTCTGGATGTACACCGGAACCTATCTGATCATCTTCCTTGCAAACCTGCAGAAGATCGACACCTCGATAATCGAGGCAGCCAAGATCGACGGAGCAACCGAGCTGCAGGCCCTCAGGTACATCATCCTGCCGGCACTCTCGGGCGTCATCGTTACAAGCGCCATCCTGGCGATCTCAGGATCGCTCAAGAGCTTCGATCTGATCTACGTCATGACAAGCGGAGGACCTGCAAAACAGACCTATGTCCTTTCGTTGTATATGTATGACCACGCATTCAAGGGAGCCCCGAACTACCCGCTGGCCAATGCCGTGTCCATTGTCATGTGTATCATCAGCTTCGCCCTGATCGGCATTACCAAGGCCGTTGAGAAGAAATTCGGAGGCCGCGAATGAGCTACATCAGAGACGACGTTTCGGCCAAGAGAAGGGTGGGCATGGTCCTTACATATGCCCTTCTGATACTGTTTGCAATCCTCGCCATCGCACCGCTGCTCTGGCTGGCCATAAACTCCTTCAAGACAAGCCAGGAGTACCAGATGAACCGCCTGGGCTTCCCCAAGACCTTCTTCTGGCAGAACTACCCGCAGGCATGGACCAGAGGCCACTTCGGCATCTACATCATCAACAGTGTCATCTACACTGCAGTCACCACCGTTGCCATCCTGGCCCTGAGCTTCATGAGCGGTTTTGCATTCTCCAAGATCAACAACCGCAACACCAAGTGGATCTACGGCTCCTACGTGGTCGGAATCCTCATGACGCTGCAGAGCATCATGATTCCGCTCTTCATCGTCATCAACCAGGTCGGCCTGTATGACAAGAAGCTCGGAGTCCTTATTCCATATATAGGAATAGGTCTTCCGATGGGAATCTACCTGGCCACCGAGTTCATGAAGAGCATCCCCAACGCACTGGTGGAGAGCGCCCGTCTTGACGGCGCGCATTACGGCAGGATCTTCATCAGCATCATGGCTCCGATGGCGGCTCCGGTAGGAACGACCATAGCCATTCTGCAGATCTCCGGAACCTGGAACGAGTTCATGCTCATCAACATGCTGACCTCCAGCACCAAGAACAAGAGCCTTCCGGTCGGTATCCAGAGCTTTGCAGGATCGCTGTCGACCGACTACGGCAAGCTCTTTGCCTCGCTGATGATCGGACTGATTCCCATGCTGATCTTCTACATCATCTTCAGAAAGGAAATCACCAAGGGTGTAAGTGCTGGTGCAGTAAAGGGTTGATGTTTTAGTTAAATTTTATCAGGGCGGTCATTTACGTGGCCGCCTTTTTCTTTTGAAAAATTCATGTTTTTTTCTTTGACAAGTATGTTCTCGTAGTGTACAATGTATTTAGTTCACACACTGAACAAACTAAACACATTTAGAGGAGAAAAGAAAAATGAGGAAATTTCTTGCTGTTCTTTTCGTAGCCATTGCTGTTTGCTCAATGGTTTTCGCACAGGCTGCCACAGAGGCAAAGAAGAGCGATAAAGTTACACTTACAGTTCTGAACTATATTGATATGTCAGAGCCCAACAGTGCCAACGAGATTGCAAAGGTCTGGGATCACTTCGCAGAGATTCATCCCGAGATCGAGATTATCAGAGAGGATCTGTTCAACGAGCCGTTCCACCAGAAGACAGAAGCTTATGCCGCACAGGGCAACCTTCCCGATGTCCTCTATGCTTGGCCCAGCGGAAGATCTTCCACACTTCACACAGAGCACCTGCTCTATGACCTTTCAACTCTCCTGAAGAGAGACGGTCTGTTCGATCAGTATGCTGCCACATGTACAGCACCCCAGCTCGGCGGATACCTCGGAGAGCTCCCCAACGGACTTACAGCAACATCCATGATGTTCGTCAACGAGAAGGTTCTCAGAGACAACGGTCTCGAGATCCCCAAGACATATGACGACCTGAAGGCCATGGTTCCTGTTCTCAACGCAAAGGGAATCGAAGTCATCACAATGGACTGCCAGGACGGTTGGGTCATGCAGAGCTGTCTGTTCTCACTGATCACCGGAAGATTCGGTGGCGCTGACTGGGCTGACAAGCTTGCAGCAGGCGAGTGGGATTTCGAGGACGACTGGTTCAAGAAGGCTCTCACAGTTGTTGACAACCTCTACAAGGACGGAATCATCAACCGCAACACACTGAGCATCTCCTATGGTTCAGGCAGAGGCGATTTCGCAGCCGGCAAGAGCGCTTTCTACATCGACGGCGACTGGGCATGCGGTTCCTTCCAGCTCGACCAGAGCACAGGTCAGGCTCTCTTCTCAGCAGAGCAGCAGGCCAACGATGTTTCACTGATGAACTTCCCGGCACTCGACGGCGAGGTCGTTCATGAGTCCAACTCCGCAGTTGTCGGAACAGGTTGGGCAATCTCCGCTGACATCGCTCCCGAGAAGCTCGAGGCTGCATGGACACTGGTCAAGTACCTCGAAGGCGAGTATGTCCAGACATGGAGACTCACCACCGGCGCAGCATTCCCGTCACTCACATCCATCGATGTTGCCAAGGTCTGTGAAGAGAACAACCTCGAGCCGCTCGTATCCAAGAGATCCGACTGGTACGGCAGAATCCAGGTTGCAACACCGGTTATCGACGGTGTCCTTGATCCGGCAGTCTACGAAGTCATCAACACAGTCCTCGCTGAGATCGGTCTCGGCAAGACAACAGTCGATGCAGCAGCTGCAGAAGTCAACAAGGCTTGGCACGCATACATCGGCAAGTAGTTTGTTACGGAATTTGATTCTAGGCGGGTTTTCGGACCCGCCTTTTTTGAATACTATTGATACCATGGAAAGATTCATAGACCGCATGCTTACACCGCAGATCAAGTCTGCGGACGTAGGTTATTCAGTTCTTACAACGCTTTCGTCCGAGGCTATTGTCTGTGCTCATTCGGATGTCAACAGAGTCTGCATTTCAGAGGGTTCGGCTTCGGTTTTTGCCGTCTCTAAGGAGGCCGCAGAGCAGGGCCTCAAGTACATCAGACAGCTTCAGATCCTCTTCGACGGATCTGTTCCCGTATGTGAATTCGAGTATTACAGCCCCAGCTTTTCCTACAGGGGTTTTCTCATAGACGTCTGCAGGCACTTCATGCCTGTGGACGAGATTCTGCGCATAGTGGACATAATGTCGCTTATAGGCTTCAACGTGTTTCACTGGCACCTTACCGATGACCAGGCCTGGCGCTTCTCGGTTCCCGGCTATCCGCTTCTGAAGAAGATCTCATCGGTAAGAAAAAACGACGAATATATCAACTATCCGTTTGAAATGGAAGGTTTCTACTCGGATAAGGACATCAGAACGGTCGTTTCGTTCTGCTCAGAGCGCGGAGTGACTGTGGTTCCCGAGCTCGAGACTCCGGGCCATGCCACGGCGCTTCTGGCTGCATATCCGGAGTTCGGATGCACCGGAAAGAAGCTTGAGGTACAGACCAGATGGGGCATCTTCAAGGATGTTCTCAACCCGGCAAGCCCCGAGCTCTGGACCTTCCTGGACAAGGCCTTTGCAAAGCTTTCTCGCTTCTTCCCCGGACCTTACATCCACATCGGCGGCGACGAGTGTCCGCATGTGCAGTGGAAGGACAACCCTCAGTGCAGGGCTCTGATGAAGAAAGAGAAGATCAGAAGCCTCGACGAGCTTCAGGGCTGGTTCACATCCAAGGCTGCCTCCCTTGTCGCCAAGTACAGAAAGCGTGCCATCGGCTGGGACGAGGTAGTAGACGCCCCTTCGATTGACAGAAACGTGGTGGTCATGTCCTGGCGCGGTCTCAAGGGAGCGCGCGTCGCATCGTCTCGCGGTCACAATGTAATTCTATGCCCGCAGCAGGGACTGTACTTCGACAAAGGCTACACCGCAGATTCCTATGAACCCCAGCAGTGGGGTCATTTCTCCGTAAAGGATACCTTCAGCGTCGATCTGGGCATGAAGGATCTGCCACAAGAGCAGAGAAAACTCATTCTCGGTGCCCAGTGCAATATCTGGACCGAGCTGCTTCACAACGGACGCGAAATAGAGTACATGATGTTCCCGCGCTCCTTTGCCCTTGCAGACAGCATGTGGCTGGGAGAGCATAAGGACTGGGAGCGCTGTCTTGCCCGCCGTGATTCGATTGCCCGGCTTTGCTGGAAGATGAACATCGTCTGCAGTCCGGTACGCTGGGAAGACTCTCAGGCAGGAGGCATGCTGTGAGAAGGATTTCCTTAAGCGGGCAGTGGAATCTGGTAGCCACTGCTGTCGAACGGAACAACTACGGTATTGTCGACGGATCTTCTTTTACGATGCCCATTCCGGGTTCAGTGCAGGATGCCCTGATAGATCAGGCGATAGTTCCGGATCCTTATTACGGCTGCAACGAGCTTGAGACCATCTTCATCGGAAAGAGCGACTGGAACATCTCCCGTACCTTTTCCTTGGATTACGATCCGTCCAAGCACTACATCCTCCATCTGGAGAAGGTTGATACCGTTGCTTCATTATTTGTAAATGATCGTTTGGTGAGTTCGTTTGACAACGAGCATAGAATCTATGATCTTGATGTATCTTCCTTCCTTGTTTCGGGGGAGAATTCAATCGAGTTCCGTTTCAGAAGCTCGGAAAAGCTTGCAATCGAGCGGGCAGCTTCACTGGATCATCCGTCCCCGTGTTCGAGGTACAAGTATGACTCTCCGCACCGCAACCTGGTCAGAAAAGCCCAGTGCAATGCGGCCTGGGACTGGGGACTTTGCCTTCAGACAATCGGAATCTACGAGGACATAGTCCTGTACGAATGCTCCGATGTCTATCTCAAGTCTTTCTCTGCAATTCCCAAGAAGGTTCCGTCGGGTTGGGAACTTTGTATCTGTGCGCGCGTTCTGGCTTTCAGGGATTGCTCTGTTTCCGTTTGCGCAACGGTTGCAGGTTGCTCTATGAGCGTTGATGCATCCCTGGTTGCAGGGGAGAATCCGGTTGCTTTCTCTGTTATGGTTCCGGCTTCTTCCGTGGAGCTCTGGTGGCCCAACGGACTTGGAGAGCAGAAGCTCTATGATGTCCTGGTTTCTGTAGATAGCTTTGAAAAACATAGGAATATAGGCTTTAGAACCATTGAAGTAAAGAACAAGACTACCATGGGCGGCAAGGAGCTGACCGTGTGCGTAAACGGCTTCGATGTGTTCTGCAAGGGCGCCAACTGGATACCTCTTGATGCAAGGCCGGCTCTGCAGACTGCAGAGCGTTTTGACAGCATCATCGCCTCTGTCGCTGCGGCCAACATGAACATGCTGCGCGTCTGGGGAGGCGGCTGGTACGAGAAGGAAGAGTTCTACGATGCCTGCGACAGATACGGCATACTTCTCTGGCACGATCTGATGTTCAGCTGCTCCACATACCCGGCAGAGCCCTGGTTCCTTCAGAGCGTGGAGGCCGAGCTTCGCGACCAGGTTCGCCGTCTTTCTTCCAGAACCTGCATCGCCCTCTGGTGCGGCAACAACGAGTGCCTCGGTGCCCTGGGCTGGTACGAGGAAACCAGAGCAAACCTTCCTCTCTATATCAAGGACTACGAGAAGCTCTACGTGAACTGGATCGACCATATCCTGGTGGAGGAGGATCCGTCCAGGATGTACTGGCCCTCCAGCCCGTGCGCAGGTCCGGG
>CAKJZO010000096.1 GCA_918298275.1 Spirochaetota bacterium | reverse complement strand
GTCTTTCTGCTCTGAAGAATCGACTTCTTGATTCCCTCGATTTTCTTGCCCTCCGTTCCTCCGAAACCGTCGAGACCCTTGAGGCGGTTGAAATCGAAAGAGTAGAGCTCTCCGATGCTCTTTACGAAGCCGTTGTCATAGAGGATCTCAATGGTTCTGGGGCCAAGTCCTTCCATGTCCATCTGGCCTTTTGCGCAGAAGAAGGCGAGCCTTCCCTTTGCCTGGGCAGCGCAATCATAGTTGGGACAGAAATGATGTGCTCCGCGCTTGATGAGCTCGTAGCCGCAGACAGGGCAGATTTTGGGCATATGCCAGGTGGTATTGCCGCTCTCGTTCTTCTCTATGACGTTTTCCACGGCCGGTATGACATCTCCGCGTTTGGAAATGGCCACGGTGTCCCCGATTGCCAGCTCGAGTTCGTCGACATAATCCTGGTTGTGCAGGGTGATGTTGCGGATGGTGCTTCCGGAAAGAAGGGTCTCCTTGATTCTTGCCATCGGTGTGATTCGGCCGGTTCTTCCGACCTGTACATCTATGTCCAGGACCTGGGTCTGAGCCTGTGGGGCCTCGAACTTATAGGCTATGGCCCATCTGGGGTGGTGCTCGGTGTATCCCAGCTCCTCTCTGGTGGAAAGCTCGTTGACTTTGACCACAAGGCCGTCTATCTCGTATGGCAGATCCCTTCGTGCAGAAGTATAGTCTGCAATTGCCTGGGGGATATCGTCGAAGCTACCCGGGCGGCCTTCAAGGGATGCCTCCTCAAGTCTGCGTCGGGCTTCTTCTTCGGTTCTGCAGAAGTAGGAGAGATTCGGATCTACGGGAAGGCCCAATGCGCGCAGCCTGCTGAGGATCTGGATGTGGTCGGTATTTTCCCCGCCGTCTGCCCAGAATCCTTCATAGACATAGATGGAGAGCGGTACCTGCGCCGTTTCGCTGCTCTTGTTGCGCCGGATTGTTCCCGCAGCGAGGTTTCTCGGGTTTGCATAAGGCTCGGTCAGAGTCGCATTGATGCGCTCGAACTCGGCCTTCTTGAGAAAAACTTCGCCTCTGACTGCGATATCGATATCCTCATTGAGCCTGAGCGGAACCGAATAGATGGTCTTCACGTTGGCAGTGACGTCGTTGCCGACAAACCCGTTGCCTCTGGTGACGGCTCTGGCCAGAAGGCCTTTTTCGTAATAAAGGACTATCGAGAAGCCGTCGAGTTTCTCTTCCAGTACGAACGAGAGGTTCTCTCCGGTGTTCTTTGTTGTCTTTGATATCCACGAAAGGATTTCCGTATCGCTGTAAGCCTTGTCCAGGCTCAGGACGGGAATGGTGTGCTCTACCTCGGGAAAGTCTGAAGACAGGTCGCTTCCGACCCTCTGGGTTGGAGAGTCGGGGGTTCTGGTTTCGGGGTGCGCCTCTTCAATGCGTGACAGTTCGTCGAACAGGCGGTCATATTCCAGATCCGATACGAGGGGACGGCCGTCGATGTAGTAGGCTCTTTGATATTCAGTCAGGAGCCTGCTCAGCTCCCTTGCTCTGCTGTGGTAGTCCATGCTTTGATTTTATACCAAATCGAAGGGGTTTGCCACATTACTCTGAAAACTGAATGCCAAATGCATAAGCGTTAATTGCTTTTCGTAAATAGTTTCAAAAGAGCTGGCCAATAAGCACGATTCTGTATATAGTAACAGGTAAAATTGCATATTTCCCTTGCTAAATTCTGCATACGCGTTGTATATTATAGTCTGCTGATTATGCATTGATATCAATTGCAAACATAAAACAGAGGGAGCAAATGAAACAGAGGTACAATAGACTTACGGTCATCAAGAACCTGATCAAGAAGAACAGAATCGACAATCAGGATACGCTTCTGAACCTTCTCAAGGAGGAGGGGTATACGGTTACTCAGGCAACACTTTCCAGGGACCTGAAGATGCTGAAGGTCGGAAAGATTTCCGACGGTTGGAGCGGATATTACTACTCGCTTCCTGACAACGACCTTGTCGCGGAGTCCGAGAAGAGCTACATCCAGGATGTCCGCCGTGGCGTCGTATCTATGGAGTTCAGCGGCAATATCGGAGTCATCAAGACCCGCGAAGGTCATGCAAACAGCGTTGCAGTCGGACTCGAGGCCCTTGCACTTCCCGAGATTCTGGGAACTCTGGCAGGTGATGATACCATCATCGTGATCCTGAGAGAGGGAATGACCAAAGAAGACCTGCAGGAAAGCTTCAAGGCCAGAATTCCCGCTGTCGATGACTGATAGAGGGCTGCTATGATCGATTACAGAAATCTGGATTGTACGGCAAGCTTTGCCGAGCTCAAGACAAAGAAGCCGTTTGACATCAAGAACAATCTCTGCGCAGAGAGGATAGAGAAGTCCGTCATCGGGGAAGCCGGAAGCCTTTGCTACAATTACGGAGCAATGCCGGTCGATGAGGCAATCATCGATTCCCTTCAGAAGCTTGCCGACGAGCAGCAGCTGATAGAGAAGTACAAGGCCCTCCTGGGCGGTGAAGTCATGAACACCGGAGAGAAGCGCCTTGTCCTGCACCAGCTTACAAGAGGCCGTGCTCTGGATGGCCTGCGTGTCATGGCAGACGGGGTGGAGAAGGGCGACTTCTATGAAGGCGAGCTTGCCAAGATAAAGGATTTCTCCGAGAAGGTCAGAAGCGGACAGATCAAGGGTTCTACCGGCAAGGAAATCAAAACAGTGGTCCAGATCGGTATAGGTGGTTCGGATTTGGGGCCAAGAGCACTTTGCTATGCCCTCAATCTGATCGGGCCTGAGGATGGCTGCACAAAGAAGCTCCAGGCCAGATTCATTTCCAACGTTGATCCGGACGATGCCTGTGCCGTGCTCGAGGGCCTGGATCTCGAGAGCACCCTGTTCATTCTGGTATCAAAGAGCGGAACCACACAGGAGACGCTTGCCAACCGCGATTTGGTTTTCAAGGTAATGGAGAACAGCGGCATAAAGGGCCTTGTCCCCCAGAAGCACGTTGTTGCGGTAACCAGCAACACCAGCCCTCTTGCGAACAACCCCGACATCCTTGCCGTGTTCTTCATGGACGACTATATCGGTGGCCGTTATTCGGCAACCAGCCCGGTAGGCGGAGTGATCCTGTCACTGACATACGGATTCGACGTATTCAGGAAAATCCTCGACGGCGCCCACGCAGAAGACAAGGCAGCTCTTGAACCCGATATCCGCAAGAACGGAACCCTGATGGATGCCATGATAGGCGTGTATCTGCGCAATGTTCTGGGATATCCGTACACGGCAGTCCTTCCGTACAGTCAG
>CAKJZO010000095.1 GCA_918298275.1 Spirochaetota bacterium | reverse complement strand
AACCGCAGATGCAGGGGCTTCTGGTCGATGTCGATGATCAGAGCGGCAAGGCGATAGGAGTATCACCGGTGAGACTGGATGTCGCGGTCGAGATTCCGGCACCGAAGAACATGGAGGAAAAATGAGATCGATAAGGGATATCTACAAAATTGGCAAGGGGCCTTCGAGCTCCCATACAATGGGACCCGCATTCTGCGCGGAGCAGTTCCTGGAGGAACATCCTGAGGCCGATTCCTTCCGGGCCATCCTGTACGGAAGCCTTTCCAAGACCGGCAAGGGTCACGGAACCGACAGGGTTCTCGTAGATACCTTTGCGCCCAAGGCCGTGGAGGTCGTGTTCTCGGATACTGATCCTGCAAACATGAAGCACCCGAACACTTTGGATCTTGTTGCGTTCAAGGAAGGGAATGAAATCGCCCGCCAGCGCTATGAGAGCATCGGAGGCGGTGATATCGTCGTCGAGGGCAGAAGGCGCAAGGTCGTTGAAGACGACGTCTACATGGAGAATTCCTTTGCCGAAATCAAGCAGTTCTGCACCTTCCGCTATGTGGACCTGGTGCAGTACATAGAACTCAACGAGGGCAAGGAGATATGGGGCTTCCTCAAGACCGTCTGGAAAGCCATGCAGAACGAAATCCATGAAGGTCTCTCCAAGGAAGGCATGCTTCCCGGTCCGCTTCATGTGCACAGAAAGGCAAAGTTCCTTCATGAGCAGGTTCCCCAGAACAAGCACGCAGAATTGGTCGAAAGCCAGCTTGTTTGCTCATATGCATATGCTTGTAGTGAACAGAATGCCGATAACGGAATAATAGTTACCGCTCCTACCTGCGGTTCCTGCGGAGTTCTTCCCGCCGTGCTCTATTATCTGAAGGACAAGAGGAATCTCACAGACGATCAGATTGTCAGATGTCTCGGAGTTGCCGGCCTGTTCGGAGAACTTGCAAAGCGTAATGCTTCGGTTTCCGGCGCGGAGTGCGGATGTCAGGCAGAGGTCGGAGTGGCCTGTTCCATGGCTGCCGCTGCAGCCGGCCAGGCCTTCGGATACACAATCGACCAGATCGAGTATGCCGCTGAGGTTGCCCTCGAGCACCATCTCGGCCTCACATGCGATCCGATCTGCGGTCTTGTCCAGATTCCGTGTATCGAGAGAAATGCAGTCGCAGCAATGAGGGCGCTCAATGCCGCAAATATCGCGTTCTTCCTTACGGGAACAAGAAATATCAGCTACGATATGGTTCTCAAGAGCATGTACTACACCGGTCTGGACATGAACCAACGTTACCGTGAGACATCTGAAGGCGGCCTTGCCAAGGCCTATTCGAGGAAAGGTTGATTTTTTCTGACATTTTTAAAAAACTTGTCAGAATAATGGTTTTATATTATAATCTGTGTGACTATCAAACATTAAGGTGGAAATAATGTCCAAGAAACCTAAGCACAACCCCATTCCATGGGATTTCCTCGACGAGTTCAGAGGCGAGGGCAAGCTCTTCAACGCAGAGTGGCCGACACTCAAGGAACTGTTCGACATCACGACGACAAGATATCCTGACAACAAGGCTTTCGAGTCCTTTGCTCCCAAGCATGTGGTATTCACATACTCTCAGGCCAGGGAGATTATCAGAAAAGTGGCCAACAAGCTTTATGAGCTCGGTGTAAGGCATGGTGACAAGGTCGGTCTGACCGGAAAGAACAGCCCCGAGTGGGCAATGGCATACTTTG
Source organism: Spirochaetota bacterium (assembly GCA_918298275.1). GTDB lineage: Bacteria > Spirochaetota > Spirochaetia > Sphaerochaetales > Sphaerochaetaceae > UBA9732. The sequence goes on along the minus strand of CAKJZO010000095.1, from coordinate 2,953 downwards.
CCATCGCCTATGCAGGCGCCATCATCGTTCCCGTTGACTATTCCCTTTCCGATATGGTAATTACACACCTTCTTTCGTTTGCAGACGCAAAGGTTGTCTTCTGCGACCATGAGAAGATTGACCTGATCAACATGGATGTTCCCAAGATCGCCCTCGAAGGCGACGGAGAGAACAGCATCTACAACATGCAGAGCTCAGAAGAGCACCCCATCGAGTATTCCACAAGCAAGGAACTGGCTGCAATCATGTTCACCAGCGGTACTACCGGAACACCGAAGGGCGTCATGCTCTCCCATGAGAACTATGTTTCCGACTGCTATCGGGCACAGGGCAATATGAACATCTACAGTGACGATGTCTTCTACGCACTGCTTCCGATCCACCATGCATATACAATGCTTGCCGTGTTCATCGAGGCTGTCTCGGTCGGCGCCAACATCGTCTTCGGCAAGAAGCTCGTAGTCAAGCAGATATTCAAGGACCTCAAGGAAGGCGGAGTCACCATGTTCCTCGGAGTTCCGATGCTCTTCAACAAGGTCATCGCCGGAATCATGAAGGGCCTGAAGGAGAAGGGACCGATCGTAAACGGACTCATCAGAGGCCTGATGGGCATCAGCGGATTCTTTAAGAAGCACTTCAACTGGAAGGGCGGCAAGAAAATGTTCTCCTTCATCCTCAAGAAGGTCTCCCTCGACAAGATCAGGATCTGCATCTCCGGTGGCGGACCGCTTCCGGCATCCACCTTCAAGCTCTACAACCAGCTGGGAATCGATTTCGTCCAGGGCTACGGCCTTACCGAGACAAGCCCGATCATCAACCTCAATCCGGTTTTCGATTACATCGAGACCAGCGTCGGAAAGGTTCTTCCCGGTGTTGAGGAGAAGATCGTCGATCCGGATGCAGACGGCAACGGACTCATCTACGTCAAGGGTTCCATGGTCATGCAGGGCTATTACAAGAACCCCGAGGCAACGGCCGAGATCCTTACAGAGGACGGATGGCTCAACACCGGCGACATCGGACATCTGGACAGCAGGAACTACCTGTACCTTACCGGAAGACAGAAGAACATCATCGTCACCGAGGGCGGCAAGAACGTCTTCCCCGAGGAGATCGAGGACAGCTTCCAGCTCTATGACGATATCGATCAGATCTGCGTCCGCGGCTATGTGGCTGATGAGGCCAAGAAGGTCGAGGGTATCATGGCCATCGTGCATCCTTCCGATGCCTGCATGGAGAAGTTCGGAGACGACATGAAGGGGCTTCTGGACCACATCGGTTCCATCATCACCGAGGTCAACGCCACGTTCCCGAGCTACAAGAAGATCCGCAAGCTGGCCATCCAGAAGGAGAAGTTCCCGCTTTCGTCTTCATCCAAGATCCAGCGCTTCAAGATCGGTGAGATCGATGAAAGCCTGACCAAGATGATCTGAGTTCTGCTTTGAATTCAAAGGCCCGCGTCTGCGGGCTTTTTTTATGGTGTGAAGAAACAGGTCTCTGTGATATGATTCGCTCAGAGGTGGAATATGGACTATAGGATTGAACACGATTCCATGGGCGAGATCAGGGTTCCCGCAGACAAGCTTTGGGGAGCACAGACCCAGAGAAGCATCCAGAACTTCAGAATCGGGGTAGGGCTGGAGACTATGCCATCCGAGATTGTCAGAGCCTTCGGAATCCTGAAGAAGGCCGCTGCCATGGCGAACTCGGAGCTTGTCCCGAAGCGGATGACCAAGGAAAAGCTTTCGGCAATAGAGCAGGCCTGCGATGAAGTCATCTCGATGAAACTCATCGACCATTTCCCCCTCGTGGTCTGGCAGACCGGAAGCGGAACCCAGAGCAACATGAACGCCAACGAGGTCATCGCCAACAGGGGAAACCGGATAGCCGGAAAGGCTCTCCTTCATCCGAATGATGATGTGAATATGAGCCAGAGCTCGAACGATACCTTCCCGACAGCAATGCACATTGCTGCAGTAATCTCCGTAAAAGAGAAGCTTATCCCCGCAGTCGAGACATTGATCGCGACGTTCAGGAAGCTGGAAGGGGAGAATGCAGATGCAGTCAAATGCGGCAGGACGCACCTGCAGGATGCAACTCCCATCACTTTCGCACAGGAGATCTCCGGCTGGAGGTCAAGTCTGGAGAGGGATGTCGAGCTTCTGGAGAAATCCCTAGAGCCGCTCTGCGAGCTTGCCCTGGGCGGAACAGCAGTTGGAACCGGACTCAATGCACCCGAAGGCTTTGCCTCCCTGGTAGCTGAAAAGACGGCAAAGCTTACCGGATATCCGTTTGTAAGTGCCCCGAACAAATTCCATTCCCTGACATCCAAGGACGAGATCGTGTTCTCCCACGGGGCGATCAAGGCCCTTGCCTGCGATATGATGAAGATCGCAAACGATGTGCGCTGGCTCGCCAGCGGTCCCAGACTCGGGCTGGGGGAGATCAGGATTCCCGCGAACGAGCCGGGATCCTCCATCATGCCGAGCAAGGTGAATCCCACCCAGTGCGAGGCCGTGACCATGGTTGCGGTACAGGTCATGGGCAACGATACTGCCATCGGCATGGCTGCAAGCCAGGGCAACTTCGAGCTCAACGTATTCATGCCGGTCTGCATCTACAACTACCTGCAATCGGTGAGGCTTCTGTCCGAAGCCATCGTTTCGTTCGATGCAAACTGTGCCTGCGGAATAGTCGCGGACAGGGCGAAAATGAAATCCAATCTGGAAAACTCCCTGATGCTTGTGACGGCCTTAAATCCGTATATAGGTTATGAAAACGCAGCTATTGTTGCAAAGAAGGCCTTCGTTGAGAACATCACACTCAAGGAAGCGTGTGTTGGTCTGGGCTTTCTGACAGCAGAAAAATTCGATGAAGTCTTCCATCCCGAGGCGATGGTCTGAGCAAAAAAGCTTTGACAGGAGCCAAAATATAGTAGTATTCTACTCTAGAA
>CAKJZO010000094.1 GCA_918298275.1 Spirochaetota bacterium | reverse complement strand
GCACGATATCTATCGCGCGGTCGATCTTTCTTCCGTCTTCTTCAAGGAAACGGTCAAGTGCCTCCGCCTGTCCGAGTGTGCGCGGAAAACCGTCAAGGATGAAGCCCTTCTTGCAATCAGGCTCGGCAAGGCGGTTTCTGACCATGTTGATAGTCACCGAATCGGGTACAAGACCACCGGAAGCGAGAATCGATTTGACCTGAAGGCCCAGTTCGGTCTCGTTCTTGATGTTCTCGCGGAACAGGTCCCCTGTCGAAATGTGCGGAATCCCGTAGAACTCCTTGGCCAACTTAGCTATAGTTCCCTTTCCCGCTCCGGGAGGGCCCAGAAAAACCATTCTCATCGTATAACCTCCGTACACTACATATAGGGGCCTTTCGCCCAACTGATATACTAGCATAAAAAAATCGTATTGTGCAAATCATCTGTGTGCATTATCATTTTTAAGGCTGTGCATTTGGCTGTGCAGCTTCAATCGGAGGTTCAAATGGAAATTGACGGAAGAAAAGTCACAATACATGCTGCAGACCTTGACGGATTCCTCAAGGATTCGGACAAACAGAAGATCGAAGGAGCCAACGAGCTCTATGAAAACAGCCTTGAGGCCTGCAAGAAGATCGAGAGCGCCCAGAGCGCAGCCGAGAAATCGGCAGCAGAAGCAGACCTGGTCGAATCTGCCCGCCAGATCGGAAGATACCTCAGAAGCGTCGCAGCCCTCGAGGAGCGCATCCATGTCTACTGCTACGAGACACCTCAGGAGCAGCACGGTGGTGCCAGCCGCCTGATTGCAAAGCTCCGTGACCCCAAGACCGGCCATGAGGAATTCCTCTATTACATCCAGAGAGCTTACGAGCTGCTGTTCGCGCATGTATTTGCAGATGCTTCCCTTTCCACCAAGAGATCCATCATCGCACAGACTCCCGTCACGAATCCCTGCCGCAACTATGCGGTTCACAGGATTCCGAATGTCGACAACCTCACCAAGGATGCAGTCATGTGCGTCATGCTCCGCGGAGCCCTGCTCCCCAGCATGATCATCAGTAAGGAGATCCAGGACTACAGCTCTGACAATTTCGTCACTCCGTTCGCCCTCTTCAAGATCAAGAGAGACGAGAGCAAGAAAGAAAACAACATGGCCTACATCCTTGATCTGGACAAGTCCTTCTTCGATTTCAAGGAACTCGACGGCAAGGACCTGATCTTCGCGGACCCGATGAACGCCACCGGCGGATCATTGATCACAATCGTCAACTATCTCAAGGACAACGGCGTCAGACCCAAGAGCATCAAGTTCATCAACGTCATCTCCGCCCTCAAGGGATCGCTCCGCATCATCAGGGCACTGCCCGAATGCGAAGTCTACACACTGTGGATGGATCCCGTTCTCAACGATGCAGCCTATATCCTTCCCGGACTTGGAGATGCAGGTGACAGACTCAACGGCGTAGACCTCCCCGGCAACCCCAGAAACATGATCCAGCTGATTGCAGACTACGGTGCAAACATCACCAACATCTACAGGGCTCAGGTAAAGAAAATTGAAGAAACTGTACTGGGCTGAGATAATCCTTCTGGTCATGGCTGCCCTATGCCTCGTTTCATGCAGAAGCACTTCGGGAACCGACCATGACCAGATAGTACGCACATCGATCGACCTCGCCGAGGCCTACCGCTCACAGGGCCGCCTCGAGATGGCCGTCGATGTGTATGACAGAGCCCTCACCCAAGCCGACGACTACCGCCTCTACTACAACAAGGCCCTCATCCTCTCGGAAATGGGCAGATATGACGATGCCGCAAATCTCTGCTCAAGCAGCTTCGAAAGCTATCCCTATATCATGGCATTCAAGCGTGCGCAGGCCCTGAATCTGCGGTTTGCGGGAAACAAACCCGGATATTATGACGTAAGCCTCCAGATTCTCCAGCTTAGTCCCTATGACCGTGAAACCCGAATGAGGCTCATCGAAGCCTATGCTGAAGACGGCCTGGATGACAAGGCCTATGAACAGGCCCTGATCCTCTGGAACCAGGGTTACATGACCGATATCATCCACCAGTACCTCATGGCCTACAAACCCGATCTTTGGGAAAACATCAACCTATAAAAACCTCTTTGCCGTACATATTCACAAAGTCTCCCGTTTGAGCTATTATACATAAAAATGCAATTTTTAATGCAAAAGGATGCATATTTTCGGAGGCGGACATGGAGACAGATAAGCAGAAAGCCAATCTTACTCTACCTGACGGCAAGAACATCTCACTGAATGTCATCACCGACAACATGGGCAAAAAAAGCATAGATATCGAAGGACTGCGCACCTCTACCGGCTACATAACCTACGACCCGGGCTTCATGAATACAGGATCTTGCATGTCATCCATCTGCTACATCGACGGAGAACAGGGAGTCCTGCGCTATCGCGGATATGACATCGAGGACCTTGTCGAGAACTGCGACTTCATCGAGGTCGCACATCTTCTTGTCAAGGGAGTTCTTCCCAACCTTGCGGAAAGAAAAAACTACCAGGAGCTTCTGAACAAGCACTCGCTTCTTCATTACAACATGCGAAACTTCTTCCGCTCCTACCCTCAGGATGCCCACCCGATGTCCATTCTTGCAAGCATGGTCGCATCCCTTTCCGCCTTCTACCCTGAAATGGAAGAGCGAGACCCCGAGGACAACATCGACCTTACTGTCACGAGGCTGCTCTCGAAGATGAGAACAATTGCAGCATTCATCTACAGGCAGGCCAACGGACTGGATTTCGTGGAGCCCAGGTGGGAATACTCCTACTGCGAGAACTTCCTGAACATGATGTTCCACACTCCGGTCAACAACTACAACCCCGATCCCAAATATGTAGAGATACTTAATAAACTTCTGATCCTGCATGGGGACCATGAACAGAACTGCTCCACCACTGCAGTCAGACTCGTAGGTTCTTCCGAAGCAAACCTTTATGCATCGGTCGCAGCAGGCGTCTGCGCCCTCTGGGGACCCAAACACGGAGGTGCGAACCAAGCCGTGATGGCCATGCTCAAGAACATCGTGGACAACGACATCCCGGTGGAGAAAGTCATAGAGATGGCAAAGGACAAGAGCAATCCGTTCCTGCTTTCAGGTTTCGGTCACAGGGTCTACAAGACGCTGGATCCGAGAGCCAAGATTGCAAAGAAGATGAACCTCGATATGCTCAGCGGCAACCATCATGAGGACAAGCTGCTCGAAGTGGCCCTGAAGCTTGAGGAAAAGGCCCTCAGCGACGATTATTTCATCGAGCGCCACCTCTACCCCAATATCGATTTTTATACAGGAATCATGTTCCACATGATGGGCTTCCCGCAGCAGATGTTCACGGTTCTCTTCGCCATGGGAAGAACCCCCGGATGGATCGCCCACTGGCTCGAATGGAGCCACGACAAGTACCAGAAGCTCGGCCGTCCCCGCCAGGTCTATGTAGGACCTCAGGGCCGCAAGGTCATCCCGATCGTAGATAGATAATTTTTAATAGTCAAACGAATTGATTGAAGTCTCTTCTACTATATAACAATCGTCTGATTTCCATGACTTTAGTAGACCCTTCCGTGAGAACAACGTAGAAAACAGTGAAGTTTCTAACACGAATTGTGTAATAAGAATCTTTTCTTTCTCTGTCGGAATGATACTTCGCAAACGATTCTGCACTCTGCAGTCTGCCTAAAATTGCTTTTTCAACATCATCGATTAGTCTTTGAGCGGCAATTGGATTTTGCAGAGTATCACGTATATATGAGGCTATTTCATTTGCATCTTCAAAAAAGAGAGAAAGATATCGCAGTTTATAATTGTTTTCCATTGACAGCACTCCTCAGTCTTGAAAAGACTTCCTCGTGCGTCAATCTCTCAGATGTAGAGGCCGCATATCTGTCGGCTTCATCCAGAGCTAACTCAACACTGTCTGTCAGTCTACTGTACTGTTCCAGACTTAAAACAACCATTGAGCCATAACCGTTCTTGGTAAGATACACGGGAGATCCACTATTTACAATGTTTTCAATCGAAGCAAAATTGTTGCGTAAATCTGATATCGGTCTTATCTGAATCATGATTGCCTCCAGTAACTTATCATAATTCTATCATAATTAAATCAAAATATAAACCTTTTTCTATCAGATTTGCTATCGCTTCAATCAGAGATTGGAAATGAGGATCTGGCCGAACTCCCTGGTCCCGACGCAGGTGGCCGATCGGCCTTCCTTGACCATCAGGGTGTAGAAGTCTCTGGTTACGGCTCCGTCATTTATGGATTTCTCGACAGAATTGAGAACCAGATCCGCAGCCTTGTCGAAACCCGCATGGCGAAGGAGCATCTCTCCCGAAAGAACCAGAGACAGAGGATTCACGAGGTCCTTGCCCGCAATATCCGGAGCAATGCCGTGGGTTGCCTCGAAGATGGCGCAACCTGTCTTGTAATTGATGTTGGCGCCGGGAGATATTCCGATGCCTCCCACCTGTGCGGCAAGGGCGTCTGAGACATAATCGCCGTTGAGATTCAGCGTGGCAACCACATCGTACTGCTCGGGTTTGAGGAGGATGTTCTGCAAGAATGCATCACAGATGCAGTCCTTGATTTCAAGGTCTGGTTCCCCTTCCCTGGGAATCACGGTCTTTCCCTCTTTATTGATTGCACCGTATTTGGATACGGCAAGGTCATAGCCCCACTGCCTGAAGCCGCCCTCGGTGAACTTCATGATATTGCCCTTGTGGACCAATGTCACATTGCGCCTGTGGTTTGCCAGTGCATAGTCTATGGCCGAGCCTATCAGACGCTCGGAGCCCTCCTTGCTAACCGGCTTGATTCCTATGGCGCTGGTCTCGGGAAATCTTATTTTAGTTATGGACATTTCGTTCTGCAAGAAAGAAATAACCTTTTCAACTTCCTCCGTTCCGCTTGCCCATTCGATGCCTGCATAGATATCCTCGGTGTTTTCCCTGAAGACGACCATGTCCACCTTCTCCGGATGGCGAACCGGGGACGGAACGCCTTCGAAATAGCGCACGGGTCTGAGACACACATAGAGATCCAGGTTCTGGCGAAGTGCCACGTTTATGCTTCTGGCACCCTTTCCTACAGGGGTCATCAGCGGGCCCTTGATTGCAAGACCGACTTCACGGATTCTCTTAAGGGTGCTTTCGGGCAGATTGGTCCCGAAGAGCATCTCGGCCCTGCCGCCTGCATAGGCCTCTTCCCAGGCAATTGCCTTGCTGCCGCCGTAGGCCTTGTCCATGGCTGCATCAAGAACCGCTCTCATGACGGGAGTGATCTCGGAACCAACCCCATCTCCTTCTATGTAAACGACTTTCGTGAAATCAACCATTGGCCAGAGACTCCTTTATTTGATTAATTCTTCCGCCTTCAAGAAGCATCTTTCTCTGCAGCGGGCTGACATCGAGGGCCATGGAGAATGAGTATCCTCCTGTCAGGTTCCTGACCGTGATATCACCGGCAGCCATCACCTGTGAGACGGCATTCTCGATCACAAGCCTGTCGCCCTGATTAAGTTTCTCATAATCGGCCTCGTCCTTGAATGTCAGAGGCAGGATTCCGAAGTTGCAGAGGTTTGCCTGATGGATTCTTTCGATCGAAAGCGCCATTATGGCTTTTACTCCCAGATGCATCGGACAGATGGCCGCATGCTCACGCGATGAGCCCTGACCGTAACTCTGACCGGCAACAACGATGTTGCCTATTCCTTTTGCCTTGTTGTCGGCAGCCCTCGTGCTGAATGACGGGTCCACCGGCTCGAACACGAAGGTCGAATACTTTTCGATGTTAGAGCGGTATTTGAGCCTTGCACCGGCAGGCATGATATGGTCAGTGGTGATCTTGTCCCCTACCTTCAAAGTTACTTCGGCATTGATGTTATTATCCAGAGGCCTGCATGAAGGCGGATTTCCGATATTGGGACCGCGGACTATTTCTGCATTGCTGTTCTTTTCGGGGAACACGAAGAGGTTGTCATCGTGTGTGAAGCTCTTAATCTCCGGCACATTGATTTCAGGCAGGCCGAGGGAGGTCGGATCGGTGAGAACTCCGTAGATTGCGCTGACAGCAGCAGTCTCGGGGCTTACAAGGTAGACCTGTCCATCCTTGGTTCCGCTTCTGCCTTCGAAGTTGCGGTTGTTGGTTCTCAGGCTCACTCCGCCGGAATTGGGCGAGAAATGGTTTCCGATGCAGAAACCGCAGGCGCTTTCAAGGATTCTGGCTCCGGAATTTACAAGCTCTGACAGTGTTCCGTCGGATGCAATCATTCCCAGCACTTCTCTGGAACCGGGAGCGATTCCCAGGCAGACCGAATCGGATATCTTCTTTCCTTCAAGAATCTTACCGACTTTATAGAGATCGGCATAGGAGGAATTGGTACACGAACCGATTGCAATCTGATTCACCTTCAGACCTGCAATCTCGCTGACCTTCTTCACGTTTCCCGGCGAATGCGGACAGGCGGCCATCGGAACAACGGAAGAAAGATTGATCTCAAAGAGTCCGTCATAGACTGCATCCGAATCAGCAGAGATTTCTACATAATCAGGCCCTCTTCCCTGGGCATCCATGAACTGCTTTGTATTGGCGTCGGACGGGAACACCGATGTGGTTACGCCGCATTCGGCACCCATATTGCAGATGGTTGCACGTTCGGGAATGGAAAGTGTTGAAACTCCAGGGCCTGTGTATTCGAACACGGTATTTACGTTGCCCTTCACACCGAAGTGCTCAAGAACAGTCAGAATCACATCCTTGGCGGTGCAGAACGGCCTGAGCTTGCCCGTAAGGCGGATTTCGATCACCTTGGGGCAGATGATAGAGAACGGAACGCCGGCCATTGCAAGGGCCACATCCAGACCGCCCGCTCCTATGGCAATCATGCCCAGGCCGCCTCCCGTAGGAGTATGGGAATCGGAACCGATGAGGGTCTTGCCCGGAATACCGAATCTTTCAAGATGTACCTGATGGCAGATTCCGTTGCCCGGCTTGGAGAAAACAATCCCCTTTGCAGCTGCAACGCTCTGCAGGTACAGATGGTCATCAGCGTTCTCGAAACCCACCTGCACGGTATTGTGATCCACATAGCTTACTGCAAGTTCGTTTCGGATATGATCCAGACCGAGGGACTCGAACTGAAGATAGGCCATGGTGCCCGTGGCATCCTGTGTCAGGGTCTGGTCCATGACCACATCGATGGTTTTTCCGGGCACAAGCTGCCCGCCTGTCAGATGTGATTTCAGTATCTTATATGCTACTCCGAGCCCCATATCAGCCTCCAAAGCGGTTATTTATACATAAATTACCACTTTTATGCATTGATATGCAATACTCAGAGGGACTTGAGGAACTCCGCCAGGCACTCTCCGAGCTTCACATGACCTGCGTCATTGTAGTGAAGCCCGTCACGGGTATACTTTTCCCTATCCTCGGACTTCTTGGGATCGATGTCCAGCTTCTCCAGAAGATTCAGAATCGGGACATCATAGGAACGGGCGATGGTCATCATGGCATCGACATAATCCTCAAGCTGTCTGCCTTCTATCCCCAGGCGCTGGTACTTGTCGATAGGAGGAGTCGTGGCATCATCGAACCTGTGTCCGGGGGTGACCATCACCAGCTTTGCAGAAGGATAGAGTTCGCGGATCTTGTTGATCAGATAATCAACGGCTCCGCAGAAGGTCGTACGCGTCTTATCCCCTATCTGTCCGAACGGAGCGTCTCCGTGGCCGTAGTCATTGGTACCGCCGAATACGACGATTATGTCCGCCTCAGGATCCATGAGGTAACAGCGTCCGCAGAAATCCAGATCATGTTTGGCCTTCTCGCTCGGACGGCTCTGGAAGGCAATCCTGGTACCTCCTATGCCGTAGTTGTTGGCTTTCTTCAGGCCGCAGGTCCTGGCTATGTAGTTGTCATACCTGTTGGCATCATCCTTGAGCTGAAGACCTTCCGTGAGGCTGTCTCCCAGAAAATCGATAATCTTTCCCTTGAGTTCCATGTTTCCTCCATTTTCGGCATTACAAAGCTTACAACAAAAGACAACTTGATACCAGCAGAAGCAATGGAAACAAATCTTGCAAATTAGCTAAAATCATCTATACTATAATTAGCTAATTCATGGAGGTGGCGGATGATTGCAGCTACTGCGACTGCAACAGAAATGCAGAACAATTTCGGAAAGTATCTGAACATCGTCCTGAACGGTGATGAAGTTCTCGTAACGAAGAATGGCAAGGATGTCGGAAGATTCGTTCCCGTCGGAAAAGTTCATTCTTTCCTCACCGACTCACTTGCAGGCGTACTGGAAAATGATTTTTCCTTTGAGGATGAGTTGGAAACCATTCTCGGAGAAAACATGAAGATCAAAGATGAACCTCTTGATTGATACCAACGTCCTGGTGGATGTACTGCAGAAACGAGAACCTCACTTCCACTACTCTTCCTTGATCTGGAAGATGTGTGAGACAGGAAAAGCCAAAGGCTTCGTTTCTTCACTGTCCATAGCCAACATCATTTATGTGCTCAAGAAACATATTCCAAAGGAAAAGATTGAATACCTTCTGAAAAAACTATCCATCATCTTCCGGATAGTTCCTCTTACCTATGATGAGCTGTTTAAGGCTTCTGAACTCCATTGGAACAATTTTGAAAATGCCGTTCAATTCGTTACAGCCCAAACCAATGATGCATCGTTCATAATCACAAGGAACAAAAAAGACTATACTGACACAGGGAAACTCAAGGCTATTACTCCCGAAGAATTCTTCTGGCTTCTGAAATCATTCGATATCCGAAGATATCTGCATGACGAAGCATCTGCAGAACCATGAATTCTGTTGCCGTATTCATAGTTTTTGGTTATATTAGAGGCGTTGCGAAAACAACACGAAGCAGTTTTTCTAAGGAGATAAAGATATGACAATCAAGCCGCTTGGAGAGAGAGTTCTTGTAAAGATGGACAAGGTCGAGGAAAAGACCGCCGGTGGAATCTTCATTCCGCAGACAGCACAGGAGAAGACCCAGATTGCAGTCGTAGAGGCAATCGGTGATGAGGTCAAGACAGTCAAGGTCGGACAGAAGATCCTTCATGACAAGTATGCCGGCACATCGGTCAAGATGGACGGAGAGGAATACCTGATCCTCAACATCAAGGATGTCCTTGCAATCATCGGCTGACAGATAATTATTTGCATTCAAAGAGGTTGGAGTTCCAACCTCTTTTTTTTTACAGATATTCCGCAAAGGCCTTCACGAAAGCCTTGTTGTAGGAAAGTAGGAAATCCAGCTCGGCGCTCAGTCCCCTGTCCTTCGTCGCGCGGCGGAACCTGTAGGCATTGGGAGAAATCAGGCTAAGCACATGGGGCAGCTCGGAGACATCCAGCGGGTACTCAAGCCTCGTGACGGCATAGTAGAGATCCACGAAAGCCTTCTCCGGAAACGCGAAATGCTCCTTCTGCAGCGTGAAATCCGAACTTCTGAGCACCACGAACTGGATGCGGCGCTTCAAAGTCTCCTCCGAAAGAAGATCAATCTCCTCCTCCGTGATGGCCAGGTCGAACTCGCGCATCAGAAGCAGCTGGGTATCCTTCAGGTCGGAGTCCTTCACGCACACGATGACCGGATAGGAGCCGTCGACCCGGAATCCCAGACCGTTCATGCAGTCCAGCCCCGACAGATAGAAGTCATAGCCCGATTCCTCCAGGCACCGGTAAACAACCTTGCTCAGCTCAGGGATATTGCCCTGCCTTTCTTCGGACTGCGGCACTGCAGAACCGAGAACATACACACCGTGCCCGTCCTTCTGGATATTGCCTTTCACAAGCTCGCGGTGCAGATGCCATGATACAGTCTTGTGGTTCATCTCGGGAAACAGGTTGTAGATTTCCTGTGTCGTAAGTTTTCCGTTGAGAAGGAGATACGAATAAAGGCTTTCCTTGAATGAATCCATCGCTTACCTCATATCAGAAGAGAAAACTCTCTATTTTCTGTCCCAGAGTTCCGGTCTCAGTTTCGGGATGATAGCTCTCGGGCAGCGAGCGAAGCATCATGGCGCCGTAGCTCTTTGAGACTATCCGCGAATCGAGGATCAGAACTATACCCTTGTCGGTAGTATGGCGCATCAGACGCCCATAGCCCTGCTTCAGGCGCATCGTGGCATCCGGAAGTGAGAGGCAGTAGAATCCGCTCTTGCCGTCCTCCTCCAGCTTGCTGTAGCGCGCACGGTAGATGGGATCATCCGGCATGCGGAACGGAAGCTTGGTAATGATTACAAGCCTCAGCGTATTGCCCGGGGCATCAACGCCCTCCCAGAAGCTGTCGGTTGCAAAGAGAACGCTGTCGGTATCCTCCTTGAACTGCTCCAGAAGCGCATAACGGTCGGCATCACCCTGCTTCAACGTCGCAAGGCCCTGGGCGATGAATCGCGGTTTGAGCCTCTCATAGACATATTCCATCAGCTTGAAGCTCGTAAAGAGCACCAGGGCGCCGCCACCGGAACTGGAAACCGCATCACAGACGGTTTCGCAGGTGAAATCGGCATACTCCTGCTCCTTTTCCCTGCTGAAGGTCGGTGTATCGAACGGAGTCAGGAGCATCAGGCGGTTCTTGTAGTCGAACGGAGAGTCGTAGACCTTGTGAAGAAACGGCCTGCCCTCTATCGGAAGGCCTACGCCCCTGGACCAGTAGGCAAAATCATCATGCAGATCCAGCGTCGCGCTGGTACAAACCACCGAATCCAGCTTCTTGAACAGAGCATCGGCAAGGACTCCCGAGACATCCAGGGGAGCTATGTTGAAAGTCACATAGCGCACTCCGGCATGCTTTTCTATGTCAAGGAAGTGGATGTCCTCCTCCCACTCGCGCCATTTGAGGAACTCGCCCAGACGGTTCAGAACATCGGAGATGCGGTTTATGTGGACCTGCAGCTCCTCCACCTTGAAGCTCCTGCTCTCGTCCACGCTGAGCTTGGAGGCAAAACTGTTGAGTTTTGCAACAAGGCGTCCGCCGTTGTCCACCACATCCTTGGCGACTTCCCCTATCTCGCCCTCAAGAAAACCCATGTTCTGCTTCGTACAAAGAAGATGTGCCTGATTGTTGACATCCAGGAGATTGAGAGTAGCCATGTTCAGCGTCTCCGCCTTGGCCAGGACCAGGGCATAGAAATCAAGGATATCCTGGTAGATGCTCTTGTCGGAACAGAGCGGCAGCAGATCATCGAGGATCCTGCCGGTTCCGTTGCCCTTAAGGCCCCTGTTGTCATAGATGTAGTCCATCTGACGGCGCAGCGAGTAGCTTGAATAGGTCTCAGTGAAAAGGTCCGTGGCATGGCGCTCCATGTTGTGGGCCTCGTCAACCACGAGATGCCGAAACGGCGGAAGCACCGCGTCGGCGGAATAATCGAGTTCGTTCTCAAGCCTTGAAGCGCTGTCCACGAATAGCAGATGGTGGTTGCAGATAATAACCGATGCCTCTGCAAGTCTTTTCTTTGCCTTGAAATAGAAGCATTCCGAGAAATACGGGCACTTGTTGCCCATGCACATGTCCCCATCCGAGCATGCACTGGTCCAGGTCTGGAAATCCAGCTTGCCCTTGTACTCTGTTCTGAGTCCGGTTTCCGTCTCCGCCGCAAAACTGTTCAGCTTGGAGATCTCGGAAACTCCGTCGTAGGCATAAAGCTCATTGTCCCTCACAAGCTCTGCAAGACGGCGCAGGCAGAGGTAGTTGTTCCTTCCTACGGCCAGCGCGACCTTGCACTCCTTTCCCAGGACCTTGAACAGCGCCGGAAGGTCCTTGTCCATCAGCTGACGCTGCAGATTGATGGTGGATGTTGCTATTACGGTACGGTCCTCCTCGTCATCGAAGGCGTAGTAGAGCGCAGGCACCAGGTAGGCAAAGCTCTTGCCGATACCCGTACCGGCCTCTATGGCCGCTATCCCGTTGGTTTCATAGGACTTGAGGACATCGAGGGCCATGCAGAGCTGACCTTCGCGGAACTCGAAGGTATCGAGCTTGCCGCAGAGAAGCCCGCCATCGTCGAAGATGTTGTAGATCTGCTCTTCCGTCATGGAGCGGCTTCGTACTCCTGCATCTTTCTGATTATCGTCTTTCTTCCCAGACCCAGGACATCGGCTGCCTTGGATTTGTTGCCCTTGCACCAGGCAACGGTTCCCAGGATGATGCGTTTCTCGGCCTCATCCATGGTCGTACCGAGTTCGATTTCCACGCTGTCCGTCTTGCTGGCGCGGCTTACTGCAGGAGGAAGGTCGCCCAGTTCAATCTGGTTTCCCCTGCACATCACGACCGCACTCTCGACGCAGTTCCGAAGCTCCCTGATGTTGCCCGGCCAGTCATAGCCGGCGATGGCGCTTCTGGCCTCATTGGAGAAGCCGTCGATATTCTTCTTGTTTTCCTTGCAGAATTCGTTGAGAAATGATGTGGAAAGAAGGAAGATGTCTTCCTTGCGCTCCCGAAGCGGCGGGACCGGGAGATTCACGACATTGAGCCTGTAGTAGAGGTCCTCGCGGAAGTTGCCCTTCTTGATTTCCTCCTCAAGGTCCCTGTTGGTTGCAGCTATCACTCGGACATCTGTCTTGATGGTCTTCTCTCCGCCTACCTTCTCGAACTCGCGCTCCTGAAGTACGCGCAGGAGTTTTATCTGGGTGCTGGGGTCTATCTCCCCGATTTCATCGAGGAAGATGGTTCCGCCGTCCGCAAGCTCGAAACGGCCCTTCTTGTCTGCGATGGCACCTGTGAATGCACCCTTTACATGTCCGAAGAGTTCGCTCTCCAGCAGGTTGGCATTCAGGGCCGCACAGTGGACCTTTACAAATGGTTTATCCT
>CAKJZO010000093.1 GCA_918298275.1 Spirochaetota bacterium | reverse complement strand
CGGTAGTATGAGCCGTAACCGGCTATTTCAAGGCCTGCATCGGCAGTAAGCTTCCCGACTGTGGAGGCAAAGGCCTCATCCCCACAGGGAATGTGGTGGTTTTCACTCCATTCGATGGCCTGCAAGCCGGCATTCCGTGCGATTCTAAGCACCTGCTGCACCTCGAGACCCTTGAATGTTGCGCTGACCAGTCCGCTCTTTATCATCTTCAAACCCTTTGCATCAGCCCTTGACGGCTCCGACCATGACGCCCTTCACGAAGTACTTCTGAAGGAACGGATAAACCATGAGGATTGGAACGGTGGCAACGACGATGGTTGCATACTTGACCGCTTCGCTGTCCAGAGCCAGGGACTCGGCAGCCATGCTGTTCGTCTCTTCCTGGAACAGGATCTGTCTGAGGATCAGCTGGAGGGGGAACTTGGGCTTGTCACGCAGATACAGGAATGCGGAGAACCATGAGTTCCAGTGCGCTACGGCGTAATAGAGGACTATGACAGCCACAGTCGCCTTGCACAGCGGGGTCATGATCCTGAACAATACCTGCGGATGGCTTGCACCGTCTATCATTGCAGATTCCGGCAGGCTGTCGGGGACCTGGGCCATTGCTGTTCTCATGACTATCATGTTGAATGTACTGATGGCACCGGGAAGGATCATCGACCACCGCGAGTTGATCAGTCCCAGGGATTCCACGACTATGTATGATGGGATTGTTCCGCCCTGGAAGTACATCGTGAAGACAATCATCAAGGTAAAGAACTTGACAAGTCTTGCACCCTTTCTGGAAAGCACATAGGCTCCGATCAGGGAAAGAAGTACGTTCAATCCGGTTCCGACCACAACGACGAATATCGTATTCAGATAACCGGTGAGGATGCTCGGATTGTTGAATACCAGGCTGAAATTGTACAGCGTCGGATTGATGGGATAAAGAAACAGTCCCGAATGCTTCATGACATCATATGGATCGGAAAAGGCTCCGAACAGGATGTTGAGCATCGGAAGCAGTATTGCAAGGGAAAGAAGCGTACAGATGATAACGATTACTATGTGAAGAATCGTCTCGCCTCTTGTGTATCTCACCTTCATTGCCTTGACGGGCTTTGTAATCTGTTTGTCTGACATACTCACCTCCTCACCAAAGACCGGATCCGCTCAGCTTCTTGCTGAACTTGTTGGTTCCCCAAACGAGGAGGAAGCTTACGACCGAATTGAACATTCCGACTGCAGCGGAATAGCTCCAGTTCATGTTCAACAGACCTTCACGGTAGACATATGTGTTGATGACATCTGCAACCTCATAGGTAAGCGGGTTGTACATGAGAAGTATCTTCTCGTGTCCAACGTTGAACATCTTGCCCATCTGGAGGATGAACATGATGATGATCGTCGGGAAGAGGCACGGAAGAGTGACGGAGAAGAGCTGGCGAAGCTTGCCTGCTCCATCTATCTTTGCAGCCTCATAGAGCTGTGCATCTATTCCGATGATAGCCGACAGGTAGATGATCGAGTTCCATCCGATGTTCTGCCAGATACCTGAAATAATATAAAGAGGAAGGAAGTACTTCTGCTCCTGAAGCATCGTCACGGGTTCGAATCCGAAGTGACTCAGGAATGTAGTGATGGCTCCGTTTCTGGAGGTCAGGTCCGAAAGCATGGACATTATGACGACAATGGAGATGAAGTGCGGCAGATAGGTGATGGTCTGAACCGCCTTCTTGAAGTGCTTGGTCCTGAGCTCGTTGATCATGAGTGCCAGAATGATCGGCATCGGGAAGCTGAAGATCAGGTTCGTTACGCTTATCTTCAGGGTGTTTCTCAGAACTCTCCAGAAATAGTAGCTGTTGAAGAAATCCTTATAATTCTTGAGGCCGACCCACTTGCTCCCGAAAACACCCTTTATGGGCTTGTAGTTCTGGAAAGAAATGAGCAGTCCTGCCATAGGACCGTAGTGGAATATGATGTAGTACACCAGCACGGGAATGAACAGAAAATACAGACCTCTGTTCTTGCTCCAGTCTTTTCGTATGCGCTTGGACAAAGGTTCCCGGATCATAATCTCCGAGTTCCCGCCAGACTTACCTTTTTTCATCTGAAAACTCTCCCTTATAGTGATTTCATTGTCCAATCGGTTTTTTGAATTGTAAATTGACAGATTAAAAACTGACATGTCAAATTTTTCCTTTTGGCATTGACGCACCATTTAAAACAATCTAATTTGATACTATGTACAGAAATCCTATAATAGCAGGTTTCAATCCGGATCCGTCAATCTGTTATGTTGACGGGCATTACTACATCGTTACTTCAACTTTCGAGTATTTCCCGGGAGTGACCATCTGGGAAAGCACGGATTTGGTCAACTGGAACTACTGCGACAGCGTCCTCAAGACTCCGGAGACTCTGGATCTGGACAAAAGCCCGGATAGTCTGGGTCTGTATGCAGCTACAATCAGGCACCATGACGGTCGTTTCTATGTAGTTACTACCAACAAATATCTGAAATTCAATTTCGTTGTATCTTCTGAAAGCATCCACGGTCCGTGGACCGCTCCTGCGTTCATCTGGAAAACGGGAATAGACCCATCCCTCTTCTTCACTGAAGACGGTCGTTGCTTCTACACCTCCAACGGCGAGACAGACCCGTACACCAAGGCCCGAGGAATCTTCGGCGCCTTCATAGACCCCGGCACCGGAAAGATGCTTGAGGAATTCCGTCCTATTGCTGAGAGCTGCGGAGGCCACTCCACGGAGGCCCCCCACATCTACTTCAGAGGCGGATACTATTACCTGATTATCGCCGAAGGCGGCACAGGAATGGGCCACCATGTATGCGCACTCAGAAGCCGGGATATACACGGACCTTATGAGAAATGCCCCTACAATCCGATTCTTTCCCACGCCGAAAGAAAAGGCCATGAAATCCAGTGTACCGGACATGCCGACTTACTCGAACTAACCGACGGCAGATGGATTGCCGTTTTCCTCGGAACCAGGAGAAACACGACGGTTCCTGCAACTACATTGGGCCGTGAAACCTTCCTTGCTCCCGTCACATGGACAGAAGACGGCTGGCCGATCATCGGAAATGACGGCAAGGTCGAAATCGAGATGGAAGACATTCTGCCGGTTCAGCAAAACGATCAGAAATCATTGTTCGTGGATTTCGGGAAAAGTCTCTCGGACTTCCCTCTTTTAAAGGTCAGAGCACCGAAAAACGATTGCTTTGTTTTGCACAATGACGAAAAAAAACTCATACTTGTCGGAGAAGAGGATATCAATACTCCATTGGGACATCCTACATTTCTTGCCCTGAGACAGAATTCATTCAGCTGCAGATTCAAGACCGAGCTTGATGTCACAACCCTTGAAGGTACTGCCGGAATAGCAGCATGGCTGAGAACAGACTACCATTACAGGCTTGGAATCAGGAAGAGCGACGGCAAACTGTCCTGCACCCTTGTTCGTCATGTACATGACTTCGAGGCCAGAACCGCCGAGCTTGAATTGGATGCAGACGGAACTTCGTCAGTCACCCTGACAATGGAGGTCAGACCCGAATCCTACAGTTTCCATGTGAACGGAAATCTCGTAGACACCTGTTCCTATGCCGGTCTTACCACCACATGCGTGTTGGGAAACTGTTTCACCGGTACACTTCTGGGTATTTATGCAGAGCATGGCAAAGCAACGTTCCTGGAAGGAATCACCCTGGAGAAAAACTGATCATCTGACGTTGGAGTCCTTTCTGAACTCTCTCCATACATTCTCGAAGAAATCATCCTCATCGGGGATAGGTCTTACCGGTCTCCAAGTGAAGGCGCACTTTCCCTCTGTATAGCTCATTTCCTGAATCAGACCGTCCTTTGAACCGTCGTCGAGACTGTAGCGGAATGTTTCGGGGAGAAAGGCATAGGGTTTGTTCCCGCAATCATCGTGATAGAGGGCGCTTCCCCTGCTCTTTCCGCCCTGGGCCATATAATCGAGCATGCTCAGGGCATAGCACTTCTGGGCAATCAGATTGTCCCGGAGCTTATAGACCCTCTTGAGCTCTGAAGGATCGGAATACTTCACGTTTCTGCAGAATCCGGAAAGGATTCCGTCAATCTGGTCAACGAAATCGCGCACTGTCTTTTCTTCGCGGATAGGACCGCAGAAACTGCTCATCAGAGAAGTAGTCCGCTTCTCGGTTTCCTCGAGATTGGAATGATTGTCCTCTGCCTCAACCGCAATGGCTGTCATTTCCCCTACGGCCTTATCAAGCAATTCTCCGAAGGTTTTCCCTTCCGACTTGCTGTCTCTCCCTCTATGGGCGATGTATGTCGCAGCCCTGAGAGATCCGACCTGACCGGCATTCAGTGCAGATCCGCCGGGACGGTAAACCCCGTGGCTTCCGGCAACCTCTCCGGCAACGAAAAGGCCTTTGACATTGCTCTGCCACCAGAGGTCCAGATCAAGGCCTCCGTTGTTGTGTTGGGCACAGAGTGCAATCTCAAGCATATCCTTTTCCAGATCCACGCCCTTGTCCCTGTAGAATTCGATTGCAGGCTGGTTCATCTTTTCCAGACGCCTGATCGGGGTTTCCAGAAGAGCATCTGCTCTGGACAGATAATTGAAAGCCTCAGGGTCCAATGCTTCGAACCTGAATGCTCCGTTTGCGGGATCCTTCGTAAAATCAAGGAATACCCTTCGCCCTTCGGAAAGCTCCATATAGACCAGAATATCGATTATCGAGCTTCCGTTTTCAACCTTACGTACATCGAACGGCCACTGATAGCCCTTCAGGAAGACCTTGGAGAGCATCTCTTCAGGTGCATCAAAATACTGAAGGAGAAACTCCTTTTCATCTTTTCCCTCTGAATCGGTCGAAACAAATCTGGGAAGGACCTGCATGTAGGTTCCGCTGACATTCCAGCGAGGATTCACCGAAGCAAGTCCGAACTGCCATTCCGTGAGGTTTCTCCCGCGCACTCCGGCCTCGAAGGCCAACCCGGAAGAACCGTGCTGACTCTGAGGATAGACGGAGCTACCGTACATCCCGGCAGGACCACCGGTTGCCAGAATTACATTGGCAGCCTCGACGGCAACAAAATAAACCTCATCCGTTCTGGAGTTGTCCAGGCACAGAAGACCTACACAACGCTTGCCGTCAGAAAGAATCCTGATGACCTGAAGATGATCCCTGAACGGAACATTGAGGTCCATACATTCCTTCTCCAGGGCCTGAGTCATTGCCTTCGAGGTATAGGGACCTATTGAAGTGGCTCGGCTTCTCGGATCATGGTCGGTCTTGTATCCTACATATTCGCCATATCTGTTTGTCGGAAAAGGCAGGCCTGATTCAACAAGATGCATGAAGCTTCTGGTACTCAGGGCAGCTTCACAAAGAGCAATGTCGCCATCGACGGCCTTTCCATCGAAAAGGGTTCTTGCCATCTCCATGATGCTGTCCGGTTCACTGCCGCTGAGAGAGAGCTTGTAATAGGTCTGCTTGTCGCTTCCGGTATTGCGGCTGGTTCCTCCGAGGCGGTTCTCGCTTATCAGAAGAATGTCATCCACTCCGAAAGCCTTGAGCCTGCAGGCTGCATTGTATCCGGCAGCTCCTGTTCCGACTATGCATGTATTGACTTTGAGAATCTCGGTCATAGGCGTTTGATGTGGAATCCTCCGTCAACATCAATGTAATTTCCGGTCGTGTAGAGGAACTTATCCGAAGCCAGTGCGCTCACGGCATTTGCCACATCCTCCGGCTTTCCCCAACGGGCAATGGGAAATGCCCCCTCATCTATGAGCTTGTTGTATTTCTCATGCACCGTGCTGGTCATGTCGGTATCGATAACCCCGGGTCTTACCTCATGGACAAGAATCCCTTCACGGGCAAGTCTGTCTGCATACAGTGTGGTTAGCATGGAAATTCCGGCCTTGGAAACACAGTATTCACCCCGGTTGGTGGAGGAAACGACTGAAGAACAGGATGAGATGTTGATGATTACCCCGCGGCGTTCTCCGATAGGCTCCTGGCTTATCATCTGTTTGGCTACCGCCTGGGTCAGGAACATGTTCCCTTTTGTATTTATCCCGATTACACGATCGAAGGATTCCTCGGTCATGTCGAGCAGATCAGCTCTCTGGGCCGGTGCCACACCGGCATTGTTGACAAGAACATCGATACGCCCGAACAGCGCTACTGCCTCTCGGACAACTCTCTGTCTGTCCTCGGTTTTGGAGATATCCGCCTGAACATATCCGACAGTGATTCCGAGATTCTCCAGCCCCGAAATTGCAGCGGAGTTCTTTTCCCTGGTGCCTGTAGCTACCATGACGACATTGTATCCGTCAAGGCCCAGTTGTCTTGCAATGGCCAGTCCGATGCCCCTGCTGGCACCGGTGACAAGGGCTGTCTTTTTTATCTCTTTCTTCATTTTCGATGTTCCCTTTCAACAGCTTCGGCGTTGAATTTCTTATATAATGGCATATATACGCCACTGTTTCTGATTACACAGCCCGTCGTACCATGATCACGCATGATCTGGGTGCACAGCGAACAGGTGATACAGCATTTCTTCGGATCCATAGCACCTTTCTCAAGCACATCTGCAGGGGCATTCGGGTATGCGAAGCTCTCTCGCCCCAATCCCACAAGGGTACATCTTCCGACTCTGATGTTTGCAGCTGCTGCATTGGGCAGGAAGTTTCTCAGCCAGCTGTAGCCGTTTCCGATTACAGGCACATCGCCCGCAGCCTTCTGAACGACTTCTGTCAGATGGAACAGCCTGTCTACGCTTTCAAGCGGATGCTCCTCCGGCACCGGGATACCGTAGCTGGACTTGTCGAACGGACGGGTGACCTGAGGATAGATGTAATATGGATTTCCTCCGGAATTGGAAAGAAGACCTACGCCGGCGTTAACCATCTCGCGAACCAGCCTCTCCGGCTCGGAGGGGTCGAACTTCCACATATCTTCTTTGTCGCAACCGAAGCCGTAGGGGTATGGATGTGCATCGAAGACATTGAATCTGCTTGCCACGATGAAGTCATCTCCCAGAGCCTTCTTCACAGCCCTGATAGCAGAGAGAAGAAGCCTTGAACGGTTCTCGAACGAACCTCCGTACCTGCCTTCGCGGGTATGGGAAGCAAGAAGTTCGCTGACCAGATATCTGTGGCAGGCCTTGATGTCGACACCGTCGAAGCCCGCTTCCCTGGCAAGCATGGCGCTGATTACATAACGCTCGACGAGGCTGTCCAGATACTCATCGGAAACAATCACCTCATTGCCTTTGTCCAAAAAAGGATCATGCTGCGGAACCAGAGGACGGGCAAGATGTCCTTCCGGCCTGCAATAGCGCCCGGAATGTGTAAGCTGGAGAATCTTGATCGGCTTGAAGCCATGTTTCTTCATTGAGAGTTCATCAACATCCCTGACGAGGTCCCTGAACTTGCTCACATTGGAAGCCGTGAGCATCATCTGAAGCTCATTCGCCCTTCCTTCGGGGACTATGGCATTCGCCTCGAACCAGATGAGGCCGAAACCGCCTTCGGCATACTTGAGATACCTTTCACGCACGAGAGGTGACGGAGAACCGTCGGTATTGGAATCACAGCCTTCCATAGGTAGGACTGCAAACCTGTTGGCACATGAAAGATGCCCGATTGTCACAGGTTTTCCAAGGATCTCCAGATTCTCATCGAATCCGATTCCAAGGCCCAGTTCCGAAGCCTTGTTTTTTATATCCGCAAGCGTTTCAAAATTGAATCTCTCGTGTGCGCTCATTCCAAATACTCCTGATAGCCCGATTTTACTAGCTATTTTCTTTCAAGAAAAGAGGCCGACCGAAGTCAGCCTCAACAATAATTGATTTATGTAAACCTTAGAGTCAAAGACCCATGACCTCACGTGTATAACCTGCAAGCCACTCTTCGATTCCGGTCTCGGGAACATCGAGAGCTCTGTATGTAGGCTCGACAACGGGATATCCGCCGACCTCGTTCTGGCTGTTGATGATCTTACCTGTTCCGCTGTAGAACTCCTCGATCAGACGGCGGTCTACGGCATCGCGCTCTGCAGGTCTTGCGCCGGAGTACTTCAGGACATACTCGGGAACATCTGCTGCGGGAATCGGAGTATAACCATCGATCCAGATGGGCTTCTCATCAAGAACGGTGATAGGAATGGACGGATCTGTGATCTTTCCGGGTGTTACACCATCGACCTTGTAGATGATGTTGTCCTCAAGATAGCCGCGTTCATCGTTCTCGGGATAGTTGGAACCGACCATTGCGACGACTTCCGTTGAAGGACCTTCCTTCTCATAGTTTCCGACGATGGAGACAATCGGTGTACCCGGCTTCTCTTCGAGGTCTTTCCACTCCTTGGGAATCCAGGAGAGTCTGATTGACCATGCGCCCGGATCATAGATCAGGTTGTTGAGTACTACACCGGAGGAGTTTCCCTTGAACCAGGGGTTTCTCTCATAGTTGTGGGCGTAGAAGTTGCCGATGATGGCAACATTGGTGCAGTCATCCATGACAAGAGTTCCCATCGAGTGGTTCATTGTCTGCTTGGAGTGGACCGACCAGGCAAGGCCTTCGGCAATGAAGTTATAACTGAATGTGATGTTGCGTGATCCGAACTCGGGACCGTAGCCTCTCTTTCCGGAAACGGAAAGGTTCTCGTCAACACCCCATGCAACCGAGCAGTGGTCTACGATGATGTTGTAGGCGTTTCCGTTTGCGCTTGTCGAGATTTCAGGCTCATAGCCTTCACCGATCTGAGCACCTGCATCTCCCATTCTGAAGAAAAGGTGCTGCATGATGATGTCATGGGTATCGAAGGTGATTCCTCCGCGGATGATCGTGATTCCGGGACTCGGTGCTGTCTGACCGGCAATCGTGACATACGGATTCTTGACTTTGATTTGCTTCTTCTCGAGATCGATGACTCCACCGACTTCGAAGACGATGATTCTCGGACCCTCGGCTTCAAGGGCTTCTCTGAAAGATCCCTCTCCCTTGGCGTTGAGATTGGTAACCTTGATGATTCTTCCACCGGCTCCTCCTACGGACTGGGCGCCCCATCCGTAGAACTCCATCGGCGGCTCGTGAACTTCATGAATCGCCTCTGCGAAAACGAAAGACGAAACGATAAGCAAAGCAAGTGCTATGGCGACAATCTTTTTCATTGTGCTCCTCCTGCCTTCAATTCTGAGGCACGGAAACACTGAGAACAATTGTCATTTTTTTACAAAAACTGTCAGTTTTAAACCAAATCAAAGATAAGATACGGTCTCTGACAGGGGTTTTCGGGAGAAGTGGTTTGCAAGCGGTCCGGCGCCTTCTGCGGCATAGCCGAGGTCCATCACCATCAGAATCTCCTCGTTCTCAGGAAGTCCGAGCTCCTTTGCAAGCTCATCGGGATCCAGACGGTTTAGCCAGCAGCTGTCCACTCCTTCATCTGCTGCAGCCAGAATCATGTGGGTGGCTACGATGGTGGCATCCTCTACTCCGGAAGTTCTCTTCTCACCCGGATATGTGTAGACATTGGTCCTGTCGAAGGCAACCACCAGCACCATGGGTGCCCCGTAGCGGCAAGGGGTTACCTTGTCGATCTTTGCAAGGGCATCTTCCGTCTTCAGCACATAGACATGCTGTTCCTGAAGATTCTTTGCAGTCGGTGCAAGACGTCCGGCTTCCAGGATAGCCCGGATTTTCTCTTCTTCGACCGGTTTATCCGAATACTTCTTGCAGGAATAACGGCTTTTGATTATATCCTTGAATTCCATAGTGTTCCCCCTGACAGAAATTATATCACAGGTGCCCTTCACCTGAGTCCGTTGAGATTCTTCTCTTTCTCGAAGAATGCCTTCTTCAGCATATAGTATTCATCTTCAGTGCAGACCTGCCGACATTTAGGCTCGAATGATGCGGTCACGTCAAAGCATTCCTTCATGTTCCTGCAGGGATAGTCTTCACACTCTGCACAGGTTGCGATTCCCTTCCCGGAGCAGCACTCCACCACCTTGTATCGACACCAGTTCTCCGCCTTGCACCCCGTACATGAAATCTCTTCGTTTGAAACCACATTATCCCGATAACCGATCTTCATCCACAGTTCTGCGGTATGCCGTAGCTGCGAGGCAGTCTTTTCATAGGGATGCTTCACATATCTGGGACACACCGAGCAGTCATTCCCGCAGGCAGCAATGATTTTCATCAGGCCTCCTCGGGATTGCAGAGGAATCTGGTTATTCCCACATCCCGGCAGAGAGCCTTCCTTCCGTGGAGCTCGATTTCACGACCCTCGACCTCTCCTTTGAGAATGCGTCTTGCGCCATCGATCAGCTGCGGAATCACATTTCTGCTCACCTTCTCTTTGGCGTGCGACGGATAGATGAAATCGAAGTCGTCGCGTTTTTCCAGCCTCTCTAGACTTGCAATATAGGCACTGAAATCCCGCTGCGGGCCGAACATAAAGATGTTGCCGTCCTCCTGGATCGGATCCCCGCCGATCAGGCATCTGCTGTTTCTGTCCAAAAGCGTAATGCTTCCCGGGGTATGACCCGGCAGGTGAATAACTTCCAGGACCCTGTTTCCCAGATCTATCACATCCCCTTCGAATACAGGAAGGATTCTTCCCTTTCCATCCTGGATGTTGTAATAGAAGGCAGCCTCGGAGGGATGCATGTAGAACTCACTGAACTGGCTGTTGCCGCTGATATGGTCCCTGTCTGCATGGGTGTTCAGAAGCCTGTATGGAAGGCCTGTCATCTGAGGTATCATTCCACGCAAATCCGGCGCTGTCATGCCGGTATCGATGACAAGCGCTCTTTTCTCGCCTGCAAGGAGAAAAATCCTGACACCCTGATCCTCAAGGACCCATGTGTTCTCAAAAAGTTTCTTCATTTTTCCTATTTCACATCGAAACTGAAACGGCCTTCCTTGCACTTTCCATCGGTCTGTACAATCACGTAGACAGTGCCCGGATCGACGGCAATCGTCGAACTCTGGATTTCCTGCCCGCCACTGATGGAGAACAGCTCGGTCTTGGTGCCGTTGCAGTCATAGAAAACAGTTGCACTGCCCTCTCCCAGCTTGGCCGAATAGTTCAGCTTTCCGTCGGACTTCAACTTGAAAGATCTGGTTCCGCTGAGGCTTGAGAAACTGATGGATGCCGACTTCGAGGTGTTCGTAGTGACCATCATCAGAGCGCTGTAATGCGAAACGTATTTGACGCAGCCCGCAAGACAGGACAGGCAGATTGCAATCAGGAGGATAATGAGCAGTTTCTTCATAATCCGGACCCTCAGTTCTTGGCCTCGCTCTCCATGTAGAAGTAGCCGCCCTTGGCGAAGGCACGCTTACCTGCAAGCTTGAGATAGAGGATGAACGAGATGAGCACATAGGCTCCGGTTATTCCGATGAACGGCCATACATTGCCCTTTGCCGGCCAGTTGACCAATGCCAGGATCGGCAAGGCGAATATGAACATGATACCGGTGGAGTTGGCATATTCCTGGGCAACCGGGGTCTCGAAATCAGGATCGACGACACGCAGCAGCGAGAGAGCCGTGGGAAGCGTACCGTTGGCGGTTCCGAAGATCATGAGGAATCTCATGAAGGAATAGTCCTTGAAGAGTCTCGAGCAGAACCACGGGGTAAGGAAACAGGTGATTGCAATACCGATGACGGTGAGAACAAGAATCACCATCCAGTACTGTCTGATTGCTGCGACCTCGATGGCACCCAGGCAGGCTGCAACGGTGAAATCAACGGCGATTCCATCGATTCTGTTGCAGGTCTGGTTGTCAATCACATGCTCGGCATGTACTGCGATGATGACCTTGCGCACCAGGATTGCGCACAGCATGCTGACCACGAAGTTGATTCCCCAGAGGCCTACGATGGCCTCGAGAACCTTGCCTCCGATGAATCTGGCCACAATCCACTCAATTCCGGCCAGAACCAGGAAGCTGAGAAGGTATGTGAACAGGATCAGTGCGATATGGAGCGTGAATGTGTCCATGGACTCGCTGGCAGTTGTCAGATAGCTGGAAGCAACACGGTCTTCCTTTCTGGTGAAGAAGCCGTTGCCTACCTTGCGGTTGCGGAGCTTCTCGACATATTCTGCGCTCAGCCAGCCCTTCTTTGCTGCCCTGTTGATCAGAACAACTCCGACGACCGAACCGATGACGAATCCGATTGCGGCCATGGTAAGACCGACGTCGCTGGCGTTCACGACATTGTAAGGGGCCCCTTCCCAGACCTTTGCCATCGACTCGGCTTGTCCGGGTCCGAGCTCGAAGCCCAGGCAGAGGGTCAGACCGAGGGCGACCGCAGATCCGGGGAGAATCGCCTTGAGAAGCAGGACAGCAGCCAGAAGACCGAACGTGCACTGAAGGCCGTATTCACCAAGAAGAGCAGTGACATTTGCCCACAGGGCACCCTTCCTCTGCTGCTTCTCTTTCTTCATCGGTATTCTGAGCTGCATCGCTATGAATGAGATGTTCAGCAGATGGAACATCAGTTCCTCAAGGAAGAAGGTTCCTGTTTCGAGATTGAGCCAGGGAGAGAAGTAGTTGTAGAAGATGAACAGGAAAAGACCGCCGATCATCGGGGCCGGGATAAGGTATTTCTGAAGGAAGTGAACCTTTAATCTCAAAGTAGATCCCAACAGAAGAGCGCATGAGATGATGCAAAGGTGTATTACGATGGTGAAATCATGTGCACTGTGAATGTAATTCATTCAGTCTCCTCCTGATGCTTCTTCTGGAAGCCCAGATAGTATTCATGGTATTTGAGGGAGCTTGCCTCGGGTAGCAGTCTTATCCTGTAGAGGACATCCTCACAGAACAGCTCCATCGTCTGTTTGGCATTCAGAACCAGGGATGTGACCTTCGAAAGCGGAAGGTCATAGCAATCCGGTTTTCCCAACGGCTGCTTACACTCGACTTTGAGAATATCATCCTCTATCCGGACGGTGATATCCTTGGAAAGGGTCTCCAGTTCCCCTTCGTTGTTGGCATCTCCTCTCTGGAAGAGAACTCCCTTCTCCGGAGGAAGGCTGCTCAGGTTGCTGATTTCGGAGGCTTCCCAGTTGTGCCACTCGCTGAGTCTGGTAAACGGGACATCTATCGAGGTCAGGTCATCCATATCGTTGAGGACGGCAGCTGTATTGCATGCGCTGCAGGTGATCCTGTTTCCTGTTGTCCGGATCGTATCCACTGCCCTGCACTTCGGGCACATGTACAGAAGCCTCTGGGCTCCTTCTGCACGCCTGTCGGAAACATAGCTGTAGTCGACCGTCTGCTTCCATTCGTCGTTGGAGAAGCGGATATAGTCCCTGACGGTATCCTGAAGGGTCTCCAGATCCATCGAGGCGATCTGCTCCGCACTTAGCATGTGTTTGACGTTGACCGTCACTTTTCCGCGGCGCTTGCAGTCCGCCCATCTGGGCTGATGTGCAAAGCCGCCCTCGAGATGCACGAAGAGTACCGGAGCCTTGAAATAACGGATCAGCTTGGCCAGGGGCTTGTAGCTGATGGGCATCATCTCACCGTCCCAGGTCCTGGTTCCCTCGGGGAAAAGACCGACGCTGTCTCCTTCCCGAAGGGCTTTCTGGATGTTCCTGACCATGGAGATATCGCTTCTGCCCTGTTGCTTGGGGATTGCGGTACACCACTCGCCTATGACTTTGTGCAGGAACTTGTTCTTGAAGAGGTAGGCACCGGCCACCCAGCGGATATGCCTCGGGACAACTGCGGAAACCATGACCGGATCCATAATGCCTACATGGTTAAGCAGATAGAGATAGGGACCGTTCTTGAGATCCACCCCGCACTCGTTCTTGAGCGAGACCTTCCCGTTGGAAGTAAGGATTCTTCCATATGTTGCCCTTGCAATCCTAAGTAGTGTAGGAAAACGTCCCTGCATTCTATCCCCTGTTGACACTTTTTGACAAAGCGTCATATTCAAGTGCCATTTTCACACATTCGCCGACAAAAAAAAAGATGTAAGTATAATTATGTTTGATTTAATAAACTGTGCCTTGTAGAATGGAATGGCAAAAAGGAGCCCATAATGGTAGCCGCAATCATAATCATCGCAATTCTTGTCCTTATCTGCATAGCAGTCTATTTCATGGCAAACATGTTCGCAAACATCGTAGTTCATCCGAACGTACACACCTACGAGTACTCCCGCGAACAGGTCATGAAGCACTGCACGATAGATCCGCTTTCGGTAATCGAGGGCCACAAGGTCGAGGAATTCAAGTATAAATCGGAATACGGCTATGAACTCTACGGACGCATAATCCGCTCGGAAAAGCAGTTCCCCGACGGACGACAGAGAGCTGTAATTCTCTGTCACGGCTGGACCAGCAACCACATAACGATGCTCTCATACGGCAAGTTGTACCAGGAATTGGGCTTCAATATCGTGGCTTACGACCATCGTTACCACGGAAAGAGCGAGCACAACACCTACTGCACAATGGGCCTATGCGAAAGCAGGGACCTCATCGGACTTGCATCATACGTAAGGACCATGTTCCCTGAAGACACCATATGGGGCGTTCAGGGAGAATCCATGGGTTCCGCAACCGCCATGCAGGCAGCCCCCGAACTCAAATGGCTCTCGTTCATCGTCGAGGACTGCGGATTCTCCAGCATGCGCGGCCAGATGGCGGCCACTCTGGACAACAAGAAACTCCCCCACTTCCCGATCCTCAATGTCGGAAGCCTGATCCTCAAGACCAGATATCATCTGGATATGGACAAGATCAACGCCATGGAGGCCCTCAAGCAGACCGATACCCCCATGCTCTTCTGCCAGGGCAGTGCCGATACCTTCGTGCCTGCACGAATGATCCATGAGGTCTACGGGGCCAAGAAAGACAAAAAGGAAATCCACGTCTTCGAGAACTCGGAACACGCCGAGAGCATCTGGGACCACACCGACGAATACCGCCAGGTGCTTAAGGATTTCCTCACAAAGTATGAAGTGATCTGATTATTTGTAATCTTCTGCGTTGAAGCCCTTCATGTGCTTCAGGATTATTTCTCCGAGTTTCTTCAGGTTCTCCTCGCTGTTTGCCGCAATCATCGGACTGGGTGCATCGAGGATCAGGTCGCCTGAAAGCTTCGCCGGGCCGTCTTTCCAGACCATGGTGTTCATCACACCGCCGGCCTCGCTGAGAATGACTGCCGCAGCAGCGAAATCCCAGGGGAAGAGCCTGAGCTCGAAGAAGGTGTCTACCCTACCTGCCGCCAGATAGCACATCTCAAGCGATGCAACACCGAAGCGCCTGAAATCGGCGCACTGGTTGTAAGCCTCGAAGAGGACATCGGAACACAGCTTTGCATAGCTCTTGCGGTAAAGACTCATTGCCGTACAGAAAATCGAGTGAGCAAAATCCTTCTTTGAAACGGAGAGTCTCTTTCCGTTCAGATAGGCTCCCTTGCCCTTCGCTGCCCAGAACATGTCGTCCAGATCCGGATTGTATACAACTCCGAGGACAAGTTCCTTGCCCTGACGCAGGCCTACCGAGATTCCGGACTGCTGCATTCCGCGGGCGAAGTTCGTGGTTCCGTCAATCGGGTCAACTATCCAGCTGATGGGTTTGGAGAAGTCATGCTCGTGCTCCTCCTCTCCGTAGAATCCGGCCTCCGGAAGCAGGGCCATGAGCCTTTTCTGAAGGAAATCCTGAACCGCAACGTCTGCTGATGTGACGATGTTCCATGACTCACCCTCCTTCTCCTCGACCGAGAAGGAATCCACCTTTGTCAATTTTGCCGATTCCAGGACAATGTCCCTGACCTGCTCTACCAACTTCTCCAAATCTATCATTTTGACAACTCCCTTGAGATGATGAATCTCAGAATGTAATCCTTGGATGCATCATAGCAGTGTTCATCCAAGGTATAAGGACCGCAGCTTCCTGTGCCTATGCCCTGCTGGAACGCATTTATTGTAACATAAGTTCCCGTTGTTTTCTCATCGCAGCGGTGCTTCATCTTCAGAAGCTCACTGTCGCTGTAGGGTTTGACATTGAGCTCGAAGCTCTTGTCCACGGCATCGAAGTGAACTGTCGTCTTTCCGTCTGAGAATTCGGCAAAACGCGTGTCGCAGCGGTTGCCGCTCTCCTGCGGACGGATATTCGGCTCGGTCATGTCTTCGACCTTGCAGGTGCACTCTTTCACGGGGAACTGCTCCTTCATGTCGATGTAGGACTCTCCGCAACGGCCCAGATACTTCACTTCGGTAAATGATACATCCAGCCTGAATGCCTTGCCGAAGCGCGGGAGCTTTCCCTTCCCGCGTACAGGATGCAGGAGGCTTGTGACAAGTACGCCTTCCCTTCCGTCAGGCAGGGTGCAGCCTTCATACAGATCGGAGCAAAGGAAGGTCCTGCGGCTTGCACGGATCGCCCATTCGGATACAGCACGGCCCTGTGTCTGCTTGGTTCCCAGAAGCGTTATGTTCTCCCTGTACCACTTGCGCATGGGCTTTGCCACGAAATTGATGCTGTCATTGTCGGTTTCCGCCCTGAAAATTATGGTAAAGATGTCACTTGGAGCCATCGTTTTGTCTCCGATGGCTATTTTGGGCATTCCCTTGTCCATGCTGAACCAGGAAGGAAGGCCCTCCGTCTTATGAATGTCAGAGAGAATGCTTTCGCTGAGGCATATCTGCTCGGTCGAAACAAGGTTGCCCGCCTTGTCATAGGTATCGGCAGTCAGAAAGCAGTCTCCGGAAACCTCTCCGAGATCGAACTTCACGCGTTCTTTTGACAGAGGTCCTGCATTCGGAATGTATTCGAATTCCTTTCCGTTGGAGATGCGGATCTTCATCAGGAAATCACTTCCCGGAGTGAAGGCCGTGGTATTGAAAATCTCGAACTCGGAGGTATCGGTCCGTGTGATTCTGATAGGCCTGTATGCATGGCGGACTATCCAGGCTCCGGTGGAAGGCCTTCTGTCGGGATAGAAGATGCCGTCGCAGCAGAAGTTGCCGTCGTGGATCCATTCCCCGTGGTCGCCGCCATAGGTCCAGCTTCCGTCCTCGTGCTCGACCGCGTGGTCGTTCATCTCCCACACGCAGCCGCCGATCAGGCCGTCGTAGCTGTAGATTTCCCTCCAGTAGCCTTCGATGTTGCCCGGTCCCACTCCCATCGCGTGGGCATACTCGCACATGAAGTACGGCCTGTCCATGAACTGCTTTGTCTTGCAGACGCCCTCTCCTATGTCGTGCAGCTCGCTTGCAGGCGGGTACATGCGTGAAGCGATGTCGTAGGCTTTGCGCTTGGTATATATTTCGCTTTCGTAGTGGACCGGGATGTCCGAAACGCTCTTGAAGTAGTCATAGGTGGCATCGGTATTGCATCCGCCGCCACTCTCGTTGCCCAGGCTCCACATGACTATCGGGGTGGCAAGGGCCTTGTCCCTCTGATAGTGATGCACGGTACGGCTCAGGTAGCGGTTCTTCCATGAGGGGTCGTTGGACAGGCGGTTGTAGGACGGCGGAAGCTTTCCCACAAGCACCCCGTGGGTCTCGATATCCACTTCATCGACTATGTAGATGCCCATTTCGGCCGCCAGCTCAAGTAAAAGCGGATCCGGAGCATAGTGCGAGGTCCTGACCGTGTCGATGTTGAACTGCTTGCACAGCCTCAGGTCCCTCTCTATCTGCTGCGCCGTCATGCAGTAGCCGTTCTTCGGGTCGGTATCGTGGTGATTGACCCCCTTGAACTTGATGCGGCTGCCGTTGAGGGTATAGAGGTTGCCCTTAACCTCGATCGTCTTGAAGCCGATGCGCTGATGGATGCAGCTGTACGGGCTTTCTATGTAGAGGTCGTAGAGAACCGGATTCTCCGCGCTCCAGCGCAGGACCTCCAGATTCTCGAACGTCACCTTGGCCTCCCCTTCGACCGATTTGGCTGCAAGGGTCTGCAGAAGCGGCTTCCCGTCATGGTCGGTTCCCTCGACGGTGAACCGGATCTCGATATCATCCGGAACAAATGCGGTGACGTCGGCGCTGAACACATCCCCTACGCCTCTGGTCTTAACATCGATGTCCCAGATATCGTTTTTGTCCGAAATCCTCAGAAGTACATCGCGGAAGATGCCGTTGTTGCGGAACATGTCCTGACATTCCAAATATGTACCGTTGCACCAGCGACGCACCACGCATACAAGCTCGTTGCGCCCTTCTTTCACGAAAGCGGTTATGTCGAACTCCGCGGTGTTGTGGGATTCTTCGGAGAAACCGACGAACTGCCCGTTTACATGCACTTCAATGCAGCTGCACACTCCCAGGAACGAGATTATTATTCTCTTCGATGTTATCTCTTCCAGATTGAAGAATGTCCGGTAGAGGCCCACGTGGTTCATCTCGTCCTCCGGAGCCTTCTTGAAGCCGTCCAGAGCGCTGAAATAGCCCTTCACGGGCTCTGTTGTGGGAATGACCGGCGGCTTGTATGCAAACGGATAGCGCACGTTCAGGTACATAGGATGCGAGTATCCGCGGTACTGCCAGACGGAAGGAACATCAATCTTGCCGAACTCCAGGCTGTCGGAATCGAATTCCGACGGAAGATCGTTGGGATTGTCGTAGTAATTGAAATCCCAGTCCCCGTTCAGACACTTTACAAGCGCCGACCGGTAGCGCTTCTCAAGAAGAGGTATCCCCTCCTGAGCAGCCCTGGAAGGATACGGTATAAAATAGCTTCTGCCCGGAAGTCTGTCTACATCTATGGTATTGAAATCGCTGTAGTATTGGCCCTGAAGTCTGTACTGCACTGACTGCCTCTGTATTTTCTTTTTGTAAACTAATCATAATCCATTACGGCGACAGATTCCACTGAGAAATACCATATAGGATGAATTACAGACGATGATTCTGTGCTATAATCAGTCAAAACCAAACGTACACAACACATGACAAGAGGTCGCCATGAGCTACGCAGACAAGGTATTCGTTGCAAACATCAAGGACATACTGGAAAACGGATTCTCGGATGAGAACCTTTCCGTCAGACCGCACTGGGAGGACGGAGCACCCGCACACACCATCAAGAAGTTCGGCATTGTCAACAGGTATGATCTGAGCAAGGAATTCCCCGTACTGACCATCAGGCGCACATTCGTCAAGAGCGCGATGGACGAGATCCTCTGGATATGGCAGAAGAAGAGCAACGACATCCATCTTCTCAAGAGCCATGTGTGGGACAGCTGGGCTGACGAAACAGGCTCCATAGGCAAAGCCTACGGTTACCAGCTGGGAGTCAAGCACAAATACAGGGAAGGCATGTTCGACCAGGTGGACCGCGTGCTCTTCGACCTCAAGAACAATCCCCAGAGCCGCAGGATCATGACCAACATCTACAACCATCACGATCTGAGCGAGATGGCCCTCTACCCCTGCGCCTACAGCATGACGTTCAATGTCAGCGGCAACGTCCTCAACGCAATCCTGAACCAGAGGTCCCAGGACATGCTGACGGCCAACAACTGGAACGTAGTCCAGTACGCCATCCTCGTATACATGATGGCCCAGGTAAGCGGCCTGGTGCCCGGAGAGCTGGTGCATGTCATCGCCGATGCCCACATCTACGACAGGCACATCCCCATCGTGAAGGAAATAATAGCCCAGCCTCAGTACGATGCCCCCAAGTTCACGCTGAATCCTGATATCAAGGATTTCTATGCCTTCACCACAAAGGACATCAAGCTCGAGAACTACGTCTGCAACGAAAAGAAATACGAAATCCCCGTTGCAATCTGATCAGGGAATCTTGTGATACAAAAAAAGCCCGGGAGCTGAACCCGGGCTTTTGTTCTCATCGTTTGACCGATTAGAATCTGATGTGGCTGAAAGCCTTGTTGGCTTCTGCCATTCTGTGCATATCTTCCTTCTTCTTGAAGGCTGATCCTGTGTTTGCATAGGCATCCAGGAGCTCGGCTGCGAGCTTTTCGCTCATGGACTTGCCGCTGCGGCCACGGGCTGCTGCGATGATCCATCTCATTGCAAGAGCCTCACGTCTGGGCTCGCGGATCTCGGTAGGAACCTGATATGTGGCTCCGCCGACTCTGCGTGACTTGACCTCGACGACAGGCTTGACATTCTCAAGGGCCTTTGTGAAGACATCGAGAGGAGCCTCTCCTGTCTTCTCTCCCATGATGGTCATTGCATCATAGAGAATGCGTGTGCTGACGGACTTCTTTCCGTCGAGCATCATGCGGTTGATGAACTTCTCAACGACAGTGCTGTTGTAAATTGAATCCGGAAGGACTTCTCTAACGGGTGCGTTTGTTCTTCTTGACATAAAGATACCTCCTCATCAAGCCTTAGGCTTCTTTGTACCGTACTTGGAGCGGCTTCTCTTTCTGTCGGTGACACCCTGTGTATCCTTGGTACCACGGATGATGTGGTAACGAACACCAGGAAGGTCCTTTACTCTTCCGCCACGGATGAGGACAACTGAGTGCTCCTGGAGGTTGTGTCCGATACCAGGAATGTAAGCTGTAACCTCGATGCCGTTTGAGAGACGGACACGGGCGACCTTTCTCAGAGCTGAGTTAGGCTTCTTCGGGGTCACTGTCATGACCTTTGTGCAGACACCACGCTTCTGCGGGCATCCCTCGAGTGCTGGGGACTTGGTCTTGTGTGTGGCCTTCTCGCGTCCCTTTCTAACCAACTGGTTAATTGTAGGCATTTTTGCCTCCTCACCGTACTCTGCGCTCATGCACTGGGGCATGACAACTGCCGGGTACGCAATCAACTGTCCATACGGACAGCTTTTGCAAGCGGAAACCCTTTCGGATTCCCGCCTGACTTTTATAGCCTTCCGAATTCAGCTATGACGGACTCGGATCACTCCTCGTCTTCGGCGTCGCCGTAGTCCTCGGACTCGACGATGTACTCCTCGTCATCTTCGGTTGACATGTCTGCCAATTCTTCGATGCTCTCCTGAGCTCTCTCGCTCATGACGGATTCGACTCTGTCGCTGAGCTCCTGTGCGTCCTCTCTGAGAAGCTTGACATCGCGGTAGCACTTCATACCGGTTCCGGCCGGGATCAGGTGTCCGATGATGACGTTTTCCTTAAGACCACGCAACTCATCTCTACTACCAGCAATTGCGGCGTTTGTCAAGACCTTTGTGGTCTCCTGGAACGAAGCAGCACTGATGAAGGAATCGATTGACAGGGAAGCATTTGTGATACCGAGCAGGCAGGGCCTTGCAATGGCCGGCTGACCACCTTCGGCGATGACTCTTGCATTCTCCTCGTGGAAGCGGAACTTATCCACCTTCTGACCGATTATGAACCTTGTATCACCGACCTTGAGGATCTCGACCTTGCGGAGCATCTGGCGGACAACGATACCGAGGTGCTTGTCGTTGATATCAACGCTCTGCACTCTGTAGACTTCCTGGACCTCGCTGAGCAGGAACTGCTGGAGCTGGTTCTCGCCGCAGATGTTCAGGATGTCATGCGGATCGATGTTTCCGTCGCAGAGACGCTCGGCTGCCTCGACGTGGTCACCCTCTCTGACAAGGATGTGCTTACCGAGCAGAATCGAGTGCTTGTACTGTCTTCCGTTGTCATCGGTGACGTAGATGACTCTCTTGCCCTTCTCGATCTTGCCGTAGCTGACAACACCGCTGATGCGGGCCAGGACTGCAACGCTTCTGGGCTTGCGGGCCTCGAACAGCTCTCCGACTCTCGGAAGACCACCGGTGATGTCCTTTGTCTTGACGCTGGCCATCAGCAGTCTTGCCACGACCTGACCTTCGTTGACGAACTGGCCGTCTTCAATCTGCAGGTAGGATGAACCGGGCAGCAGGTAGGAAGCGATGATGCTTCCGTCCTCGCCGAGGATCTCGATTCTCGGTTCGACGTCATCGAGGGCATGGTCTGTGACCTTGTAACCGACTGTACCGGTTTCCTCGTTGACCTCTCTGATAAGGGTGGTACCGAGGGTCAGGTCTGCGAACCTTGCCATACCGCTGACTTCGGAGATGATCGGCTCGGAGAACGGGTCGAATGTAATCAGTGCCTCGCCTTCGGCAATGTACTGGTTCTCCTTGACGTGGAGGATCGATCCGCTCTTGGCGTCCTGTCTGTCCTCGGAACCGAGAACTGCAACCTTGTCGCCGAAAATCCTGACCGTACCGCCCTTGACGGAACAGACCATGTTCTGGCTTCCGTTGGTGCAGATTACGGAGTTTCCGGCAACTCTGACTCCGTCGGCGATGCCATCGGCAAGCTTCATGCCCTTGGTAAGGGTGAATTCATCAAGAGCCGGTCTGTAGAAGATGTAGCTCTTTCTTGTGAAGAGGTCCTCTCCTTCGGCGTTCTTGACGATGTTGCCGGAGATTTTGGTTACCAGAACCGGGTGCTTGAACTTGACCTTGTTGTCCTCTGTGCTCGTGGATGCCGTTCCTCCGACGTGGAAGGTTCTCATCGTGAGCTGTGTACCGGGCTGACCGATTGACTGTGCGGCGATGATTCCGACAGCTTCACCGACTGAAACCGGCTTGTTGGTTGCAAGGTTGCGTCCGTAACACTTCTTACATACACCGTGCTTGGCCTCACAGGTAAGGACCGTTCTGACCAGAACGCTTTCGATACCGGCGTCCTCGATGGCCTTTGCCTGCTCGTCCGTGATCTCCTGGTCTATCGGAACGATGATCTCTCCGGTGTTCGGATTGATTACGTTCTCAAGAGTATAGAGACCGGTGATTCTCTCTGACAGGGGCTGGACGACGATGTCCTTCTCCTTGTCGATGATTGCGGTGCGGACAATACCGTTGATGGTTCCGCAGTCTTCCTCATTGATGACGACGTCCTGGGAGATATCGACGAGTCTTCTGGTAAGGTATCCGGCCTCAGCAGTCTTGAGAGCTGTATCGGACAGACCCTTTCTGGCTCCGTTGGTGGAGATGAAGAACTCGATGATCGAGAGACCTTCCTTGAAGTTGCTCTTGATCGGGAACTCGATGATGTCGCCGTTCGGCTTGGACATAAGACCACGCATACCGCCGAGCTGACGGATCTGGGTCTTGGATCCTCTGGCTCCGGAGTCTGCCATCAGGAACAGCGGGTTGAAGCCGTTCTGGCTCTCCTTGAGCTTAGCCATGAGCTCATCTGCCAGCTTGTCGTTCGTCTGGGTCCAGATGTCGACCATTCTGTTGTAACGCTCGCCCTGGGTGATCTGTCCCTTGTGGTACTGATCCAGAACCTCGGACTGCTTTGCGTTTGCTTCGTCAACGAGTTTCTTCTTTGACTCGGGAACGATCATGTCGGAAAGACCGATGGTTGCACCGAACAGTGTTGCATACTTGAATCCGACGTCCTTGATGGCGTCACAGAGCTTTACTGCAACGGAATTCTTGTCCTTCTTCATTGCCAGGGAAATCAGCTGCTTGAGCTGCTTGTCTCCGAAGAGCTTGTTGCAGTCCTCGAATTCAATTCCGTTCACCTTGGGCAGTGAGTCGAAGAAGATAAGTCTTCCGGCTGTGGTGTAGTCCTCGGGATCCTTCGGATAGGTGTATCTGTGTCCGTTGGGCAGAGTGTAGCCGATCTTTGCGTTGTATGAGAGGCTTCCGGCCTCGATGGCCATCTGCAGCTCGTCGATATTGTCGAAATAGCGTCCGTCACCGATGTCCTCGTTCTTGGCTCTGGTGAGATAGTTGATTCCGAGAACCATATCCTGTGAAGGATAGACGATCGGCTTTCCGTTTGCCGGGTCCAGAAGGTTCGTGGTACTGAGCATGAGAGTCCAGCACTCCAGCTGTGCAGCCTGTGTAAGGGGCACGTGGATTGCCATCTGGTCTCCGTCGAAGTCAGCGTTGAAGGCATGACATACGAGCGGATGGAGCTTGAGGGCCTTTCCGTCGACAAGGACGGGCTCGAAGGCCTGGATTCCGAGTCTGTGGAGCGTAGGAGCTCTGTTGAGCATGACCGGATGCTCCTTGACGACCTCGTCCAGAACTGCCCAGACTTCGCTGGTCTCTGTCTCTACGAGGGTCTTGGCCTTCTTGACGTTGCTGGCCAGGTTGTCCTGGACAAGCTTCTTGATCAGGAACGGCTTGAACAGCTCGAGAGCCATCTTGGAAGGAACACCGCACTGGTGCATCCTGAGCTCAGGACCAACGACGATAACGGAACGTCCGCTGTAGTCGACACGCTTTCCGAGCAGGTTCTGTCTGAAACGACCCTGCTTACCCTTGAGCATGTCTGAAAGTGACTTGAGAGGTCTGCTGTTGGCGCCCTTGACGGCTCCGCGCTTGCGCTTGGAGTTGTCCAGAAGTGCATCCACGGCTTCCTGAAGCATTCTCTTCTCGTTCCTGACGATGATGTCGGGAGCATGGAGAGCGATGAGCCTCTGGAGTCTGTTGTTTCTGTTGATGACTCTTCTGTAAAGGTCATTGAGGTCGCTGGTTGCAAAGCGGCCGCCGTCCAGCTGGACCATAGGTCTGAGATCCGGCGGGATGACGGGGATGACAGTGAGGATCATCCACTCGGGACGGTTATCGCTGTCCTTGAAGTTCTCCACAACCTCTATTCTCTTGAGAAGGCGCTTGTCGACGCTCTTGGAACCCTTCTCCTTCATCTGCTTTCCGAGCTCGACGCTCAGGGCCTCGAGATCCAGCTCTGAAAGGAGGATCCTGATGGCCTCGGCACCCATCATTGCATTGAATGAGTCGCCGTACTGATTGCGGGCTTCGATGTATTCCTCTTCGGAGAGCAGCTGCTTGTACTTGAGATCTGTCTCGCCGGGATTGATGACGATGTACTTCTCATAGTAGAGGATGCTCTGCAGAGCGGTCTTGGAGATGTCGAGAAGCAGGCTCATCCTTGAGGGAACGCTTCTGTAATACCAGATGTGCGATACCGGGGATGCAAGGGTGATGTGTCCCATTCTCTCACGGCGGACCTTGGTGTTGGTGACCTCGACTCCGCAGCGGTCGCAGACGACGCCCTTGTAACGGATGGACTTGAACTTTCCGCAGTAGCACTCCCATTCCTTCGTGGTTCCGAAGATCTTCTCGCAGAAGAGACCTTCCCTCTCAGGTCTGAGGGTTCTGTAGTTGATGGTTTCGGGCTTCTTAACCTCACCGTATGACCAGGCCTTGATCTGATCAGGTGAAGCCAACTTAATCATTACACTATCGAAATCTTGTATGTCTTTCATTTGCTTCTCTCCTGATCAAACACCTTTCTTGTTGATAAGTTCATCATCGCGCTCCGTGAGGGCAACCTGCTTGCCCTTGGAATCATAGACACTCATATCCAGAGCCAGACCTCTGATCTCCTGGACCAGAACGTTGAAGGCTTCCGGCATGCCGGCGCTTGAAGAAGGCTCGCCCTTGACGATGCTCTCATAGATCTTCACACGACCGTTCATGTCATCACTCTTGATGGTCAACAGCTCCTGCAGGGTATTTGCAGCACCGTAAGCCTCGAGAGCCCAGACCTCCATTTCTCCGAGTCTCTGGCCGCCGAACTGGGCCTTTCCTCCGAGAGGCTGCTGGGTAACCAGCGAGTAAGGACCTGTACTTCTTGCATGCATCTTGTCATCGACAAGGTGGTGCAGCTTCAGATAGTAGATGTATCCGCAGAATACAGGATTGATGAACGGGACTCCTGTCCTTCCGTCGTAGAGTGTGGTCTTCGATGTGACGGGCAGTCCTGCTTCCTTCATCTTGTACTCGATCTGCTCCATGCTTGCGCTCTGGAAGACAGGTGATGTGTACCATTCGTCGAGCTTCACGGCAGCCCAGCCGAGCTGGGTTTCCATCAGCTGTCCGATGTTCATTCGTGACGGGACTCCGAGAGGGTTCAGACAGACATCCAACGGAGTTCCATCCTCCATGAACGGCATATCCTCTTCCGGCAGGATCCTTGAAACGACACCCTTGTTTCCGTGGCGACCAGCCATCTTGTCTCCCTGGCGGAGCTTTCTCTTGGTTGCAATCAGAACCTTGATTGTCTCCTCGACTCCCGGCGGCAGCTCGTCGCTTTCGCTCTTCTTGAGTCTCTGGACATCGATGACGATACCTTCGGTTCCGTGGGGGACCTTCAGGGATGTGTCTCTGACTTCCTTGGCCTTCTCACCGAAGATGGAGTTCAGAAGCTTGAACTCGGGAGTCGTATCGCTTTCGCTCTTCGGAGTGACCTTTCCGACAAGGATGTTGCCCGGATGGACCATTGTTCCGATCTTGACGATTCCTTCCTCGTCCAGCATCTCCAGCATCTTCTCGCTGGTGTTCGGGATATCGCGTGTAAGCTTCTCGGGACCGAGCTTGGTCTCACGGATGTCCGTGATGAACTCGTGGATGTGGATGGATGTGTAGATATCCTCCTTGACCACGCGCTCGGAGATGAGAACTGCGTCCTCGTAGTTGTATCCGTTCCATGGGACAAAGCCGACAAGGATGTTTCTTCCGAGGGCCAGATCACCTCTATCGGTGGCCGGACCGTCAGCAATGACCGTACCTTTCTGTACGATCTGTCCGTTTGAGACTATCGGAACCTGTGTGAAGCAGGTATCCTGGTTGGTTCTCTGGAACTTCTGGATCTCGTAGGTATCGACCTCTCCCTCGATCTCGCACTCTGACGGATCGACCGTGATGTCGATTCTTGTGGATGAGACGTAAGTGACCTTACCGCCCCTCTTTGCCT
Organism: Spirochaetota bacterium; assembly: GCA_918298275.1. Taxonomy (GTDB): domain Bacteria; phylum Spirochaetota; class Spirochaetia; order Sphaerochaetales; family Sphaerochaetaceae; genus UBA9732. The sequence goes on along the minus strand of CAKJZO010000093.1, from coordinate 1,369 downwards.
TCACGAGAACGCCGGAGTCATAGGCGGCCTTGGTTTCCATTCCGGTACCTACTCTCGGAGCTTCCGGGAACAGGAGAGGAACTGCCTGACGCTGCATGTTGGAACCCATGAGGGCACGGTTGGCATCGTCATGCTCCAGGAACGGAATCAGGGATGCCGCTACGGACACGACCTGCTTCGGTGAAACGTCCATGTACTTGATCTCGTTCGGATGGCGTGTGGAGTAATCACCCTTGTTGCGGACAGGTACGTCCTTGTCCACGAAGGTGCCGTTCTTCTTCAGCTTGGCGTTGGCCTGTGCGATGAAGTACTTCTCCTCGTCGTAGGCATCGAGATACTTGACGTCCTTCGTTGCTTTTCCGTCCACGACCTTCCTGTACGGGGTCTCGAGGAAACCGTACTTGTTGATCCTGGTGTAGTTGGCAAGAGAAACGATAAGACCGATGTTCGGACCTTCAGGGGTCTCGATCGGACACATACGACCGTAATGGGTGTAGTGTACGTCTCTGACCTCGAATCCTGCACGGTCGCGGTTGAGTCCGCCGCTTCCGAGGGCTGTGAGTCTTCTCTTGTGGGTAAGCTCTGCAAGCGGGTTGATCTGATCCATGAACTGGGAGAACTGCGAAGAACCGAAGAACTCCTTGATGGCAGCCACAACCGGCTTGTTGGAAATCAGATCCTGAGGCCTTGCGGCTTCGGGATTGGTGTTCATCCTATCCTTGGCGATTCTTTCCATCCTGGAGAGAGCGGCCTTGAGCTGCTGCTGGAGAAGCTCTCCGACGCACCTTACACGGCGGTTTCCGAGATGGTCGATATCGTCGATGCTCTCCTCATGGATGAAGACCCTGATGAGGAAAGCCATGGTGTTGACGATGTCCTGCGGAGTGAGAACGGTGAGGTTCTCGTCGAAATCGGACTCGTCATCGCCTGCGTGGAATCTCTTGTGGAGCTTGTAGCGGCCGACTGCTCCGAGGTCGTAGCGCCTTGAGGAGAAGAACATCTCGGGAAGCTCCCTCTCTCCGCGCTCGGTCGTGATCATCTCGCCGGGCATGAGGACGCTGTAGATGGTGCTCAGGACCTCTTCCTTGGTCGGCTCGTCACTTGTTCCGCTGTTTGTGTATTTGGATTCCTCGATGCCGAAGCAGTTGAGGACCATCTTGCTGTGCAGCGACTCATCTGCATCCATGTCAACGACCTCGATTGAAGTGACGCCGAGACCCATCAGGCTCTCGATATCGCTTGCATTGAGGGCGGTTCCTGCCTGAAAGACCTTTCTATCCTCGCCGTCGACCTTGGCATAGATGTCTTTTGCCGGATACATTCCGTCAAGCTCTTCCTTGGTCTTCTCGCTGAGGGCCATCTTCTTGGT
>CAKJZO010000092.1 GCA_918298275.1 Spirochaetota bacterium | reverse complement strand
ATCATCAACCTCACCCCATACATCGAGGCCGTGCTTTTCCAGTATCTGGGCCAGTTCTCCAAGCTGCCTTCCGCCACGCTGGCCGCTGTGCTTTTCTCGGTTCCCGTACAGATGCTCTCAAACGGCTATTGGTGTCCCTCTGCCATAATCACAAGTCCACCGGCTGGCCTTCTTGCCGCACTGTCCATGGTAATCGGGATGTTGGAACTGGTCTTCGGAAAAGCAGATATCCTCGTAAAGCTCAACGGCCATGTCTATTCGCTCATGGAGCGCCTCTTTGACACCTTCGGCCGCTGGCCTCGTGCAGGATGGGTCGGATATGGCATATTCATTGCTCTGATTTGCTTGATTCTTGCATTAAACCGCACTGACAAAAGGATATTGACACCCTATAAATCCAAAAACTGTCCATAATTCTACCAATGATTTGTTTATTACTATATAATCCCTTGTGTCATGGCAGTCTGGGATTTCGACTACAGCTCAGTTTCCTCAATAGCAAGACTCCTTCAGGAGAACACTCTGGTGATGACCAAGAAGTTCGGTCAGAACTTCCTCATCTCCCAGAGCGCACTTGAAAGGATAGCTGCCCTCAGCACTGCCGCCCCGGGCAAGAAGGTCTGGGAAGTCGGCCCCGGAATAGGAGCTCTGACATCCAAGCTGATTCAGAGCGGAGCAGATGTCACTGCCTTCGAGATCGACCACGGATTCTGCCGCATACTGCGCGAGCAGGCCTTCACGGACGTTGACAACTTCACATTGGTGGAGGGCGATGCCCTCAAGACCTGGAAAGAAGTCTGGCAGAAGCAGGGAACTCCCGATATCATCTGCGCAAACCTTCCGTACAATGTTGGATCGATCTTCATCGCCTCGCTGATCGAGAACCGCTGCCTGCCTCCGGTGATGGTCTACACGCTTCAGAGTGAAGTGGTGGACCGCATCTGCGCAAAGCAGGGCAGCGAGGATTTCTCCGGATTCTCCATTCTCTGCTCGATCGATTACGAAAACTCCTGCGCATTCAAGCTTTCAAGCGGATGCTTCTTCCCGCCGCCGAACGTAGACAGTTCGGTCGTCATGATGAAGAAGAGGGAAAACCCGCTGGTTCCGAATCAGGATGCACCGAGGTTCCTGGAGCTTGTGAGAGTGCTCTTTGCACAGAGAAGAAAGACCGTCAAGAACAACCTCAAGGCATTGGGAAAGACTGCAGCTGAAATAGACAAGGCCCTGGAAGAGGCGGGTATCCCGCAGACCGAGAGAGCAGAGAGACTGGATATTTCGCAGATACTGTCTCTCAAGAGGAGCCTCTGGTCATGAAGGTATTCATCTTCACCCTGGGCTGCCGCGTGAACCAGTGCGAAAGCGAGGCAGTGGCCGAATCCTTCGCCAAGCGCAACCATGAAATCCTCAAGTCCTACAACGATGCAGATCTGACCATAGTCAACACCTGCACCGTAACCAGCAAGGCCGAGCAGAAGGCCAGGCGCGAGATAAGGCTGTTTGCTAAGCAGTCTCCGGTGCTTGTCACGGGGTGCTACGCCCAGGTCAATCCGAAGGAAATAGAAGAGCTTGCAGATAACGTCGTGGTGCTTCCGCTGATGCGTAAGCCCGAACTGTTGGGCCTGTCTGCCTTCCTCGATGAACACAGGGAACTGGACACTCTGTCTGCAATCCGTGAGTTTGCAAAGGAGCGTCGCGAAGGCTACGGGGCTCTGTTCGTCTTTGCACCCTCGCAGTTCTCGTACCACAGCCGCTCATACCTGAAAATCCAGGACGGATGCGACAACAACTGCGGTTTCTGCCGCGTGCACATCGCTCGCGGACCGTCGAGGAGCCTTGATGCCGACGAAGTCGTCAGAAGGGCGCTGGAAATCGAGAAGAAAGGCTATCACGAGATAGTCCTCACCGGGGTGAACCTCACCATGTACGACCACACGGGCAGGGGCCTGGGAGGACTGCTTCAGAAGCTTCTGGGCGCAGTGGGGCCGGACATGAGATTCAGATTATCATCTCTGGAGCCCGACCACATAGACGATCTTCTGCTGGAGCAGCTGAAGGACAGCCGCATGCAGCCGTACTTCCACATTCCCATCCAGAGCGCAGCGGACAAGGTCATAAAGCGCATCAACCGCACCTATGACAGCAGCCATCTGGAATATGTGATTTCAACGTTAAGACAGATAAAGGATGATCCGTTTCTTGCCTGTGACATAATCACCGGTCTTCCGGGAGAGGGCGATGAGGAGTTCGAGATATCCAGAAGCTTCCTTGAGCGCCACGGTTTTGCCCTGATGCACGTCTTCCCGTTCAGCCCCAGACCCGATACTGCTCTCTACAGGGCCAAGGATCGCGTGCCCGAGAACATCAGGGACGAGAGGGCCCTTGTTCTGCGCGAGCTATCGGCCAAGCTCAACAAGGCCTATACCGAGCGTCAAGTGGGCAAGGAAGCTGAAATAATACTCGAAGGCAGAAGGTTCGGTCACTGGCACGGACTTACCGGAAACTACCTGAAGCTGGATGTTTCAGATGTCCCGGACGGCGCTGCAGTTGGAGATCTGTTTAGGGTCAGAATCGCATCGACTTCTCAGGCGGAGGTCCTTAGATGATCGACCTGCGCGAATACGATTGCTTGGATTCCACCAACAGGCTGCTTCTGGATATGGCCAAGGACGGCGCTCCCTGCGGGACGGCCGCCTGGGCCCATAGGCAGACCGGTGGTCGCGGAAGGCTCGGACGAAGTTTCTCATCCCCCGAGGGCGGAATCTATGTCAGTATCCTCGTGCCCAGGGGAAATGCCGGCGGCTCGGAAGGGATACGGATAACAGCGATGGCCGGTGTTGCAGTCATGCGCACGATTTTTCAGCTGTGCCATAAGAACTGCGGCATCAAATGGGTCAACGACATCATCTACAACGGCAAGAAGGTCTGCGGAATCCTTGCCCAGGGATGCGGCGACAAGGCGGTCATCGGAATAGGCATCAACTACAGGACGGACATCGGGAGACTTCCGGATGATGTCCGGGAAGTGGCAACGTCACTGTACGCCCCGGATGAAGAGGCTCCGGATGAGAGGACCTTCGTCGAAGCCCTGCTTGAGAATGTCTACACACTCTGCTGCGGCGGGGATGAAAACTGGCTTTCCGAGTACAAAGGCTCTAGCACAATTGTCGGGAAAGAAGTATTAATAATGCAGGCCGGTAAAGTCGTGGGGCAGGGGCTTGCGACAGAGATAGATGACAACTGCGCACTCCATGTGAGAGGCAGTGACGGCAAGGATACGGTGCTCTCGACCGGAGAGGTCTCCGTCAGAAGCAGATAAGGAATTGGAATATGATAGACAAAGCACAGTGGAAAAGCCTGGTTCAGGCAAGACTTCAGTTGATGTATGAGAATTCAGGTCACGAGGGAAAGCTTCAGGACGTGGTCCTTCAGGTCCCGCCCAAACCCGAAATGGGTGATCTGGCCTTCCCGCTCTTTGCCTTTGCCAAAGCCTTCTCGAAGGCTCCGAACATCCTTGCCCAGGATCTCAGTGCCGACATCAATGCGCTGACCGACAAACCGGACGGAGAAGCCTTTGCCGCAGGTCCCTACATGAATGTCCGCTTGAACATGGACAAGATGATCGGCGACCTCTATGCACAGATCGTCAGACAGGCTGACGAATACGGCAAGACCAACATCCTGGGCGGCAAGAAGGTCATGATCGAGTTCAGCTGCCCGAATACAAACAAGCCTCTGCACCTGGGACATGTCAGAAACGACTGCATCGGACAGAGCATGAGCCAGATCCTCAAGGCCGGCGGAGCCGAGGTCATGAAGGTCAACCTGATCAACAACCGCGGCGTGCACATCTGCAAATCGATGCTCGCATACAAGAAATTCGGCAACGGCGAGACCCCGGAGAGCTCAGGCATCAAGGGCGACCACCTGGTCGGCAACTACTATGTGCGCTTTGCACAGTGGGAGAAGGAAGTCCTGGACAAGGACACTGCAGCCTTTGAGGCACAGGGTCTTTCCCATGATGACGCCCTTGCAAAGGCCAAGGCGGAGAACGGTCCGGACCTCGAGGCCCAGGCCATGCTCCGCGACTGGGAGAACGGGGTGCCCGAGGTCATCGACCTGTGGAAGAAGATGAACCGCTGGACCCTTGACGGAGTTGCGGAGACCTACCGCAACACCGGAATCTCATTCGACAAGTTCTACTATGAGAGCGACACCTACAAGCTCGGCAAGGACAAGGTTCTGGAAGGCCTCGAGAGGGGAGTGTTCCAGAAGGCCGAGGACGGAGCCATCTACATCGACAACTCCGACATAGGACTTGACCGCAAGATCCTTCTGAGAAAGGACGGAACCTCGATCTACATCACCCAGGACATCGGAACCGCCATCAACCGCCATGAGGACTGGCCGTTCGACAGTCTGGTCTACGTAGTCGCAAGCGAGCAGCAGTACCATTTCAAGGTTCTCTTCCATGTCCTGGACAAGCTGGGCTACAGCTGGGCCAAGGACTTGCACCACCTTTCATACGGCATGGTGTTCCTGCCCGAAGGCAAGATGAAGAGCCGCGAAGGCACTGTAGTTGATGCCGATGACCTGATTGCATCGCTGACCGACATGGCCCGCGAGGAGATTATCGAAAAGGGCCGCGAGGGCGAGCTCGACGATGTGGATCAGACCGCCCACGATATCGCCGTGGGAGCTCTGAACTACTACATCCTTCAGTTCGACCCGAACAAGGACTTCGTTTTCAACCCCAAGGAGTCCCTGTCCTTCAACGGAAACACCGGACCCTATCTGCAGTACATGGGTGCCAGAATCTCCTCCATGCTGAGGAAATTCGACGAAGTCCGCGCAGAATACGATGCAGTTGCATTCAACCCGGCAGTCCTCTCGCTTGAGGACGAGCGCGAGCTGATCAAGACCATCGGATCCTTCCCGGAGACAGTCACACGCGCCTGCCGCCAGTACGATCCGTCGGTCATCTGCGCCTATCTCTACGACATGTCGAAGCGCTTCTCACACTGGTACCACGACAACCAGATCCTCAAGGCCGATACCCCCGAGCTCGTCAAGGCCCGTGTCTGCCTCTGTGAGATGGTTCTGCAGACCATGAAGAACGCCTTTGCCCTGGTGGGCATTCCGTTCCTCGAGAAGATGTGATTTTCAATAAGAAAGCTGATTTTCAGCAGTTTTTATTGAAAGTTTCACTATTTTCTCCAAAACCTCGTCATTTTTATTGACATATAGAGACAATCCTCTGCGTGTTTTATGAAAATAGCTCTATAAGACCGTCGGCAAGGCGGTCTGTCTCCCAGTCCGATGCATCGGAGAGCACGTCGCATATCTTGCGCATGACTGCTGCGGTCATGAGGTCGGCCGCAAAATCGGTGTCCCTGATGTCCAGCCAGCTTCTCTGGACGCAGAATTCCAGGGCGATCCTGATTCTTGCGTTTATCATCGAAGTAATCAGGCGGTCGTCCTCGGCAAAGGACTCGTCGAACATGCGCTGCTGCTGGACGATGGAGAAGTAGGAGGAGATGGGCTTCTCCGCAAACACCTTTATTATGTTGTCGAAGAGCGAAACAAGCATGCTCTCTGCATCCGGGGCCTTGAAATCAACATTGAATGTCTTTTTCTTCAGTTCATTTCTGCAGTAGATGATCATGGCATCAACCATGGCCTGCTGGCTCTCGAAGTGGCTGTAGATGCTTGCCTTACGGATTCCCACTTCAAGGGCTATGTCCGACAGGCTGACGTTTGAAAGGCCTTTTTCCTCTCCCAGATCGAGCATGGCTGTGATGATATCTTCGCGGGTTGACATGGCTATATTAAAAACTACCGACCGTTAGTTAGTCAAGTGAAGTTTTCCGATTTAAACGGCATCGGCCTATGGCATGTTTCGGAAAGGAGTTGTATAACGGATGAGCAAATTCAATTTAAAGGATGTGTTTATGTACGCACTCGTAGAGATTCTTGGAAAGCAGTACAAGGCGGAAGAGGGAAAGACCATTCAGGTCGACCTGGTCGATGCAGAAGTCGGCGCTCAGGTTTCCTATGACTCCGTTCTTGCAGTTGTCAAGGAAGATGACGTTCGTTTCGGTGCCCCCTATGTCGCAGGCGCCAGCGTTGTAGCCACCCTTCAGTCCAACATCAAGGACGACAAGGTTCGTGTCTACAAGTATCACAGGAGAAAGGGATATCGCAGGACCCAGGGTCACAGACAGCAGTATTCAATTCTCACGATCGATAAGATCAACGCTTAAGGGAGGCAATCAATGGCTCATCATAAAGGTGGTGGTTCATCAAAGAACGGAAGAGATTCTAATGCACAGCGCCTGGGCGTTAAGCGCTATGGCGGTCAGCTCGTCAAGGGCGGTGAGATCCTTGTTCGCCAGCACGGCACAAAGATCCATCCGGGCGAGAACGTCGGTCTCGGATCTGATTACACTCTCTTTGCAAAGGTCGGCGGAAAGGTTCTCTATCATCAGAGAAACAACCGCAACTACGTCAGCATTGTTGTTGAGCAGTAATCAGTAGCAGTTTCAATAACTGACTGCGAAAAAGGAACTCTATGTTTGGTTTTTCAGATGAAACCTATATCGACATTGCCTCCGGAAACGGGGGCAATGGTTGTGTCTCGTTCAGACGTGAGAAATTCGTCGAGAAGGGCGGCCCGGACGGCGGTGACGGCGGCAAGGGCGGCGATCTTGTCTTTGTAGTCAAGGACAACCTCAGGACTCTGGCTCATCTGAAGATCATCAGGACCTTCCGTGCGGAGAACGGCCGCAACGGAAGCGGCGCACGCTGCTATGGCCGCGCCGGCGCAGACATGGAGATCCCGGTTCCACCCGGAACCGTCATCAAGGACGCCAATACCGGAGAGGTCATAAAGGACCTGACCGGCGTTGAGCGCTTTGTGTTTCTCAAGGGAGGCAGGGGAGGCCTCGGAAACTATCATTTCCGCACCTCCACCAGACAGGCACCCAAGTTCGCACAGCCGGGTGAACCCGGAATCGAGATGCGTGTGGGACTGGAGCTTCTGGTCATAGCAGACATCGGCTTCGTGGGCTTTCCCAATGCGGGAAAGAGCTCGCTGATGAACATGCTCACCAATGCCAGAAGCAAGGTCGCCTCCTATCCGTTCACAACCAAGATCCCGCAGCTGGGCATGATGCGCCTGGGCGAGCAGGATGTGGTTCTTGCAGACATCCCCGGAATAATCGAGGGTGCCAGCCAGGGCGCAGGCATGGGGTTCAAGTTCCTCAAGCATATAGCCCGAACCGGAGGTCTGGCATATCTGATCGATATGTCGGATCCCGAGTGTCTTTCCCGCTATGAGCAGCTTCACAGCGAGCTCGAGGCCTATTCGCCCGATCTGGTGCAGAAGAAAGAAGTGCTCATCGGAACCAAACTGGATGAGGAAGGGGCTGCGGAGAACTTCGAGCTCTTCAAGGCCAAGTACGCCGACAAACAGGTGTTCGGCATGTCTATCTTCGACGAGGATTCGGTCAAGCCCATCATGCGCGCCTTCGTGCAGATGATAGATAAGCCTGCAGAGGAGCGCGGCTTCTCGGCAAGGCCGGACACGGATGCCTTCTATCCGGAATCCCTGGAGGAATATGAGCAAGGAAACTAAGATCGCAGTCTTCGGCGGAAGCTTCGACCCGGTGCATCTGGGCCATCTGTTTCTGCTACATTGCGCAGTCTCCATGACGGACTACGAAAGCTTCCTCATCATTCCCGCAAAGGTCAGCAACTTCAAGCAGGAGAACCGCCCGCAGGCATCGGATGCCGACAGGCTCAACATGCTCCGTCTTGCAGTCGAGGACTTCAGGGATATCTACCCCGAAGACAGCGCCGCACATATCGAAATCTCCACCATGGAGCTCGATCGCGGAGGGGTCTCCTATACATCCGACACCGTAAGGCAGCTCAAGGCTCAGGCCGATGCCACGAAAATCGGGCTGGTCATGGGAGACGACCACATAGACGGTCTCTGTCGCTGGCACGATTTCGGTTATCTGAAGGACAACGTCGAATTTCTGATCTGCAGACGCAACATCAAAGACAGCGTCTGGAATCTGCCGGAAGGCCTGACCTACAGGGCCCTTGTGCCCGAAACGGTGGCTCCGCAGTCATCCAGTGCAATCCGAACGGATCTTGCAGGCAATCTGGATTATCTTTCAAAGAGGGTTCGCGAATATGTCAAGGCACACGGTCTGTACGATTGACGATCTTTCGGCTTTTCTGAGAACCACGGTGTCCGGAAAGCGCTATGTCCATAGTCTGGGAGTTGCCCAGACTACGGCCGATGTGCTTTCGTATTTCGGTTGCAGGGACTACTGCAGGACCTGGAACGGTTTTGAGGCTCCTTCGTTTTGCGGCCTTGCCCATGATATTGCAAGGGAAATGACGGATGCTTCTTTGCTGGAGTATTGCAGAAATAACGGGCTCTACCTTTCGCAGGAAGACATTGTTGCACCTGTTCTGGCACATGGAACGGTATCTGCCGAGATAGCTATGGATCTTGTCGGAAGATATCCGATGTCCTGGTACAAGGCACTGTGCGTGCATACGACCGGCAATGCCGGGATGGATGATCTTGCGCTTGCCCTGTTCATCGCCGATTACATAGAGCCGTCCAGAAGGTTCATGACCGATGAGAAGAGGGCGTTCTATCTCGCCTCACGCGATATAAGTCAGTGCGCCTACAGGGTTTTGTGTGATATGATTTCACATTGGAGGGAGGTGGGCTTCCATGATGCCTCCAGCGGGTCCCTGGCGATGAAGGACTATCTTGAAAGGAAGGCGGGCAGCACATATGAATAAAAGTCGGACACTGATTCTCATTATGTCTCTCGTCCTGCTTTGCTCCGTGCTTGTCAGCTGCTCCTCGGACCGCTATACCTGCTACTACGGGTACTTCGAGGAATCGGCCTATGCCTTCGTCCTGGACCGGGAGGACAACACCTTCTATTCGTTGAGGCTTCCTCTTGAGCAGATTCTGCTATGGGGCAAGGCCTCGGGCCTGGATTCCATTCCCGTGGCGATGCGCAACTATGTGGGACTGAAGGAGAGCGGTTTTCTGCTGGGTACCAGCGGAACCCTGCTTGCCATGAAGGATCTTCTGGATGCCATGGGCTCGGACTCGGAACTGAGCGCCTCTGATTCAAAGAGAGTGTCCACGATGGTCGAAAAGGCTTTCATACTGGGCAGGAAGCCGATTGCAGAAAAAATAAGCCTGCTATGCGGACAGGACTCGGAACAGCTCTTTGTCCTGCTTGCGCAGCAACGCCCGGAAAGCTACAGCTATGACGCTCATAGCCTGTTCAACTCAGACGATCTGAACTTCTCACAGCGATACTTCACACAGTGGCTTGAGCAGGTTCTTGGAGGAAATAAATGAAAGAAGAAACCAGAAGAAAGGCAGAGCAGCTCTGCACCTTCCTTACAGACCACAAGGGACAGGAGGTCAGCCTCATCGATATCTCGGAGGAGTGTTCCTGGACCGATTGCTTCATCATCTGCACGGTTACCAGCCTCGGACACCTGCGCGGTCTTGCCCATGAGATCTGGGGTGAGATCGATTCGCTGGGTCTGGTCGTGAACAACCGCCACAAGGCTGTCGGAGACGACGGCTGGGAGCTCATAGACTGCGGTGACATCGTCATCCACCTGATGAGCCAGGAGATGCGTGACTTCTATTCACTGGAGAAACTCTGGGCCAAATTCGGCAAGTGACGGAGACTGCAGTATGGGAAAGACATTTTCAAAAACCGTCGTATTTATAGCCTGCCTGATGCTGCTTGTTTCCTGCGCGACTTCAGGCACGACCGCATCCGTGGATTCACCTGTGCAGACTGTTGAAAGCGTGCAGGAATCTCAGGTCGCCGGAAACGGCAAGAGGGTGTACTTCGCAGGTCCCATGTTCTCCCAGGGAGAGAAAGACTTCAACCTGAAGGTCGCGAATGTGCTCGAGGAATTCGGATATGAGGTTTTCCTGCCCCAGCGTGACGGCATCGAGGCTGCGCTTCTGGAAGGCATGTCGGATGAAGAGATGGTCAGACTGATCTTCGCAAAGGATGAGAGCGAGATCCTCAAGTCAGACATCGTGTTCTTCCTGGTGGACGGACGTGTTCCCGACGAAGGCGGATGCGTGGAACTCGGAATAGGCTATGCCCACAACAAGAGATGCTATGGCTTCATGACCGATACCCGTTCATTGGAGCTGGGCCTTCTGCTCAATCCCATAATCAGCGGAGCGCTGATAAAGCTGTTCCATGATTATGACGGAGAAGTGCTTCTGGGCGAGCTCAGGCAGTACCTGTCGGAGCACGAATTATAATAGGGAATTGTCTTGCAATTCATACCGAGTTCGGAATATCCTAGAACATGGAGTGAACCATGGAGTACATCAGCACCAAGGAAGCAGCCCAGAAGTGGGGCATAAGCGAGAGAAGGGTAAGGTCCCTTTGTTCCGAAGGCAAGATCGAGGGTGCCGCACGTTGCGGTGACTGGGTCTGGAGCATCCCTGCAGGCACACAGAAGCCTGCCGACGGCAGAACCCTGCGCTATATGAGAAACCGCGCCCTGCGCACCGGAAGCCAGGATTACCGTGAAGCCGACAAGCTGCGCTCGAACGCCAACCAGTACTCACTGTCGACCGACATCAAGGTCCAGATGGTCCAGGAAGCCCTTATCTACGACAACACCGATATTTCCCACGAACAGGTGCTCGGTATCTTCAATCTCGAGAATCAGGCTGATGTTCCGCTCGAGAAGCAGGTCCTTGCCCTGAACATGAGGTCGGCTCTTTCCTCCATTCCGTTCGACCTGAACGAGAAGAGGCTGCTTGAGCTCCATTCCAGAATGCTCATGTCGATCGACGAGAGAAGTGCAGGTGTCTACAAGCTGGGAGGAACCCAGAACCAGGAGACCGAGGCCATGCTGGAGCAGTACTCCGGTCCGTGGTCGGTTCTGCATCCCATTGCCAGATCCGCATTCCTGTTTGCAGAGATTCTCAGGATCCAGCCCTTCGAGAAGGGGACTGCCGAGATTGCATTCGTGCTTCTTGCCAATGAGATCTACAAGGCAAAGCTGCCGCCTGCAGTGTTCGGCGCCACAAAAATCGATGAGCTGAAGGCCGCACTGGCCTCGACCGCCATAAGAGGCAACAGCCAGATGCTGGTATCCATGATCCTGGATGCCGTTACGAGCAACACCGACAGGTAAGATTATTTCAGAAAAGTATAGATCGCCTCAGCTACGCCGGCATTGTCGGCATCGGCCTTGGTCATGTGCGTTGCAAGGCTCTTGACGTCGTCGGGGGCGTTGGCCATCGCCACGGAGACTGCGCTCTCACGGAACATGTCGATGTCGTTGTAGAAGTCGCCCATGGACATGACGTTCTCCCTTCCGATGCCGTAGAAAGCGCACAATGCGCGTACTGCGGTGCCTTTGTTGATTCCCTTGGGTACGATTTCCAGAAAGCGCGGGTCGGATTTGAAGCAGTCCACGTAGGCGCTGTAGTCCTTCAGGATCAGTTCCTGCAGCCTTGTGGTGCGTTCGGGTTCGGTGTGGACCCCGAGCATCTTGTTGGCTCTGCCCGTTTTCAGGAATGCGTCGGTGTCAAGAAAAGTGCCCATGACGTTGGTGGCCTGGAACTCGGAGGCAGCCCAGTATTCGTTGCCGGGATCCAGATGCCAGGTGTCGCGGTGATAGACGAAATTGGTGCAGCCCAGGCTCCTTGCGATGCCGTTGATCGCCCTTGCAACCTCCATGTCTATGGTATGTTCCTCGATGATGCTTCCGTCCCATCTCTGGACCATGCACCCGCCGAGCGACGGGAAGGCCTCGCAGACTCCGAGGCGCTGCATGTAATCGCGCGTCGATTGGGAAATACGCCCGGAGTTGACGGCGATGTGGACGCCCAGTTCCCGGTGAGCCCATCTGACGGCTTCGATGTTTTCCTGAGGTATGTTCTTGAACCTGTCCACCAGGGTGTTGTCCACATCCAGACAGATGAGCTTTATCTTGTTGTCCATCGTTTGACCTGCTGCATGTTATGTTATAATGACAAATGTGAACTTTTGTGAAGTAGGGTCCATGTTCTGTTGATAGACTCGCTTTTTGGGAGTAAAAGGTAGCTATGAAGCTAATTTACATCGTGGAAGACCATCAGGTCATAAGGGAAGGAGTCAGAAGATATCTTGAGCTTGCCGGTTACAAGGTAATCGGTTTCGGCAACCTCGCGTCCGTTCGCGAGGCTTTCAAAATCACCAAGGCCGACCTTCTGATCCAGGATGTAATGCTTCCCGACGGGGACGGTTTCGAGTTCGTGAGCCAGCTGAGGCAGGAAATCGATATCCCCGTGATATTCATGACCGCAAAAATCGCCGAGGAGGACCGCATCCACGGCTTCGAACTCGGTGCCGACGACTACATCACCAAGCCGTTCTCACCCAAGGAACTGGTTCTCAGGGTCCAGGCCATCTTCAGACGTGTGGACGGCGGAAAGGAAACCGACAAGGGCCGCAAGCACGTCTACAGGGCCGATACCGGCACGCTCTGCTTCGACGAGGTCGAGCACAAGGTAAGCATCAACGACGAGGTCATCCCGCTTACTGCGGCAGAGTGGAGGATCCTTTCCCTTCTGATCGAGAACTCCTCCCGCATTCTTCCCAGAGCAGAGATCCTCAAGAAATGCTTCGACTACACGTCCGAATCCTACGAGAGGATCGCCGATACCCATATCAAGAACCTCAGGGCAAAGCTCGGACCGTACCCGTGGATCGAAACGGTTCGCGGCTACGGCTATAGGTTCATCGGTTATCCAGTAGAGGGGAATCTCTGATGAAGCGTGTATTCTTCCGCTACTTTCTGAGCGTCTTCTCAATTGCCGTATTGGTGCTTCTTGTGCAGTTCGGCATGCTGGTCTTCCAGTACCGGGTATCCCAGGACAAGTGGAAGAGTCGTGTCTACGAGGATTTCGCAGTCTCGGCAAAAGAGGCCATGTCCCAGGGTTTCTATGACGGCTACGGTATCAACAGCCTGCTTCTTGCATTTTCCAGCATAGACGAAGACCGTGTCAGCGGCTTCCTGCTCAGGGATGTGGACGGCTACAGCATGTTCGCCTTCGGAAAGAACTCGGAGGGACGTCTTCTGACATCGATGGTTCCCACGGGTCCCAGAGCCCAGAGCGAACAGCAGTTTCGGACGGTGAAGGGAAAGGCCACAAGAATCAATGTGGTCTATGACGAATCCCTTGCATCGGGCAATACGCAGGTAACAATGGCTTCAGCTGATGAGATTGATGTTAAACTTCCGCAGATGCTGCGTGGTCAGGATATCATCGGATCCATCATCATAGCCATCAACGGAACGGATTCCTTCATTGTGGACCTGCTGTCCTACAGCCCCAGGACCTATGAGTATTCCAAGGATATAATCAATTCCTGCTTCAGGGCCCTGCTGCTCTCGGTTCCCGTCTGTCTGCTGATCGCCCTTGTCGCAGCCTGGATAGTAAGCTCCAGGAACACCCGCTACATCAACAGCGTCCGCAAGGCCCTCAACGACCTCTCTCGCGGAAAGAGCGGGGTGACGATCCCGCGTCAGGACAACATAGAGCTCAACGAGATCTCGGTTGCCATCGAGGATCTGGACCGGAGCCTCCAGTCCAACGCAAAGAGCCGCAAGGCCTGGCTGAGCAGCATTTCGCATGACCTCAATACTCCCGCCACCGCAATGAAGATAATCGTGGACGGTCTGAACGACGGGGTGTTCCCTGCGGACAGCCAGACTCTGCAGCAGCTGCAGAAAGAGAACGACTCGCTTTCCGACAGGATAAGGAGGGTCATCGATTTCTCGAGCCTGCAGTCCGATACTTCTGCATCCGCCATGGAAATCCCGACCGAGCAGCTCGTGTCCGACGTGCTGTCTTCCTTCGGCGATGCAACATGTATAAAGATTGACATACAGTGCGACAGCATCCGCTGCGATGCAGAACTGATGGCAAAGGCCGTCAGGGAACTGCTTAAGAACGCAGTGGAATACGGAACCGGAGAGGAACAGGTGATTTGGAAAGTCTTCGGAACGGACGATTCCTACAGCATGGAAGTCATCAACGAGGGCCATCTTGCTTCCGACATGGATGCCGACTTATTCGAGCCCTGGTCACGCGGAGACTGGTCCCGCACCAGCGGAGGCTCGGGCCTCGGCCTTCCGATTGCTGCTACGATCATGCAGCTGCACAACGGAAGTATCAGCATTACCCAGGCAGATGAGAATCACGTAAAAGCTTCAGTCAAGTGGCCGAAATAATCACTTGTTGTCAACAAAAGACTCGATTTCCCGGTAGAACTCGTCGTATGTGGTGCAGAGCTTGAGATCCGGCTCTTCCTTCAGGATGTTCGCGGGCGCCCTGAACAGACATCCCCTGTCTGCGGTCCTGATCATGGTGAGGTCGTTGTAGCTGTCTCCTGCTGCAAAGGTGCGGAAGTTCATTGCCCTGAAACCCTCGATGGCCTTGCGTTTCCCGTCGCTCTGCCTCATCTGTATGCCGGTAAGCATGTTGTCCTTGTCCACCACCAGGCTGTTGCAGAGAATGGTCGGCCAGCCCAGCTGCTTCATCAGAGGCTTTGCGAACTCCCTGAATGTATCGGAGAGGATCACGACCTGCGTGATCTCCCGTACCTTGTCCAGAAACTCCTTCGCTCCGTCAAGCGGCCTGATCGTGGAAATCACATCCTGGATATCGGTGAGGCTGAGGTTGTTTTTTCTGAGGATGTCCATGCGGTAGCGCATGAGCTTGTCGTAGTCGGGTTCCTCGCGGGTTGTTATCCTGAGCTCGGGAAGACCTGTCTTCTCGGAAAATGCAATCCAGATTTCGGGAACGAGGACTCCTTCAAGGTCCAGACATACTATCTCCATCTCAAGCCTCCTTATCTATGCCGAGAACACCCAGAACATAGTCCAGGATTTTCTCGCGGTCGGCGACATCCCTGTGCAGGACCTTCTTGTCCCGGAGGGAACTGAGGTTCCTGGGAACAGGAACGCCTGTCTTGTCGGCGATTGCCTGAATCTGCTCGAACTCATCGCTTCTGAGCTCGATCCCCAGGGCATCGGACACCGGGGCAGGGAACTTGTAGGGCGATGCCGTCGAGAGCACGACCACGGGGACGTTGCCCCCCGCCTGCGCCATGTAGTCGGAGGCGGCCTTCATGCCCACCGCAGTGTGCGGATCGCAGAGATAACCGTCTCTGCGATAGACCTCTCCGATGGTCTCGATGGTCTGTTTCTCCGTACAGCAGAAAGCCTTGAATGTTTCGTTGATTTTCGCGAGCTCGGAGGCATCGATCTTGAAAATGCCCTCGGAGGAGAGTTCTGCCATCCATCCGGAGACCTTCTTCGCGTTGCAGCCCGATGCCAGAAAGAGCAGCCTTTCGAGGTTGGACGAAATCAGGATGTCCATAGAAGGCGAGCTTGTGCGGTAGAAGGGGCGCCTTCTGTCGTAGGTTCCGGTTTCGAGGAAGTCGGTGAGGACGCGGTTCTCGTTGGAGGCGCAGACCAGGTTGCGGACCGGAAGCCCCATGAGCTTTGCGAAATATCCGGCAAGGATGTCTCCGAAGTTGCCCGAGGGGACCACGAAGTCGATCACGTCGCCGAGTCTGATGCGGCCAAGACCCACGAGGTCGCTGTAGGCCTTGAAATAGTAGACGACCTGAGGCGCAAGGCGTCCGATGTTGATGGAGTTGGCCGACGAGAGAGTCTTGCCTTTGCCTTCGAGAACCTTGGAAGAGTTGATTCTTGCGAAGGCCTGCTTGACGGCGCTCTGGCAGTCGTCGAAGTTTCCGTTGACCGCGCAGACTCCCACGTTGGAGCCTTCCTGGGTCTCCATCTGGGCCCTCTGGATGGGGGAGACGCCGCCGTTGGGGTAGAAGACTATGATGCGCGTGCCGCTGACATCCGCAAAGCCTGCCATGGCTGCCTTGCCGGTGTCTCCGGATGTGGCGGTGAGGATGACGGTCTCATCGGTTCTTCCCGTCTGCTTTTTCGCTGCGGTGATCAGCACCGGGAGCATCGAGAGGGCGACGTCCTTGAAGGCCGAAGTCGGGCCGCGGAAGAGTTCCAGCACATACTTGTCCCCAACCTGCTTCAGCGGGGTGAGGTCCTCGGTCTCGAATTTGCCTTTGTAGGCTCTTTGGACCAGAGTGTCCATATCATCGAAGTCCGGAAGAAGGTGGCTTAAAATCAGTTTGGCCATGTCCAGGGTGGGCAGGCCGATTGCGGCTTTCCAGTCGAAGGGGCTCTGAAGGATCTCGGGAGAGATCAGCAGGCCTCCGTCCGGGGCTATTCCCATAAGGACCGCTTCAAGCGAATTGCAGGAGAAATCTCCTCTCGTGCTTCTGTATTTCTTGTTATCCATATCTTCCTCAGTCTATTGCTATCAGTTTCGTGTTTTCCGCTCCGGGACACTCGTCGATGCCCTTGAGCAAGGTCGTGATGCCTTCCGGCATTGCGCTTATGTCCAGTGTGATCGTGACGCTGGCCTTGCCGTGTACGGGAAAGCTCTGGGTTATGGTCAGAATGCTGGCCCCCGCATCGGAAATCCTGGCCAGTACATGGCTGAGAACTCCCGTCTCGTGCGAGAGCAGCATGGAGATCACCGCCTTGCGTCCGTCGGAAATCCTGGAGGGTTCCAGGATGTAGTCCTTGTATTTATAGAAGGTGCTTCGGGAGATTCCGACCATCCTGGTGGCCTGCATCACGTTCTTGGCCTTGCCTTCCTCAAGAAGGTGCTTTGCCTTCAGAACCGTATCGAAATAGTCGGGCAGGATGCTTTTGTGCACTATCAGGTAGTTTTCGAGCATTTTTTCCTCCATGACTTGTCATTTAATTGTCGCTATGATACATTGTCCTCAATAAAAAGACAAGTGTTTTCGTGTGGCGTACAGTTTTATTTTTCATCTGCCGTTCCGGAGACAGTTTCACTGAGAGGTTGGTATGATCATTTCAATACTTGGTCATGGTGTTGTTGGAAAAGGTGTGTGGGACATGCTCCAGAACAGGAGCGAGTTCACAATCCGCAATGTACTTGTGAAGAAAGGCGAGAAGACCGCTTCCTTCATGGTCGAGTCCTTCGATGAGGTTCTCGGCGATGACTCCGAGCTGGTGATAGAGTGCATGGGCGGAGTCGATCCGGCATTCAAGTTCACATCGGAGTGTCTGAAGGCGGGCAAGAGCCTCATCACATCCAACAAGGCCCTGGTTGCCGCCCACGGCATCGAGCTCATGGAGCTGGCCAGGGAGCGCAACCTCTCGTTCCTCTTCAGCGCAGCCTGCGGAGGAGCCATCCCCATCCTTCAGAACCTGCACCTTGCACGCCAGAGCGACAGCATCCTCTGGGCGGGCGGAATCCTCAACGGAACCACAAACTTCATCCTGGACTCCATGGACAGGCTCGGTCTTTCATTTGACGATGCCCTTGCCCAGGCAAAGGCCCTCGGCTATGCGGAAGCCGATCCTACCGCCGATCTCTCGGGTATAGACACGATGCGCAAGATAATGCTCATCAGCATGGTGGCCTACGATGTCCTTCCGAATTCAGACTACAACCTCGAAGGCATCCAGAACGTCAGCGCCCGTGATTTCGAAGTTGCAAAGGAACTGGGCCGCACGATCAGGCTTCTCGGAAGATGCGGTCTTGCCGCCTCCGGAAGGCTCTATTCCTACGTCCAGCCGGTGCTGTGCCCGCTGTCGGATATCTTTGCGGGAGTACGTCTGAACACCAATCTCGCCCAGTATCAGGGCAAAAACAGCGGCCTGATGGGATTTTCGGGCCAGGGAGCAGGGCGATACCCCACGGCCTCAGCCATCCTGCGCGATGTCTGGTCGGTTCTCGGCGGACAGAAGCAGATGCTCGAGAAGAAGTGCCTCGTGGGCTTTGCCTGCAATGATGCTGCAGAGTGCGCCCGTTCCTATTTCGTGAGAATCGATGACGAGGGTCTTGGAAAACTCTCGGAAAAGGTCAAGGTCGAACGCATCGTCAAGAAGGACAACGGACAGACGTTTGCAATCACCGCAAAGGTCACCATCAAGGTCATGCACGACGCAATCTCCGAGCTCAGAGGCAAGGGACATGTCGTGTTCTTCGCCGAGATGAAGGAGGAAGCATGATCAAGGTAGCCAAATTCGGAGGATCCTCCGTAGCAGATGCCTCCCAGTTCAGGAAGGTAAGGGACATAGTCCTGTCCGATCCGTCCAGACGCCTTGTGGTTGTCTCTGCAGCAGGCAAGCGCGATTCAAAGGACCACAAGATCACGGATCTTCTCTATCTCTGTCATGCGCATCTTACCTACGGCGTCTCCTGTGACGAGATCTTCGACAAGATCAGAGCCAGGTTCATCGAGATCCGCGATGACCTGAAGCTCACATACCGCATCGAGGATGAGCTCGATGCCCTCCACGCCAGGCTCAACAAGGATATGTCCATCGACGAGCTGGTTTCCCGGGGCGAATACCTCACGTCCAGACTGATGGCCGAGTACCTAGGCTATACCTTCCTGGATGCCCGCGATTGCATCTTCATGGACTTTGACGGCAAATTCCAGCCCGAGAAGATAACTCAGGCCATCAAAGAGGCTGTCTCCAAGTATCAGGGCATAGTGATTCCGGGTTTCTACGGCTCCCTGCCGTCCGGAAAGATCAAGGTAATGAGCCGCGGCGGAAGCGACATCACCGGTTCCCTGGTGGCGGCCGCATGCAATGCGGACCTCTATGAGAACTGGACCGACGTGTCCGGAATCCTGATGGCTGACCCCAGGATCGTGGACAACCCCAGGGCCATATCCGAGATCACCTTCGCAGAGCTGAGGGAGCTGGCCTACATGGGAGCTTCCGTTCTCCATGAGGACTCCGTGGCTCCCGTCAAGGAAGTAGGCATTCCGCTCAATATCAGGAATACGAACGACCCATCCCATCCGGGAACGATGATCGTGGACTCCGCAAGTTCAGTTGAGCCCAACCAGGACAAGTTCATCACCGGTATTGCCGGAAAGAGGAACTTCATCATCCTGACGGTGACCAAGAGGCTGAACAACTCCAATGAGGCGCTGCGTGATGTCCTCGAGATCCTTGACAGGCACAAGGTCCAGGCAGAGCACATCTCCATGGGAATAGACCAGTTCGCGCTGGTTCTGTCCCAGGCAAGCATAGGGGACGGTCTCTATGAGATAATAGGGGACATCAGGACCAAGTGCTCGCCCGAGGATGTGGAGGTCCAGGACGGAATTGCCCTGATCGCCGCCGTCGGCCGAAAGATGATCTTCAGGCCCGGCATCTCGGGCAAGGTGTTCAACGCCCTCGGAAAGGAAGGCATCAACATCCGCACCATCGCACAGGGTTCGGACGAGCTAGCCATCATAGTGGGTGTGGACAACAGCCAGTTCGAGAACACGGTCAGGGTTCTGTATCACAGCTTCGCCGGCTGAAAAATTTGTCAATATTGTTGCGGTTTTCTCTCTGGAATCTCTAATATTTTCGACAGTTTTTCCGTTATAGCCCTTTGAAGAGGGAAAAGCCTCTCGAAGGAGTCAGCCATGTTTTCACGTATCGGTTTCACTATGAAGAATTCTGTCGGAATTCCGGTGTCGGTCAATCTGTACAATGACAACGGAATTGTCGAATACGAGATCCTGTTCGGGAATCCCGGTGACACGAAGGCCCAGAGGAAGAGCATGGGGCGAGGGGGCTCCGACAGATTCCTCAGGCGCCTGAAGAAGCTCGGCCTTGTGGAGCTGATAGTCAGGTATGAGTTCTGCGGCCTGGACAAGGAAGGGGATTTCTGGAGACTATCCATCGAGCTGGAGGACGGAAGGACGATCGATCTTTCCGGACCCGAACTGAACGCCAGTAAGCTCTATCCCCTGATTCAGGATTTCTCCGAGCTTCTGGACCAGCAGTTCCAGATCACGCAGTATGTGAGTCCCTCCCGGATAGACCGCATGGAGGTCGAGTTCATCTACAACGAGCTGGATCCCGGTTTCAGGGATGTCATGTCCGACTATGACGACTGCCTTCATACCGAAAGCATAAGCCTCGAGCGCTCGTCGAAACTGCTGACATATACCAAGAGGTTCCCCGCCGGGTGCTTCCACAGCACCTATGAGTGCAAGTGCGAGAATCAGGTCCGCCAGATCCTGGACCAGACAACGGCTGCATTGAGGGATGACTGCCTTTTCGAGGATATCTTCTGTCCGCCGTCCGTCCCGCAGCTTGTCTTCTCATTCACATACCATGACGGGGAGAAGGTGAGCATCAGGCGCAGCCTGAGCCTTGAGGGGCTGCGTGACGGCCTCTACATCGAGATGCTTGACGTGCTTTACGAAACGCTATTGCACCTTCTGTTCAAACAGAGCCTGTTCGACAAGAGGTTCCTTCTTCCGAAGGGCAGAGAAAAAGAAGCCCCCTTCTTCGTCGTATACAGCGAATCAGAGGACCTCTCATACTTCCGGGAGCTTGCTTCATCCGATGATGAGCAGTGCTCCTGAATAATGTCTCAGAATGCTACTCCGAGGGCGGCCTCTGCATGCAGGGCCTTTGCATTGACATCATAGACCGCTCCGCCGTAGAGGCTGATCCAGTTGAAGCAGAAATTGAAGCCGGCAAGTGCGAGCAGGCCGACATCGTCGGTATCGTCGATGTCATAGATCTCAAGACCGGCCTGGAGCCAGGTATGCGGGGCAACCTTCCAGTTGAGTCCGAACAAGCCTCCGGCAGTACCTTTCATCGGAAGATCTCCGATCGGAGGGTAGAAGGACACACCGAAGAAGCCTCCCAGATACTTCGGAGCAAGCAGGCTGAATGTCACGCTGTTTCTTCTTGTCCCGAAGGTATAGCCGTAGTTGACGGCAAGCTGGGTGTAGGACTTGTCTCTCCACGGATGCAGGATTTCCTCCCTGTCCGATCTGGAGAAGGTGAACTGCATGTCGGAAGACCCGTCATTGTAGACGAGCTTGTAGTCGGGGTGCTTGGGGATGTCCGTGAAGGTGACCGTTCCTACGGCGGCCTTGTCGGGCGCAATCACCGTGCTCTGGAGCATGGTCCGATCGAGCTCGGCCTGATACATATCCGAAAGCTGGCTCAGGACAATGTTGCTCTCGATGGTGGAGAGGGCAGTGAAGGCTGCACCGACGGCACCGGAACCGCTGATTGCGAAGCCGGGGCCGTAGCCGTACCAGTAGCCGTGCCGTCCGTAATGATGGTAGTAGGGATAACCGGGATATTCGAAATAGAACTCCGTGTTGTCGGGGTTCAGGATGGCATCGATTACAAACAGCGTTCCTATGATGGTGTTTGCAATGATTGCCGCGTTGGCCTTCTTCTGCTCGTCACGCTTGAAGACCTGGCTGTCCCAGCGGTCTATGAGAGTCCAGTCTCCCTTTTCGAAGTTTCCTCCGTAAAGGGCGATGTTTGACTCAGTGAAATCGTGACTTGCTTCATCGATGGAAGCCAAAGATACCATGAACTCGACATTCGTCTGATCGAAGTAATCGGTTCCTGCAACCATCTGCAACCCGCCGTCGGATCTGGCTCCGAGTGTGCCGGAAACCTTGGCGGATGTCTCGACTTCTTCCTCTGGAACCACCAGCAATGTGGTGTTGTAGGTCATGCAGGAGGCGAGAAGACATACTGCCAGTACTGCAATTGCCAATGCTATGCGTTTCATCAATAATCGTCCTCGTCCTTGGATCTGCGACCTTCGTATTCGTCGCTCTCGTAGTAGAAGCCGTCACCGATGAGGTCGTCATCGTCCTCATCGTCATCGTCTTCCTCGTAGTCTTCGTAGTCGCTTACGTCCGGTGCATCGTAGATGTCCTCGAAGTCCTCGTCCTCGTCGAAATCGTCTTCGTCTTCATCGAAGTCGTCATCGTCGTCGAAGTCATCATCGTCTTCATCGAAGTCGTCATCGTCGTCGTAGTCGTCATAATAGTCGCCGAATGGGCGTCTGTTTCTGGGCATGTTCACCTCCACGAATCAATCAAAGGATAGAATTACATCTTTCAGATGTCAATTGAGTTTTTTATCCATAGGCCTTATACTTTGGTCATCCCAATCCGGCATTTCACAGATGTGGGTGCCAATCCGAGAGGTCATCATGCGCAAAACATTGAGCACTATCCTGCTTCTTGCCGTCACTCTGGTCCTAATCCTCACGGGATGTTCGACCACCATCGCAATCCGCACGCTTGTCCCGGCAGAGGTCGATGTCAGCGGCTACAAGTCCATGGCCGTGCGTTCCACAATCGACAATACCAAATGGATTGTCCCCGCCTTCTGGAATTCCTACATTCCCATCCGCGGCGGAATAAGCGAAAAGTATCTCAGCTTCCTGAACTTCCGTTCATGCCTCGACTTCGGGGTCTCGAGCCATATTTCCAATACCGCCACCAAGACCGTCTACAAGGCAGTGAACACCGGATTCTTCAAGGTCCTGGATCCGGAGCTCACCGATTCCTATGTGACCATCGGCGACCGTAACGGCAACATGAAGAAAACCTTCCTCGATGCCGGTGTCGATGCCGTTCTCACCACAGAGATTTCAAATCTCTATTACGATGAGTACATCATCCAGGAGAGGAGCGAGTTCTCCTCGACCGCTGCCGACGGTAAGTACTATCCCATCTATTTCTATGCCGTCCAGAAGTACGAGATCACGATTTCCTACAGGCTCACCGACGTCGAGAACAACGTGATCATTGCATCCGGAAACTTCTCGTCCGGCATGAGGGAGCACAAGACCACCCTCGGAAAGACCAAGAATGCCGCAGGCGACTATGAGGCCTATTCATATGTGCGCATCCCGACAGCTTCATCGCTGTTCGAGGAGCAGATAAGCACATTCGCCTCCAACTTCAGGAATGCTCTTTCCCCGCACTATGTGACGGAGTACTTCGATTTCATGCCCAACAAACCCAAGGTGAAGAGGCTCGAGCCGGCCTATGAGGCGCTCGAAGACGAGAAGTGGGGCGCTGCCCTCCAGATCTTCGCCGACGAATATGCCAGAAGCAAGCACGGAGCAGCAGGTTACAATGCCTGCATCCTGTACTTCACAACCGGCGAAAGACAGAAGGCCTACGACCTTGCACAGGAGCTGTACCGCACACAGAGCATGACCGATGCCCTGGAACTCTATCATGACCTCAAAAAAATCGAAGAGAAGGAAAATGCGGCTACCAAACAGATCAATAGCACTGAGAAATCAGGCTCAACGGGCGGTAGTACCGGCAGTCTTGCAGGTTTCTGATAGCATAAAGGCATCGATAGCCTAATTTTTCGATTTTTATTATTTTCATCAACTTTTTTCGTTTTTCAGGCCATGAAGTAGCATTTTTAATGCGAACGATGGCCTGATTATTATTTCTCAACATTTTTCTCTCATTATCCTTGTTTTGATGACGTTTTTCGGCTACAATTGTAGGCGTTCATGAATCTTTTTGACCTGCATTCACATCTTCTGTTCGACGTTGACCACGGAGTCCAGGACCGTAATCTGTATAGAGCGCTTCTGTTGGAGTACAGAAAGTATGGAATCAGGACATTGGTTCTGACGCCTCACGTCTTTCATCCTACGGTGAAGACCAAGGTGGAGAACATCAGGGAAAACTTCCGCCTTGCGAGCGAAGATGCCTCGCGTGTCGGAATGAAGACGATTCTCGGAGCCGAGTTGTATCTCGGGAGTCAGATCGATGTGAAAACCATTCCCATTGCCGGAAGGTATGCGTTGGTCGAGTTCCCGGTTTCCGCAAAGCCCATCGGGTTGGACAGGAAACTGCAGCAGCTTCTGGATCAGGGGCTGGAGCCGGTGATTGCTCATGTAGAGCGTTACCCTTGGCTCAGGCCTCAGGATCAGACGTTCCGGATGTTCAAGGATATGGGTGCCTGGATACAGGTCAATGTGTCCGGCATAGAGAACAGGACTGCGATGCCGTACATCCATCGGGATCTGGTTGACATCATCGCCGATGACAACCATGGTGACAGAAGTCTTCCGAAGAGGCTTAGGGCTTGCCTTGATGCCTACCCGGAAATCTGCACCAGAATGGAGTCGATGGGGCTCTAGCATCGTTTTTGTTAATTTTAAGCCGCCAGTCGGCAAAAGGAGGCCTTCGTGCTCATCGACATTACAATGGCCAATTTCAGGTCAATCAAGGATCCGCAGACCCTTTCCTTTGCGGCCCTTAAGGACAAGAGAATGGACCAGACAAAGGTCCAGTTTGTCTCCGAAAAGCTCAAGATTCTCAGGACAACAGCCATCATCGGTCCGAACGGAGTCGGAAAGAGTACCGCTGTTAGAGCTCTTGAGGCAATCAAGGGTATCGTCATCGCCGATGCAACAGACGAGAATCCGCTCAGAAGAATCCTCGCCGGTTCACTGTTCGCATACAATGATGTGAAGAACCAGCCCGCAGAGTTCACGATCAGATTCCTGCTCAGGGAGTTCGTATCGGAAGAGGAGCCTGAGGTATTCGCAACCTACACACTCAAGGCTGATCTGGATCACATCTGGGAAGAAAAGCTCTACTACAACTTCGGTACATCCAGAAAGCTCATGTTCGACAGAGTTGCAGTTGCAAGCCTGGGCGATGACATCAAGTACAAGGTCCGCTGGGGTAAGCTCTACAGAGGCGACAAGAAGAGAAACGAGAAGGCTGTCGACTGCAGACACTCCTTCATCAAGAATGCCGCAGACAGAGGCGGTGAGACTTGTTCTGAAGTCTACAAGTGGTTCACGGAAGTCCTGGACATCCTCCCGATGGGTGTCGGAACCTCGTCAGAGCGCTATGTAGCGGCAATGCTGAATGCACATCCGGCATGGAAGGAGCAGCTGATCAACTTCTTCTGGAGCATGGACGTCACGGATATCAGGGATATCAGAGTCGGTTCCAACAAGGACGGTAAGTTCGTCCAGTCCAATGACGGAGACATGGTATTCTTCGTACATACCAACTCCAAGGCAGCAATGTTCAGCCCGTACGGAAAGGAAAGCCTCTCCATGAAGAGACTCTCACTTCTGGCTCTGGCCTTCTTCGAGGCCTTCACCAAGCCGAAAGTACTGGTCGTCGATGACTACGGCATGTTCCTCCATCCGGAAGTCCTGATCTATCTCACAAGCGTCTTCACAAGCGGCTGCAAGCGCGCAAGCCAGCTCTTCGTGGCTGACTGCAACCCGACACTGCTCGAGGACGGACTGCTCAGAAGAGACAGCATCTACTTCACCGAGAAGGACAGCATCGGATCGACAATCTACTATCCGCTCAGCAACTTCAGGATCGGCGCAAACGCAAAGACCCGCGCAATGTATGAGAGCGGTGCATTCGGAGCACTTCCAATCACAAGCGAGTTCCGCTTCGTAAACGAGGAGGCATGACATGACAAGAAAGAGAATTCCTACACAGCCCAAGAGCACAATCCTCATCGCAACAGCGAATCCGGCAGTCGCAGCATACTTCTCAAGAGTCAGAAAGGACTGCAGATACGTCAACATGACAGTCGAGTATTTCCAGGCCTACACGCTTGAGGGTCTGATCAAGGCAACCGGCAAGGCCAGGATTGCAGGTAAGTTCGCTTCCGCATGGGCCATCTTCGGTCTCGATGACTTCAGCATCACAGCAGAGGACATCGTTGCCGCCCAGCCGTTCGCAGATGCCAGAAAGGTCAAGCTCGGATGGACACTGCCCAGCTTCAGCATGTGGCTCTACATCCACCTCAAGCCGCTGAACCAGTACATCGCAGACTCCGCCTCGTTCGACCAGGCACTCGCCAAGGTCTTCCCGGGCTTCGAGCTTACTGCCGATTATATGACCAACGAGGGACAGGACATCCACCTGAGGCTGTTCTCCTCCTTCAGCAAGGCCATCACGAACACAAGCGTCTACAACAAGGTCTCCGAGAAGGTCAACGGAATCCCGGCAACGACATTCCCCGTCCTCTACGAAGACATCAAGAACATCTGCGGAGAGGCCGATCTCTCACACAACCAGAAGCTTCTTGCAAAATAACAGCCGCCTGACGAAAGTTGGATTATGAATGGTTTCCTGCTGTTCACATTCACAGCTTCCATCGCGGTTTCCTGCATGGCTCTGGCTCTGGCCATAGCCTCACAGATTCTCCATAAGACAGCCTGGGGCGGTAAGTATATCGTCTTCCAGAGCTGTCTTATCGGAGCCATGGTGGTATTCCTCGCATCAAAGCTATCACTGTTCTTCATGCCGGAGAACATCTATGCCGTGTTCAGTTTCATCTACTCCACGGTGATGATCACCTGCATGGCGTTCGTGATAGTTTTCCTGCCTTACTTCCTCAGCTGGGTCATCGCAAAGCCCTGGAGAAGACTCCAGATGCTGCGGTTCTATCCCTTTGCGATGGTCTACTTCGGAATGGGACTGACCTCGCTGATAGTGAACAATGCCACCTTCGACAGATGGGCATACATCGCACAGACACTCATCTTCCTGGGCATGTATGTCTACTGCCTGGTCACCCTTTGGGTGAACCTCAAGAACATCGAGGACCGCTCCTCCAGGGGAGTGGCGCTGTCGATCAACATCGTGAGCCTCTCGCTCATACCACTCTCGATACTGTCTGTTTTCTTTCCGGCCGTCGCGGATTTCAGCTACCCGGTCTATGTGTTTGCGTTCTCCATCATCATAATGGTGTACAACTACATCCGTTTCGGACTGGACAAGCAGAAGGAACAGAACAAGCCGGAACTCAGCTTCGAGAGCCTTTCCCGCTATAGGATTTCCGAGCGTGAATTCACCGTAATCCAGCTCATCTGCGAGGGCCTCACCAACAAGGAGATCGCTCAGGAGCTCTCCATTTCGGTCAACACCGTCAACAACCACGTGGCCAACATCTTCAGCAAGATGGAGGTCCGATCCCGCATAGACCTGCTGAAGGCCCTGAAAGAAGGCCCCTGGTCCTAAGCAAAGCGCCCCCATTATTGAAAGAAACTCTTTTTTACGATATATAGTATTGTCTATCGGAGTATTAATATGAACGTAAGAGTCAGATATGCACCATCGCCCACAGGGCTCCAGCACATCGGAGGCGTGAGAACCGCGCTTTTCAATTACTTCTTCGCCAAATCCAACGGCGGAAAGTTCATCCTCAGGGTTGAAGACACCGACCGCGAGCGCTACAGCGACGAATCACTGCAGGACCTCTACGACACTCTCGAGTGGCTCGGCGTCAAATGGGACGAGGGCCCGGTTGTCGGCGGCCCCTGCGGACCTTATATCCAGAGTGAGCGCTTTGCCATCTATCAGGAATATGCAAAGAAGCTCGTCGACATGGGCAAGGCCTACTATTGCTATTGCTCCGCCGAGCGCCTCGAGGCCCTCAGACAGAAGCAGATAGAGGAGAAGAGCCCGGTCCAGGGTTATGACGGACACTGCCGCAACCTTACCGCCGAGCAGAGGGCGGAGCTCGAAGCACAGGGAATCAAGCCTGTCATCAGACTCAAGGTCCCCAGAGAGGGAAGCACCACATTCCATGATGTGCTCATGGGAGACATCACCCGCGAGAACAAGGACATCAGCCCGGATCCGGTTTTGCTCAAGAGCGACGGATTCCCCACATATCACCTGGCCAACGTCATCGACGACCATCTGATGGGCATCACCCATATCATGAGAGCCCAGGAGTGGATCCCGTCCGGACCGCTTCACGTGATTCTCTACGAAGCATTCGGCTGGGAAGTCCCAACATACTGCCATCTTCCGATGGTCATGGGAAACGACGGCCACAAGCTCTCCAAGCGCCACGGTTCGACCAGCGTGAGGGATTTCCGCAAGAAAGGCTACCTGCCCGAGGCTCTTCTGAACTACGTGAGCCTTGTCGGCTGGTCCTACGACGGAGAGAAGGAGTTCTTCAGCCGTGAGGAGCTCGAAAAGTGCTTCAGCCTCGAGAAGATCAACAAGGGACATCAGCCCGGATCCGGTTTTGCTCAAGAGCGACGGATTCCCCACATATC